>CALWPF010000004.1 GCA_944383355.1 uncultured Clostridia bacterium
CAACATGGGACGATTTATGGAGCCAAGTTAATAATGGAACCATCCAAATAAATTGGGGAGTTATTTAATAAAAAAAAAGATATTAGTACAAATGATGTTGTTTGATTAAAACGGACAACAAATAAAAAAGAGAGAACATGTTAGATTTTGTAGTCTAATATGTTCATTTTCTTGTTGGAGAAGTATGGTCAAGAGAGGATAAATTATCATTAAGGGATAGAAGCCTCATCACCGTAACCGCTCTAATAACAAAAAGCATCTTTGATAACTCACTAAAATCGCATATACTAAATGCAAAAAATAATGGAATTACTAAATCAGAAATGGTGAAGTTACTAACCCACTTAGCTTTTTATGCTGGTTGGCCAAATGCATGGGCCGCTTTTCCTATTATTAGAGAGGTTTATTCCGATTCAACATTAAGCAATAGCGAATCATTGTTTGGTTTGGGTGCTCCAAATGACAAATTTGCACAATATTTTAAGGGAACAAGTTACCTAAAAGTGTTAAATGCTCAAGGAGTAAATATCGCTAATGTAACTTTTGAACCGCAATGTAGAAATAATTGGCATATACATCATAATGGTGGACAAATACTACTTTGTACCAATGGTGTTGGCTGGTATCAAGAATGGGGGAAACCCGCACAAAAATTGTATCCAGGTGACGTGGTTTATATTGCGCCCGAGTTAAAACATTGGCATGGAGCAAGTAAAGATAGTTGGTTTACACATATCGCTATCGAAGTTCCAGCAAAAAATGCAAGTAATGAATGGCTTGAGCCTGTTGATGACGATGATTATAAAAAGCTTGCATAACTTAACAAAACATTTTAAAATAAAAAACTGTCAACTAATATTGACGGTTTTTTATGTTTTATTATTATCGCTTGATTGTTCATTGTCAAGTTTTATTTTATTATTCTGTGATTTATCATTTGGCGTTTGATCACCGCTCTCCTTACTATACGACAATAGTGGTAGGTTTTCTTCTGTTGGTTCAACTAATCTTTTTATCTCTTTTGTATTGTTTTCTTCATTTTTATCGGATACGGGTTTGATTTTTTTTCTTTTTTGCAGTTTTGTGGCTAAGTTTGTTAAAAACTTTTCTATTTGAGCTTGATACTTGTATGAGCAAAAGAACAGTATTGCCATTATTATTACTATGACAGCCCAAACTGCCAATCCCCAGCCCTCAAAAGGTATTATCTCGCCACTCCCCAAGTAGCATGTCATAATGATACCAATTGGTCTAGTCAAGATTATAGTCGTTATAAAATATCTAAAAGGCATTGCCGTCATACCGGCGACTAAACATAGAATATCATCTGGGAATAATGGGAAAAGCATCATTAAAAAAAACAAATATTTCCCTTTTTCATAAATCAACTTTGAATATTTTTCAGTTTGTTCTTTGCCGGCTATCCAAATGACAATTTTTTCACCGAACTTATCACCTAACCAAAAAGCAAATATTGAGCCAGCCATTATACCAACAAGACTTAGAAGCGTTGCAACTAAAGGACCAAACATTATTGTGCCTACTACGGTAGTAAGCATAGCTGGTAATGGAATAAAAGTTACTTGGAGGAATTGCAACAAAACATAAACTAGCATCCCCCATCCTCCAGTTGATGCTATAGCATCTTGCAAGGCCTCCTTGCTATTGAATATATCCAATAATCCAAAAGCAAAAAGTGCGTAATAGCCCCACGTAACTACTAGGGTAATAATTGCACATATAAAAACTGTTTTAAACCAAGATTTGAGTCCCGTGAAAAAAAAGATAAATGCCCCTATTACCAAACATGCGTTTAACACAGTAAAAAGTATAATATATAAAAGTCGTACTTCATACAAAAGCCAGTAAGAAAGCACATTAGAAACACAAAATAAAATAGTGAGTATTAATAATATAATACTACCCACACTATGTTTAACAGTTTTTATATCATTTTCCATACCAATATTATATGTAGGTTGATATAAAATGTCAATAGAAAAACTTTATTCACTTGACTTTGACTACAAAATAAGATATATTTAGTCACATTAAGAGGTGTGTAATGAGCGAAAAAATTTTAGAGGTAAAGAATGTTAGCAAAATGTATGGTGACAGATATGCTCTAAAAAATGTAGACTTTGAGGTGTACGCTGGAGAGATCTTTGGTTTTATCGGGCCTAATGGCGCTGGTAAGTCTACTCTAATGCGTATAATTAGTGGACTTTCTTCACCAACAACCGGAGAAGTATTCATTTGTGGCAAATCAGTTCAGAGACGGTTTGAATCTGCTGTTATAAATCTGGGGGCAATGATAGAAAATTGTCAAGTGTATGGATATATGACTGGTAAACAAAACTTAAACTACTATGCCAAACTGTACAAAGGCATACCTAAAAAGCGCATAGATGAAGTCGCTGAATTAGTGGGAATGACCCCAAGGATTAATGATAAGGTAAAAACATATTCACTTGGTATGAGACAGCGAATTGCACTTGCTCAAGCTATATTGCACCAACCAAAACTACTAATCTTGGACGAACCAACTAATGGTTTAGATGTAAATGGTGTAATGGAATTGAGGCAGACTCTAAGGGCTTTAGCGGCAAAAACAAATATTTCTATACTCATTAGCAGCCATGTGTTAAATGAAATGGAACAACTCTGCGATACAGTAGCAATAGTTGACAAAGGTTCGATATTAGAGATAAGGACACTTGATGAGCTTCATGAAAAAAATGGTTCAGTGCAACGACTGAGAATCAGGGTCAATTATCCAAATTATGCTGCAAAATTAATATATTTAAAATATGATGTGCCTGTAGAAAAAGCTGGCAATTCAATACTTGTTCCTTTTGATCCAAATAATGCACAAAAGATTATAAACTCTCTTGAACAGAGAAATATAAAAATATATGGTACAAAAATTGAAACAAAAAGCTTAGAAGATATTTATATTGAGATACTTAAAAAACATAAAACTGGTAAAATTTCTTAGGAGATTATTATGTCAAAAATGGGTCGCCTTATAAGAGGTGAATTAAATAAAATATTAATGCGTCCAATATTATATGTTATTACTGGGATTTTAGTAATAGCATTGATATTAGCATTGACTATATATGCTCCAGAACAGCGTGCGGATTCGGAATATGCGGTTGGTGGATCAACTAATACAGAAGCTTATACTAACTTCTCCACTAGAACAGGTGAAATGAATAAAATAGTCGCTGATGAGAATGTTACTAATGCTGTAACACTTGTAGAATATTATAAAAGTTTAGGCTTGGCAGAAAATAAATATACCAGTCAACTTAGTTTAGTAGATGAAATGCAAGGCATCATGAGTACATATAGTCAAAGCATATTTAATGAACCTAATGTAACTAATATGAATAATAATAGACTTCAATTGATTAATACTTTAAATCAATTCCGTACCATATTCAACAATGCTGTAAATGCCCCTAACCTCTCCATATTAATCACCACAGATAGTATTGATGAAATTTCAACCCTAGTTGAGAATGCTATCAGACACTTAAGCACCGATGGTTTGGATTATAATGATGCCAGCACTCATTTGCAAATTTATAATTACTTGGCATCTAATAGAATTATAGATGATATTATTACTTTGACACATCAAATAAAAGATATTGAGATAAGTGAACAAACTATAACCAATCTCAATACACTATTAGCAACTGCAACAGCCAATCTAGAAGCCAGGGCTAAAACTATTAACGAAAACTACCCTAAAGCAGACTATGAATTAGAACAATTAAAAGATGACATTCGCAGTTATTATTTATATTCTGATCATATATGCAATTTAGTTAGTACTACCCTACAATACGAGCCAATTAGCTCATATTCAGATAGCTCTTTACATAATTTCAAAGGTTACGACAGTGTATATTCTTATCAATTGAGAGAAGAAATAACCAAATTGACTTTTTTGATAAACAATAATGAAGTATCTACTGATTATGCTATGATGTACAATGCCAGTATATCTAGTAATGCCGAGGCTACTGTTTTTGACTTTATGTATTATGGACTAGAACTATGTGGCTTTATTATAATAATATTTGCTGTTGTGATTGGTGCAGGAATGGTTGCCGGAGAACAAAGCAGTGGTACATTAAAATTACTGGCAATTAGACCATTTAGTCGAAATAAAATACTCACAAGTAAAATCCTATCAACATTAATTTTTGCTACAATTTTTACGATTTTTACCGCAATTATTTTGTTTATCATGGGAACAATATTCTATGGTATTGATATGACACCAGTACTTGGAATATTTAATTCATCAACAGCTTTTGTGATGTCACCAGTGTTAGTATTACTGATATATTTATTGTGCTTAATCTTTAAAATATTTGTATATGTTCTTATATCAATAACTATTTCTGTCATATTCCGCAGTTATGTGGGTGCAGTAGGTATTTCTATATTCATTTACTTCTTCTCGGCAATATTTGGTTCCATCTTTACGACTAGTTATTGGTACGCATATCTACCATTTGGTAACTTTGATTTATTTAAATATTTGGGTGGCTCTTTTGCTGCAACAGAGTCTAATCCGCTCAGTTTAGTATTCTCAAGTGGTATATTCTACAATGTAGATTTTTGGATAAGTGCCATCATTACCACGGTATTTATATTAGCGTTAATAATTTTGACCTATACTGTATTCAAAAAACGAGAAATAAAATAAGGCTTTTCAAGCCTTATTTTTTATATTGTTTGTAATACCCTACCAAATCTTTAATTAACTTATCGCGTTCTGAGTCTATATTAATCCATTCGCATTCCATATGCCTAAACCATGTAAGTTGCCTCTTAGCATAATTACGAGTATTTTGCTTGATTTTTTCAATCGCTTCATTTAATGATAAATTGTCCTCAAGAAACTCCCAAATTTCCTTGTATCCTATTGCTTGCATGCATTGGCAATTTGAATTTACACCTATACTTCTCAAAACTTTCACCTCGTCTACCAAGCCATTTTTTATCATATCGTCTACTCTGTCATTTATAATTTGATATAGCAACTTACGATCCCTATATAAACACACAACACGAGCATTATATTCATTTTGTGAATCTTGATTTTTAGCATCATTGCAAAAATAATAGTGCTTAATTAGGCTCTCAATATATAATCCCGTTCCACCAACGATTACAGGCAAATTACCTCTTTGCCATATCTCTACAATAATTGAATGTGCTCTTTGGGTAAACTGAAAAGTGTTAAAACTATCAAATGGTGAGACTATATCAATCATATGATGCGGACAGATTTTTTTTTCTTGAGTAGTTGGCTTTGAAGTCCCTATATCCAAAGACTTATAGATTTGCATTGAATCAGCTGATATAATCTCTATATTCAAGTATTTGCTCAAATCCAAAGCAAGCGCTGATTTACCAACAGCAGTACTTCCGCAAATTATTAAAATTTCACCTTTCATTAAAGTTTCCTCTTAAACCATTTATCAAAATCGTTTCTGGTAAACTCTATAACAAATGGTCTCCCGTGAGGGCATTGCAGTGTAACCTTTCCAGAGCTAACATCTCTAATCAAACTCACTAGTTCCTCTTTGTCTAGGTCATCTCCACCTTTTACAGCATGCTTGCAGGCGTATTGTGCCATTTTATCACGCAATATGTCCTCAGTTTTTATATTCAGGAATGAATTAACATTCGCCAATATTGTATTAAAAAATTTCCCTAAATCTATATCAGCTAAAACACTAGGTACACTATCAACTTTAAAACTCAAATTGCCAAAAGATTCTATTTCAAATCCCAACTCCCTTAACAAGTCAATTTGACTGACAATAAAATCGTGTTCCTGGTAATTTACATCAAAAATATATGGAATTAGCAATCCTTGTTTTTTAACCTGTTTATTGTTTAGATCGTTTACTAATTTATCATATAATAAGCGTTCATGTGCAGCATGCTGGTCGACAATGTAAAGTTTATCTTCCTGCTCAACTAAGATAAAAGTATTAAAAACCTTTCCTACAATCTTAGTCTTTAATATCAAATCATTTGCCAGAGTTGCATCATCTAATATTTTCTGTTGAATCGGTTGAGGTCTTATATCATCAGTGGTAGATTTTATAGATTCGTATTTGCTAACAAAATTTTCAATGGGTTTTGATTGCAACTTCTCTATTAAGATCTCACCTAGGGCACTTGCTCCCTCTTCCAATTTATCATGCTGTGAAGGATTAAAGTCAAACAATACTTTAGAAATTGCATTGACATCATTGCCATCAAGCGAATTTGTTTTACTTTCTTTTGATACATCTTCCGTTAAAGTATCAACTGATTTTGTATTAATACAATCCGTTTTATCTGGTGATGTCGTTCCAGGCACATCTAAAAGAACATTAATACTCGAATACTCCTGAGGTAAATCGGCCAACAAAAAATCATTTATAGCTTTCTCTATGGCGGAATATACAAATCCAAAAATTGTTTGTGGGTTTGAAAATTTTACATCCATTTTTGTAGGGTGTACATTAACATCCACCTCTTCCTTTGGAATAGATAAATTTAATACGAAAAAAGGAAAAGCTTGCTTCATCATATATCTTTCGTACGCTCTAGAAACGGCTTGAGAAATCATATAGTTATTAACATATCTCCCATTTATTATCAGTGTTTGATATGTCCTATTCGGTTTAAAGTAGTTTGTTTTACTACTAAAACCAGTTATTTCATACTGTTTATTAGTACTATGCACTGGTATTATGCACTGTATAGTATTGGTGCCATAAATTGAAAAAATAGCATCTTTTAAGCCAGTTCCCTGACTATTATATATAGTTTTGTTATCAGCAATATATTTTATGGAAACATCAGGATTAGCCAATATTAATCGAGATATTAATGTGGTTATCTCACCCTCTTCTTGTTTGGGTTTACGCAAGAATTTGGCACGCACTGGCATATTATAAAACAAATTATTTACAGAAATATAGGTACCATCTGGGCACCCTTTTTCGGTTTTTTCTGCGACTATACCACCGTCTATTTTCAAAAAAGTACCAGTGACACTATCAGTAGTCTTCGTTAGCATCTCTATTTGAGAAACAGAAGCAATAGATGCCAATGCCTCACCTCTAAAACCTAGAGTACTGATCTGCGTCAAGTCATCAGCAGTTAATATTTTACTAGTTGCATGTGGTAAAAATGCTCTCTCTACGTCATCAGAGTAAATTCCAGAACCGTCATCTCTAACTACTATTTGATTAATACCACCATTAGTTATTTCCACTATAATATGCTTAGCACCCGCATCTATGCTGTTTTCTAGCAATTCTTTAACGATAGATGCAGGTCTATCTACCACTTCACCAGCAGCTATTTTATTAAAAACAGCAGGCTCTAATATATTTATTTTACTCATTATTTATCCTTCATTATTTCCTTTATTTCACCTAATTTTGCGAGTGCCTCTAAGGGAGTTAAATTGTTTATATCAATAGTATCTAGAATTGATTTAATATTTGCAAATACATCTATTTCCCCATTTGGATTAACACCAGTAGTGTTTGGTAGTACTAAGTTAGTATTTTGCTTGGTTTCATGCTCTCTTAATATAACCTTTGCTCTATCTATAACTTCGTTTGGTATACCTGCAAGTCCAGCTACCTCTATACCAAAACTTTTATCAGAATACCCTGCAACAATTTTTCTCAAAAACATTATACTATTATTGTACTCTTTAATTAAAACTTTATAGTTTTTTACTCCGTTTAGTTTTCCTTCCAAACTAGTCAATTCATGATAATGGGTAGCAAACAATGTTTTTGCTCCAATCTTTTGAACAACATACTCAATAACTGCCCATGCAATACTCAAACCATCATAGGTGGAAGTTCCCCGTCCTATCTCATCAAGTATTAATAAACTATTTCGAGTTGCATTTCTCAGTATGTTAGCAACTTCTACCATTTCCACCATAAAGGTACTCTGACCACGACCTAGATTATCACTAGCCCCTATTCTTGTAAAGATTCTATCTGTCAAACATATTTCCGCCTCAGTTGCTGGGATAAAACTACCAATATGGGTCATAAATGTAATTAATGCAACTTGTCTCATATATGTACTCTTTCCAGCCATATTAGGGCCAGTAATAATTAGAGTCTTATTTTCTTCATCAAGCAGTGTATCATTAGGAACAAACAACTCATTCTTATTTAACTTTTCTACTATTGGATGCCTACCATTTTTTATCCTTATATGTTTTACGTTCTCGTTAATCTGAGGTTTACAGTAGTTGTTTTCAACAGCTAAATTTGCATAACATAATAAAACATCAACAATTGCTATCTGCCTAGCTGTGCTCTGTAGTACAGGCATAACCTCCAGCAACTTTTCTCGTATTTTTCTAAATAATTCAAGTTCAAGGTTTAATGCTTTATCTTCTGCCGATAGTATGGTCTCTTGTAATTGTTTTAGCTCTACAGTAATAAATCTTTCGCTGTTTGCTAATGTTTGTATCCTTTGGAACCTAAATGGTAATAAGTCTGCATTACTTTTGGGTATATCAAAAAAATATCCTATGATTTTATTGTAACTAATTTTTAGTGACTTTAGACCAGTTAACTCCTTTTCTTTAGCCTCCAACTCTGACATCCACTTTTTACCTTCGGTCTTAGCGAGCAAACATTCGTCCAATCGTGCATCAAACCCAGATTTTATGAACCCGCCGTCTTTAATAGTATTGGGAGGATTATCATCAAAAGCACTCAATAACATATCTCTAATACTCTCAAGCACATCAAGTTTTGTACTACACTCAGCTAATATTTTACTATCAAATTTACTCAACGCTTCTTTGATGTAGGGTAACCTATCTAAAGTACTACCAAGAGCAGCACAATTTCTAGGAGTCAAATTGCCGTATGACACTCTACCACATAAGCGCTCAATATCACCTACATTTTTTAAACTTTCATATAATTCTGCTCGATTAATATTCTTATCTACCAATTCTTGAACAGCATTCAATCTATCATTAATGATATCTATATTCTGCAGAGGATGCTCAAGCCAATTCCTTAATAAACGAGCGCCCATTGGTGTTCGAGTTTTATCCATAACCCAAAGTAAAGAGCCATATCTTTTTCTTTCGGCCAAAGATTCAGTCAGCTCCAAATTCACTCTAGAATTCATATCAAGATGCATATACCGTCCGTCAGAAACGACCTGAACATTATTTATATGAGACAAATCCCTTTTTTGAGTCTGCAATAGATAATCGATTAATGCACCCGCTGCTATAGTTGCCAATAACTTATCTTGCAAATCCACGATGCTAAGACTAGCAACTTTGAATTGATTTAGTAATAGTTTAATGGTGTGGTTTTTATCAAATGCTGAGTCTATGTGTTTATAAAATTGTGGCACTGCATTTACTTTTATGCAAGGCATATCTTTTGATAATAACAAAGCTGCATTATTACAAATTACTTCACTTGGAGAAATGCTAACTAAAGTATCACTAACTAGTTCTACAGCATTTTGAGCATTAAATTCTTGTACACAAAATTCCCCTGTAGATATATCTATCCAACTTAAGCCAATTTTTTCTGGAGAAGATGCAAAAACGCAAGCAATATAGTTATTTTGCTTCTCGTCAAGTAGTGTATTCTCCATTATCGTTCCCGGAGTAACAACTCTAACAACATCACGGTCAACTATTTTACCTGGCACTGGTTCGGATAACTGTTCGCAAATTGCTACTTTTTCTCCTCTGTCTACAAGTTTTGCTATATAAGTATCAGCAGCGTGTGCTGGTATACCACACATAGGGGCACGCTCTCCATCTCCACAATCTCTTGCTGTTAATGCCAGCCCTAGTATTGGGGCTACTCTTTCTGCATCTTCAAAAAACATTTCATAAAAATCACCCAAACGATAAAAAAGTACACAATCTTTGTACTCTTCTTTTTTTAAAATGTAATTCTTCATCATTTGTGATAAAGCCATATTAATATACCCTCTTTATATTGTCTTGCCGATCAAATCACCTTTTACATAATCAATTAACTTGACTTCAGCGAAACTGCCCACTTTTAAATCATTGCTTTTTTTATCAATTAGAATAATTTTCCCACATTGTAGTTTTGCTATAAATGAATCTTTATTCTCATCTTCAACCAATACTCTCTCTTGCTTATTTATCAAATTTCTAAAAATTTTATCAGAAATTTCATGCTGAATATTCAATAAATCATGTATTCTTTTGCGTTTTACATCTATTGCAATTTGATTTTCCATCTTCTCTGCTATCGTGCCTTTTCTTTTGCTATACATAAAAATAAAAGCATTAGAATATTGCACCTTTTCTATCAAATCCACTGTATCTTGGTAATCCTTATCAGTCTCTCCAGGGAAACCAACAATTATATCTGTAGATAGCTTCACATTAGGGATCTTAGATTTTATTTTTGAAACTAAATCCAAATAATTTTCTCTAGTATAATTCCTATTCATAGCTTTTAATACGCTATTACTTCCAGATTGTACTGGCAGATGTATTGCTCTACTTATTTTAGGTTGATTAGCAATTACATCTATCACATCATCACTCAAATCTTTTGGATGAGAGGACATAAATCTAATTTCAAAATCTCCATCAAGTGCAGTTATTTGCTCCAGCAATTTGGCGAAATTTATATCTTCAGTCAAATCTTTACCATATGAATTTACATTTTGCCCTAATAGAGTTATTACTTTATACCCCATATTTACCAAAGTTTGTACTTCTTTGATTATGTCGGCAGGTGCTCTACTATGCTCCCTACCACGTACGAATGGAACTATACAATATGTACAAAAATTATTACAGCCATAAATAATATTAACAAACGCATGCAGCTTACTATCTCTTGCCATACTTATAGCATTTTTATTCTCAATGTAGTCCTTATCAGCTATTACCATATTTTGAAATTTTCTCTGCTCCAAAAACCTATCCAAGTAC
The DNA here is from genome assembly GCA_944383355.1 of uncultured Clostridia bacterium. Taxonomy (GTDB): domain Bacteria; phylum Bacillota; class Clostridia; order Christensenellales; family UBA1242; genus RUG666. The sequence goes on from CALWPF010000004.1 coordinate 11,024, forward strand.
TCACCAAAATATTCTACATTGTTTGCTCCAAATATAATATCTATAAAAGGAAATTTTTGTTTCAAATAACCAGCCATATTAGATTGCTGAGACATACAACCACATACCGCCACAATTAAATCTTTCTTATTCTTTTTTATTGGTTTTATAGCACCTATATTACCCAAGATCTTTTGTTCAGCACTTTCTCGAATGCAGCATGTATTAAAAACTATAATATCAGCATCTTCTGGTTTCTCAGTCGCTGTATATCCTTTGCTATTCAGTACACCTGCCAATTTCTCGGATTCATGCACATTCATTTGGCAACCGTATGTAAAAATATAATAATATCCTCTAACTTTCATTTTATCACCATTTTCTTAATTTCAGTTACTTATTAAAGCAACACATTTTAACTTATATATGATATCATTTTTTACCCATTTTTTCAACACTTTGTGATTAAAAAAATACATGTGTTACATACTATACAAAAGAATGAAATAAGTAAAAAGGTTTAATATGAAAAAGATTTATAAAGCTATTATTGTAGCGTTTGCTCTATTAGTGTTGATTCCTCTAATTTTTTTTATGATACTTTTTGGAATTAACTTGAGTACAGTGCACTTAGATACATCAATGTTAAATAGTTATAATTCAAAAATTACTCTATATGACAGAGATAGTACTCCAATAATACAAACATCACCTACTGGACAAAATACCGTAAACTTAAACGAGTTACCACAATATGTTATAGATGCCTTTATAGCCACAGAAGACAAAAGATTTTATGAACATAATGGTATTAATATTGGCAGAATTATCAAAGCAACATTCACAAATATTATTAATGGCTATGCCAAGGAAGGCGCCTCCACCATTACTCAACAGCTGATAAAAAACACGCATCTATCAAGCGAAAAAACTTTAGATAGAAAAGTAAAAGAGATATTGCTAGCATTACAGCTAGAAAAAGAATACACAAAAGATGAAATTCTTTCAACTTATTTTAATATCTTATACTTTGGTCACAATATTTATGGCTTGCAAGATGCAAGCACAATATATTTTGGACATGATGCAACCGAATTAACATTATGGGAAAGTGCGACTTTGGCAGGTATTATAAAATCTCCAGCAAGTTATTCTCCTATAAACAATCCAGAAAATTGTCAAAATCGAAGAAATTTGGTGCTATCGCTCATGTTAAAACAATCAAAGATAACTCAAGATGAGTTTAATAATGCTATTCAAAAGCCACTTAAGATTGCAAACTATGATACAAAAAGCGAGTCATTATATTACAAAATGGTTAGAGACGAAGCTCTAAAATTACTGAATATCAGCGAAAAAGAATTGAGCACCAGTGGACTTAAAGTTTATACATATCTAAATAAAAATTTGCAAGATAAGCTCACTTCAATACACTCAGAATTAAAACTTACCTCATCACAGAATGATATAATAATGATTGCAGATAATAAAGCTAATTCTATTATAGCATGTGTTGGTAACAAAGAAGACAGTAAAAGACAATGTGGCAGTCTAATAAAACCTATATTATGTTATGCAAGCGCTTTTGAGAATAATATCCTCACCCCGGCTTCACATATTTTAGATGATGAAATAGATTATAATGGCTATTCACCTAAAAACGCAAACGGAAAGTTTAATGGTTGGGTAACGGTAAGAAACGCCTTGACCCAATCACTAAATATACCAGCAGTGAAAACTCTTGAGTATGTCGGAATTGATAATGCAAAAAAATTTGCAAAACAATTTGGATTAGAATTTACACCAGATGATAATCACTTAGCATTGGCTCTTGGCGCTATGGAACAAGGAACAACAGTTAAACAAATTTGCGATGCTTTTACAACATTTGCAAATAACGGATACTACTATCCAAGTGCATTCATTTCAAAAATCGAAGATTTCTCAGGAAAAGTTCTATATTCGAGAGCAACTGAAAAGCAAGAACAAAAAGCATGCCGTGACGATACCGCCTTCTTGATAAATAATATTTTACAAGATTGTACACAAAAGGGCACAGCAAAAAAATTAGCATCATTAAATTTACCCATTGCTTCAAAAACAGGAACAGTTGGCTCTGAAAACGGCAAAAATACCGATGCTTGGTGCGTTAGTTATTGCCATGAATATACGATAACATCTTGGTGTGGTAATGTCAGCGGAGAATCCGAAAATGATTTACCAAAAACGCAAAATGGAGGTACAATTTGCGCTAAAATCAATTATGATATACTAAGTAATTTAAAACAGACAAACACAATTTCAAATTTTAAAAAGCCTGATAGCGTAATATCTGCTTGGATAGATAAAGATATTCTTGAAAAACAACATAAAGTAATCGTAAACGACAAATCAAATGGAATTAAAGAATACTTTAGCAAGTACAATTTGCCCAAAGAAAATAAAAATCTTAAAACTAACAATATTTTTGAGATTAATTATGATAGTAAAGATGAATCTATTACTTGGGCATATAATAACAAAAATTCGTATACTGTTGTATATACAGATATGGGAAATATTTCACACTCAAGTAAAGAATTTTTAACGAGCAATAATATAGCAAAATTTAAAATAAATAAACATAACGTAAAATCATTTTATGTGATATGTACTACCAATAATGGAGATATAATTAAAAGCAACGAAATAAAAACTTTTGATACAAAAAAATCCGAACTGCCACTAAGAAAAAAGTTAGCAAAACTATGGTTTCACTAACTTTAATAAATTGTTCGACATAAAGTTTTTAACACAATCAATCGATACACCACTTTGCAATAACTTATCACCTACTATAGACAATCCACTATAATCTTTTATATCCTCGGGATAGTATGCAATACCATTAAAATCGGTTCCCCAGCCCAAAGTGTTTTCACCAAACTTTTCAAGAAACCACTTGATAGCGTATATTACTTCTTGACTCGTTAGAGAATTATCTGTAGACCAAAATTCTGGGAAAAGTGCCAACCCGATATACCCTTTTGATTGAACAATAAGCTCAATTTGTTTATCGGTCAAATTCCTCGGATGTTTACAAAAAGTATCGAATGCAGTATGGGAGTTAAAAATAGGTTTTGTTGTCATATCCACAAACTCATAAAAACTTTTGCGATTCATATGTGCTGTATCAATAATGATATTAGCGTTTTCTAATTCTTTAACAACCTTTTTCCCCCATTCGGTAAAGTGTCCATCATCTTTCGCTCCGCCACAAAGATAAGTGTTGACATTATGAGACAATGTAACACAAAAAGGGTGAGCCTCTATAATTGCATCAATATTTTTAGGTGTTAAAAACCATGCGTTTTCAATAGTAGGAATAGCGATGTCAGAAATGTTCCTAATAAACTCAAATCTATTAATAATCTTGCGCACTGACACATCTTTTTGATTATTGTAACTAAAATAAGCACAAAATAACGATACAACACCTTGCTTTTCAACATTTATCAAATAATTTTTTATATTCTCATAAGTCTTGAATTTATAAAACACATCATTATGGCTATCCGCTATTTGCATAATATACCCCTTAAATGTAAAATCAAACCAAAATAAATATATGCAAAATTACTTGGCATATTCAACAGCTCTTGATTCTCTTATCACATTTACTTTAATTTGCCCAGGATATTCCATTTCCTGCTCGATTTGTTTTGCGATATCTTTTGCTAAAAAAACTGCTTTTTCATCAGTAATTTCGTCTGGTTTTACTATTATACGTATTTCTCTTCCCGCTTGAATAGCATAGGCTTTTTCAACGCCCTTAAATGATGAGCATATTTCTTCTAATCTCTGCAAACGCCTAATATAACTATCCAGAGACTCCCTTCTTGCACCTGGTCTAGAGCTCGATATTGTATCTGCAGCTTGTACTAGTATTGCCTCAACACATTCAAATTCAACATCGCCATGGTGTGCTTGAATACAATTTAAGACCATTGGATTTTCCTTGTATTTCTTAGCCAATTCATAACCAATACTAACATGTGTACCTTCAACTTCCTGGTCCAATGCTTTTCCAATATCGTGTAGCAAACCACCTCTTTTTGCAATATTAATATCACAGCCCAATTCGCTTGCCATCATACCTGCGAGTCTAGAAACCTCAATGCTATGGCGCAAAACATTTTGTCCATAACTAGTTCTATATTTTAATCTACCAAGTATTTTGACCAATTCTGGGTGTAACCCATGCACATTAGACTCCAATACAGCGTTTTCGCCAGCTTCTTTTATTTCTTGCTCTATATCACGTTGCACCTTGCTAACAGTCTCCTCAATTCTTGCAGGGTGTATTCTACCATCTTGCATCAATTTTTGTATAGCAATGCGAGCAACCTCACGTTTTATAGGATCAAAGCTAGACAATACTACTGCTTCTGGAGTGTCATCGATTATGAGGTCCACACCAGTAGCATTTTCTATAGCTTTTATATTACGTCCTTCACGACCTATTAGTCTACCTTTCATATCCTCATTAGGTAGAGGGATAGTAGTAACTGTAGATTCACTTGTTACATCTGCAGCATATTTTTGTATTGACATAGCAATAATATTTTGAGCTTTCTTATACGCATTTTCTTTTGCATCTTGCTCAATATCTCGTACCAAAATAGCAGCATCCGCCCTAGCCTCATCTTCTATCTTGCTCACCAACTGTGATTTAGCTTGCTCTTTTGTTAATTTGGAAATTCGCTCTAGTTCTCCAACAATCTCGGCTTTTTTATTCTCTAAACCCCTCTCCTTTTCTTGTAAATCTTTTTCTTTGGTCTCTAATTTATTTTTTATTTCTTCCAAAATATCGTTTTTCTTCTCAATATTTTGCTCACGACTATTTATAAACTCTTCTCTCTGTAGTATTCTCTCATTTAATTTTTCAATTTCGATTCTACGATTTTTCAGCTCTTGCTCTGCTTCAGTTTTTAACTTCAGCGCTTCTTCTTGTGCTGTTAATTTTGCCTCTTTTTGGATTGTATTGGCTTCCTGTTTTGCTGCATCTATTATTTTTGTCGCATTCGTTTTTGCTTTATCTAACTTCTTTATTATTACTGCTCTATAAACAAAAACACTCACTACTGCGCCAATTAGTAGTGCACCAATCAATATAAATATAAACGGTAAAACATTTATCTCAAAACCAAGCAATCCAATACCAAATTCAAATAGCATTGGCGTTGCCCTCACTTTTATTTTTACTAGAATACAAATAAGTAAAAACTTATTCTGTACAAAATGATTGTATTAGAAAAAAAATAAAAAGTCAAGTGTATTGATAAAAAACAAAACCACCTATTAATAGGTGATTTTACAATTAGTCTGGTAACTTTTGATTAACAACCTCCATGATTTGTTGCTGTAACTGAGCACAAAAATCTGGATGGTCAACTAAATACTGTTTGGCATTTTCCTTACCTTGACCAATTTTTTCGTCGTTATATGCTATCCATGCACCACTTTTTTGCAAAAATCCTTTTTCCAAAGCCAAATCCAATACACAGCCTTCATTAGATATGCCTTTCCCATAAACTATATCAAATTCTGCTATTTTAAATGGAGCTGCAAGTTTATTTTTTACAACTTTAACTTTTGTCCTACTACCTATCACATCGGCTCCATCTTTTATTGCATCTGTTTTTCGGACATCAAGCCTAATACTAGAATAAAACTTTAATGCCTTACCTCCTGTAGTAGTTTCTGGGTTACCAAACATTACTCCAACCTTTTCTCGCAACTGATTTATAAAAATCACACAAGTATTTGATTTACTTATTGCGGGAGTTAGTTTCCTCATAGCTTGACTCATTAACCTAGCCAACAAACCGACATGTGCATCTCCCATCTCACCATCTATTTCTGCCTTTGGAGTAAGTGCCGCTACAGAATCTATGACAATCAAATCAATACCACCACTACGCACTAAACTCTCAGTGATATCCAATGCTTGTTCTCCATTGTCTGGTTGAGAGATAAACAATGAGTTTATATCAACACCCAAATTACTAGCATACACAGGGTCAAGAGCATGCTCTGCGTCTATAAAAGCAGCCGTCCCCCCCATTTTTTGTGCTTGTGCAACTACATGAAGTGCAACGGTAGTTTTTCCAGAAGATTCTGGCCCATAAATCTCTACAATTCTTCCCCTAGGCATTCCTCCTATACCTAAAGCTAAATCTAATGTTAGACACCCCGTAGGAAAGACATCTACCACTTGTTTTGCATTATCCCCCAATCTCATAATTGAGCCTTTTCCAAATTGCTTTTCAATTTGTGCAATTACATCTTCTAACGCCTTTTGTTTGTCGTTCATTATTTTTCCTCTTTATTTTATAATACATATGTTCTAATTATACACTATTTTCTAAAAAATACAAATGATTTTCACGAAGTTTTTTTAGTAATTTAAAAATTGCTTGTCTTGACAAAATTTTAAAAATATATTCTGGTTTGTGGTTAAAATTATACTTAAAAACATGTATTGCTTGACTATCCCCAATAGATATAAAGCAAACTTTCCCATCACCACAGAGAGCCAAAGATATATCCGCAAGTTGCTGTTCCATCATTACCGCACTCATTTCATAAGCCATTTCTACGCTTTGTTTTTCGTGTGTCGATAAAAAATCAGGTTTAACATGTAAAATTTTTGCGTATTGCTCTAAGGTAGACAATGTGTAGATATTCTTTATATGCCTATCAATATTTGGCAAACCATCTTTCAAAAAATTTTCAAATATTCCGTTTGTGAGACCATCTGCAATGCATATGGTTGTATGACGTAAACTCATGATTTCGTCCAGTTTTTGTAACAATGTTTCTTCACTGTCTGCAAACCAGTAGTCCTGAAATTGTAAATACACATTTCGTATATAATCATCTACAAACTCTTTATTAAAATCTTCTTTAGTTGTAATTGATACCTCACCCACTAAATATTCGGTGAATATTGCGTGGTCAAATAGATTATTATTCGGTATTTGGGATATGAGTTTTTTTATTTCACTTTTTTCTAGACCAAAAACTTTTAAATAGGCACAGGGAAATTTGAGTTGCAATATTTTACATACGATAGAATTATCCAATTTATACTTAAACTCATCTCGTACTGTATTAATTATCAAACAACGCTTCCCATCAGGACAATTTATGTAATAACCAGTATTATACTCTATAAACTCAGATTTATAAAAAGAACTTAATATCTTTGCTATTTCACTAAAATTAAAACTAACATTATCAAAGTCCCAAGCAATAACTGTAAAATCTCCTAAATAGCGCTCCAAACTTTCTTTAAAACTACTAAAATCAGAAAATACAGTAGCTTCATTTAGTTCTACTGTACAAGAATTTAATTTTCTTTGTATATAGGGATAAGTGTCAAAATATATTTGCTCCCTACACTCTTCAGTATTAAATAAAATCAAATTTGCTTTCATTCAGTTTTTGACTTTAGTACCTCTTTATTTTTAATAGTATAATCAATAGCCGACCATATAGTAACTACTATAGCAATTGCAAATACTACATATGCCATTATTTCTATAACATAGTTTATTGTAGTCCAAACGGTCGACTCTGCACCAGCACCAATATTTGCAGCAACAAACATAAACATAGGAATAAATATGTAGGCAAAAATCGCTTTTAACTTACCACTAATAGGTGCAGCAAAAACTACCCCCTTTGTAGCACCTACTTGGCGAATTCCATTAACCAATGTATCCCTAGCAAATATTATGAATAGTCCTATAATTCCCCATGGTGCTATTATAGTACCATCTACAACAATTAAGAATAAACAACCACAGTATAATAATTTGTCTGCCATTGGATCTAATAATTTACCCAAATCTGTGACTTGATTATTTTTACGAGCCAAGTGCCCATCTAGCTGGTCAGTAATGGCAGCGGCAATAAAAAGCAGCATTGCCACCAATTTCCCCCAAGGTGAAGGCACTGCTAAATAAAATACATAGATTATTGGTACCAAAAAAATTCTTACAAAAGATAATTTATTGGGCAAATTCATATTATTTCACCTCTCAAATCAAATGGTTCTACTATAGACAAAATTTTGATATTATAAAAGTTGCCAACTTGTATATTTTTTAATGTTTTACTACTAACATAGACTACAGAATCTATATCTGGAGAATTATATTGAGTCCTAAATATATAATTCTCTCCATCAACACCATCACAAATTGCACGTTGAATTTTACCAATTTGCGACAACAACTTTTGGTACATTATTGCACTTTGTAACTCAACAAGTTGTTTTAACCTACTGTTTTTTATATGTTTATACACTTGTTTGCTTAAATTGTAAGCAGGGGTACCATTTTATATTGAATATCTAAAAAAACCTACATTATCAAGCTTTTGGTTGATCAAAAACTCTTTAAGCTCCTTAAAATCTTTTTGTGTCTCCCCAGGGAATCCTACAATAATACTAGTTCGAATAGCAATATCAGGGCAACATTCTCTCAACTTTTCAATTAATGCTGTTACACGCTGTCTAGTACTTGCTCTATTCATTGCTTTTAATAACTTATCACTAATGTGCTGAATGGGAATATCCATGTATTTGCATACTTTTGGATTATTAGCTATTTCATTAATTAAGCTCTCACTAACAAACTCTGGATAACAATAATGTAGACGTATCCATTCAAGTCCTTTTATGGTTGATAACTGCCTTATCAAATCAACTAGCATATGCTTTTTATAAATATCTTCACCATATCTAGTTACGTCCTGCGCAACAAGTATCAATTCATTGACCCCAGAGTCTACAAGTAATCTAGCCTCGGACAGCAAATTCTCTATTGGTACAGACCTATACGGACCGCGAATTTGAGGAATAGTACAGTATGAACATTTGTTACTACAACCTTCCGCTATTTTTAGATAGGCATAATGCTTAGGCGTCGAAACTATTCTATCTAACTTAGGTATTTTAGTATCTATATCTTTTGCTTTTATATCCAAATCATAACATTTAACTATTGCTTGGACAATGTCGTTATAGCTCTCGATACCCAAAAAACAATCTACCTCAGGCATCGCATTTTTAATCTCTTCAAGATTTTTTGCAGGCAAACATCCAACAACTATTAGTTTTTCAGCAAACTGTTTCTTGAATTCTAGCATTTCCAAAATTTTATCTATGCTTTCTCTACGTGCTTCTTCTATAAACGCACAAGTATTAACAATTATAATATTTGCCTCTTTAGGTACTCCTGTGATCCCAAATCCAAATTCTTTTAATTTAAATAAAATCCTTTCAGAATCTACTGTGTTTTTATCACAACCTAAAGATATTACACATACTTTTTTGTTACATAACTCTGATATTGTCATAAGTATACTTTACCTCTAATCATTACCAAAAAGTTCGTTATACTGTTCCTCTGTAATTAAAACAGTACGGTTCTTATTGGTTCCATCAGCAGGAGAAATAAACCCTGCCTTTTCCATTTGGTCAACTATTCTTGCTGCCCTATTAAATCCAATAGAGTGTCTACGTTGAATAGCAGATATTGACCCAGTCTTGGCTATCATAAAATCTTTTAATGCTGCTGGTAATAGCGGATCAAATTCGTTAGCGCCATCATCGTTATCGCCAATACCACCTGAATTGTTCTGTTGTTTACCAGATAAAATTTGTTTGGTAAGCTCATCATCAAATTGTGACTCATTATGAGATTTTATAAATTCTACAATATTAATCACCTCAGTATTGCTTACAAATGGACATTGTATCCTGACTGGCTCTGGTAAATTTTGCGGAGCATACAGCATATCACCTTTACCAAGCAATTTATCTGCTCCACCTTGATCTAATATAGTTTTACTATCCGCAAAATTTGTAACCGCAAAAGCAATCCTAGATGGTAAGTTGGCTTTTATTGTACCTGTTATTACATCAACAGAAGGTCGCTGAGTAGCAATGATCAAATGTATACCCGCTGCACGAGCCAATTGTGCTAAACGCATTATCTTGTCTTCCAAATCTTTTTTCGCCAACATCATTAAATCAGCCAACTCATCTATAACGATTACTATCCTAGGGAGCTTTGGCTCCTTGCCTTTATACACTACCTCAAGACTATTATATTCCTTAAAATCTCTAACACGCATTTTTTGGAAAAGAGAATATCTATTATCCATTTCCATAATTGCCCAATCCAATGCATTGAGTGCTTGTTTTGGCTGATTGATAGCTGTAGGAGTTAATAACTGAGGCAACCCATTATAAGATGTAAACTCTACACGCTTTGGATCTATCAAAATTAATTTTAAATCTTCTGGACCTAGTTTATATAACAAACTAATTAACAAAACATTCAAACAAACACTCTTACCACTACCTGAGCTACCTGCAACTAACAAATGCGGCATAGATGCTAAATCACATACTTTGATTGCACCTGCAATATCCTTACCCAAAGCAAAGGTTAATGGGGCTTTATTTTCGTGGAACTCTGGGGTATCTAAAACATCTCTTAGCCCAATAGTTGCTATTTGCTCATTAGGTACCTCTATACCAACTAGATTTTTACCTGGTATTGGAGCCTCAATACGCACATCACCATTAGCACTCAAGTTCATAGCAATATCGTTTGCATGATTAGTAATTTTATTTACAGATATACCAGCGGGCATTTGTATTTCGTATCTAGTTACAGCTGGCCCATGAGTAATCGCTACGACCTTTGCTGGTATACGGAAACTCTCTAATGATGCTTCTAGTATTTCAGCTTTCTTTTGGTAATCCTCAGTATCACTAGCTAATTTCACAGATTTTGTTGTCAACAAATCCATTGGCGGACGTACATATGGGCTTGGTTTTGTATACTTTGTAACTTTATTAGGTGTTGGCATTGTCTGTTGCATCTGCAATTGTTCTTTGTGTTGAGAGGGTTTGTTGACATTGAGATTAACAGAATTAATTGGTGGAACATTAAATTGATCTTCTTCTTTATTTGGCATAATTACATCAGCCAAATCCAAATCATCACTAATTTTATTATTGCTTGTTAAATGTCCATCTTGAGGGATATCTTTGTAAGGCGTAATGGGAATAGGTGTTGCCGCAGGTTTAGTATCCTGGTGCTCTTCTGTAGGTTTTGAATAGTAGCCAATATTATTCACATCATAGACTGTATCTTGAGTATCCGAATAATTAAATACAGGTTTTGTTGCTTGTGAATTTATGGAAGACGTCCCAAAATCCTTGCTCTTTAACTCATTATTTTCTTCATGGAAAAAAGGTTTTGGCCTATTGTTTGATGATGTAAATAAATCAGACGTACTTAAATTATTATTTTTATTATAATTCATAAGTTCGCTCAATGTCGCACTAGATGTCTGTTTTAGACTGTTAGAGCTTTTGTTGGATCTACTACTATTTCTCACGCTATTAATAAATTCGTCACCGAAAATTTTACGTGCCATCTCATCATTACCTTGATCAGCACCTTTTGATTTACTATACCGAGCTGCTATATTGAGTGGATCATTAGCTATCTTTTCATCACGAGCTTTTTGTAAAGCTTCCAGTTTAGCATTTAATGTCAAGGCCTGAGTTTTTGGAGATGGCTCTGTGACTAATTTTTCTTTCTCAACTATATTCGGCATTGGCTCTGGAGATTTCTCTTCAGCAACAGTGGATACTGGGGTTTTTACTCTGCTACTTGGAGTTTCTGTTAATGGGAACGACATCGTTCTACTATTTAAACTCTGGTAATCCTTAACTTTTATAAACTGATCTATCACGCAAGCTACCAAAACTAAAGCAACAATAGCAAATACTATATATGCGCCAATTATGTTGAATATAGAACTAAGTCCATAAACAATGGTACCTATTATTACTCCAGAAGGTGATGATTTTGAGTTATATGTGTTTGTTATATAATCTGTAAAACTATAATCTGCTACATTTGTTAAAGATAGTTGTAGTATGCATAACAAAACAAGGAATAATCCTATTATACTTGCCGTATACTTTGGCGGAAATACATATCTTTTCTTTGCAAACAACAGCATACAACCAAAGCCTGCTAGAACCAACAAAATCGGATATATCGACAAGCCAAATGTGCCCAACAAAAAAGAACGAATAAATGGCAAGAAATTTACAGCAGTAAATAGTAAAACTAAAACTGAACATATCACTAAAGATAGTCCCAGTTTTGTCCTAGTAGGTAGTTTTTTATTACTCCCGCCTATATTCCTGCTTGTGTAATCTTGCAAATCAAGTTACCTCCAACCAACCCAAATATTATATCATAAAAACTATTGAAAAGACAAATCTTTTGAATTAATGTATAAAGAAGATTTTTTAATTAATTATTAACTTAAGTGCGGTATACTAAACTCCCCTTATTTAAATATAGTCAACGGATTTATATTGTTCTCATTACTAACTATGCTAAAAGTGAATTTATCATAGTCTAGCAAAACCTTTAACCGATTATTCAACTGCTCTAGACTAATTTGATTGATTTTATCTAAAAATTTTAGTATATCAAAAACTTCATTACGATATATATAATTTGATAGATTTTGCCCTGTGATGTTTGACACCTTTTCCCTATTTAATATTTGACTTGTCTTAAAAATTTCTTTTGCCTTCATCAATTCACTTTCTTTTATCCCATTTGCCTTTAGATCATCTAATACTTCTTTGGTTGCTTCAAGCGCTTTTAAAGCATTCTCTTTGTTACTAAAAAATCTTATTACATTAACGCCCATTGAGGAAAATTTTTCAGATCCAGCACTAATATGATATACCAATCCTTTTTCTTCTCGGACCCCAACAAATAACCTACTACTCATGCAACCGCCCAAAATAACATTAATCAATGTTTCAACTTCGGTTAAATCACTAGATTTATTTCCACCAGGTAAAGATATATAAAAATATACTTGGTCGGTGTCTTTTTTCTTAAAAACAATCCTTGTCTTTGGAGTAGGTTGTAACTCTGCCCTCTTATAACTCAAGCATTCTTCCCTTTTGTTATAGTACTTAGTCAAGTTTTCTTCTAACAAGTCACTCATCTCTTGCATCGTTATTCCTCCAGCGGAACTTACTATAATTCTGCCTGGAGTATAGTTCCTTAACTTAAATTCTTTTAGTTTTGCAGAATTTAGAGCGATAACAGATTCTGGCGTACCACCTAGAGGATGTTCCATAGGAGTCCCAGCAAAGACGTTACTTATAAGGTTTTCCATACAAACATTTGGGAAATCATCTTCGTACATCTTTAGTTCACTACACACAACATTCTTTTCATTTTCCAACTCTTCAGCATCAAATTGAGAATTAACCAATATATCGCAAAAACACTGCACTGCCTCTTTTGCATTGTATTTTGTTGTAGTCAAATAATAAACCGTAGTTTCATTTGAAGTATAGGCATTAAAGTGACCTCCTAGGCGGTCCATCGTTTCACTAATTTGTTTGGTGGTTTGATTTTTGGTACTTTTAAAAGTCATATGTTCCAAAAGATGAGCAATACCCCACTCATCTTCTCTCTCATCATTCGAACCTGCCATTACGCAAAATCTTATGGAAAAAATCTGGCTATCTTCAATAAATTCGTGTATCAATCTAATACCATTATCAAAAGTTTTTAATTGCATGACTTGCCCCCTATGCTTTTCCTTATAGTATAATACATTTTAAATTCTGTGACAAGCAATCATACTCCAATATTTTCAGTAACAGTACAAACTTCTAAATCATTTTCAGCAAAACAATCTAAAATCTTAGGCAATGCGCTTAGTGTCGCCTTGGTTGGGTGCATTAATACCAAATCTCCTCCTTTTGCATTTTTGATTGCCCTACTATATATGACCTCACTATCTTGATCACGCCAATCAATTGTATCTCTTGTCCACATTATTGTTTTGTAGCCCAGATTACCTGCTGTTTGTACAGTTACATCATTAAAATCCCCACTTGGTGGAGCAAATAAAGTCATGTCAAGCCCTATTTGAGACTTGACTATTTTATGTGTGCGTAAAATCTCTTCTTGATTACCCTCATAATTAAGTTTGCTATGTTCCTTATGGCTATACCCATGATTTCCAATCTCATGTCCATCATTAACGATTTTTTGTAATTCCTCTGGAAATTTTTCAGCCCAAATTCCGCCAATAAAAAATGTGGTTTGTAAATTTCTTTCTTTAAACTCATTCAATATACCATCAATATATTCATTTCCCCAATACACATTGAACATTAATGTGATTTTTTTGCTTTCTATGTTACCATTGTAATATACACTATTTAAATTACCTGATGAAACGCTAATACTTGGCTGAATCATTACAATGCAAGTCAAACCAACGAGCATTATCGCCAAAATAAAATTAACACCAACATTAGTAAACTTTAACCAAAAATTTTTCATATTTTACACTCTCAAATAGAATTTCTTACAACTACAATATGCTTTGCAAAACAAAAAAAGACACTAAAAAGTGTCTTTTTTTATTTCACGCCTAATTGTGCCGAAATCTTACGATATTTCTCTAGATCTTTTTCCCTTAAGTACTTCAATAAAGCACGGCGTTGTCCAACCAATTTTAATAAACCACGACGGGTATGATTATCCTTTGGATGTGCCTTAAGGTGCTCTGTAAGGTGTTGAATCCTATCAGTCAACAATGCAATTTGCACTTCACTAGAACCAGTGTCACCTTCTTTGCGTTGAAACTTTGCAATAATTTCTTGTTTGTTAGACATTTAATCCTCCTAATAACATTAGCCCAAAACAAAGAAATGCGAGGATTAACCGCAAAACTTTGTAATAGGTATGCGTATATAATAACATAAAATTATCAAAAAGTAAAGACTATGTAAAAAATTTCTTTTTCTTGTCCAAATATTCATCTATACCCAATATATATTGTCCAACATCGTATGTATTACAGTAAAAAGTTTTTTCATTGTGTAAATTTTTAACCCTCATATTTTCTGCGCTTGTCCCACAGCCTAAAGTCGTTGATATCTGCTCAATTTTATCAGTAAGATACACGCACCCCTTACCATTTATTGTATAACCAACATTCTCAAAACATCCCTTCTCTATTTCGGTAAGATAAACACAGTAGGGGAAATATTTTTTTTCAATCATGAATTTATATACAAATTCCAACATTTTTCTCAACTCAACAATTTTAGTTTCATCTGAGATTGCCAATTCTTCCATATTATATGGACAGCTCCTAACTGATATATCAATATTCGTTGCTCCAAGCTCAATAGCTATTTGTAAGTTTCGTTTTAATTGTAATTGGTGCTCATCAAATAACCCCGCTACCAATCTTATATTAGTTTCAAAGCCTAAACTAGCAATTAATCTGTAGCTAGCATAAAAATCTTTAAAATCATATTTCCTACACAGTTTCCTCAATGTCGACATATTAAAAGTTAGTGCATTTAGTATTATTCTGTTTACATTGTATTTTTTTAATAATTGTAGTTTTTCTAAAGTAATTAACGATGGATGTCCGACTTCAACACATGTTTGGGAAAATGAATAAGCAGTTATGCTCAAAATTCTCTCCATTTGCGCAAGGTCAAGAGCCAATAAGTTTCCTGTATAACATACCGCTTTTACAATATAACAATTTTTTTGGATTATTTCACGAGTCAAATTGATTTCTTTTAATAGAGCTTCATAATAATACGGCAATATATCCATCGATTTGTTTATTTGACACATGACACGCTTACAATTAAAACAACGTGATACGCAAAATGGTATATTAATAGTTAATATTACTTCATTATCATTCTTGACGATATGACCTTGTTCTTTGATAGTTTGACATAATAAATCTGATTTTTGTCTATCATAATGCATTTCCAAAAACATTTTATCTAACAACTTATCAGGTTTAATACCGTCACGAATAAATTGCCTTGCGACTTCCGTGGGCCTTTCTGTCCTAGTTTCACCTATCCATGGGCATTTTGTGTAATCTTTTCTCAAAGCGGGAGTTCTAGGAATTCTAAATCTAGTCATCAAAACAACCTCCTAATATGCTTTTAGTATCAATTCAAGTTTATTATAAAAGTGAGAATTTTGCAAACTGGTTTGATTCCCGCTTAGTAGATGTATTGAAAAGTTACCTACTTCATCAATGACTTCAATTAAACCCAATTCTACAAATGTTTCAAGACAGGCAACAAATTGTACGTAATTGATATTTTTTTGTATTCGTTTTAACTTATTGAAATAATTATAATCATCAAACGCAATCATATTACTTTTTGACATTTTCTTAAATAAATGGAAATACTCTCCAAAAACTTTGCGTGAGATGTCTAAACTTTTAAATGGGGCGTAAATAAACGGAGTTTTTTGAGGAATATATATTACAGCATTGCTATGTGTATTAAAAAATATTATGTACGCCTCATCCAATACACCATCTAAAAGTATAATTTGGTTATAGTTGCTAAAATCATTGTTCAAACTAGGACACAAACATATTGTGTTATAACCATTTACATTCGATATATTAAGATACTCATGACAAACCACGCTATTATTAAAGTCATTATTCTCAATAAATTCCTTGTAACTATACAATGTGTTTGCAATTATCAAAGTTCCATACATCCTATTTTTAAAATTATTCAAAACTTTATTTAAGTCATTCCGATCATATGTTTTATAATTAGGTTTCAAACCAGAATTATCTAATGCTAGTTGCTTTATATACTCACCACCCACTCGCTCTATACCGACGTTTGGTGCATTATCCAATTTGATATGTTTAACAATACCCTTACTTGATGCCACGCCCCTAAACGTATCCACCTGCATTTCAATTATGGCAGACTTTTGTCCACTTTGGCTGACTGAATTAAATAGGTTCGCTGAATTGAAGCACAAAAGCGTTATATTAGGTAATTGTATAGTTAAATGATTAGCATTGTTTTTCATAGGAGTTGTAGTGGCTTTGTCAAATGTTATTTTAAATAATGGCGCACTATTTTGGCAGCCAAACGGCTGTAATTTATCTAATTCCAAGATATAATCAGTACTTATATCTTCTGGTGATATCTCCAAATCATACTCAAAGTGTGGTATAAAAAATTCATCTGGGTACATCTCTAAAACTGTTTCATTCAATTGCTTTTTAAAATCATTAATCTTGCTACATTCCACTGTCATGCCTGCAGCCATCACATGACCACCAAAACTAGTTAAAACATTTTGCAATCTAGTAAGTATAGCATGAACATCCATTCCAGGTATGCTGCGACATGAGCCCTTGTAAAATTCCCCTTCTTTCCCTAGCAAAAAAGTGGGCCTATTAAATTCTTCTACAATTCTAGCAGCAACTATTCCAAGTATGCCAATATTCCAATTTTCTCCCGAAAGCACAATAACTTTGCTATTTGCAAGATTTAATTTTTTTATTTCTCTGATACATTCCGTATATACTAAATTGCATAGCTCTTGTCGCTCAGTATTATATTCCAAAACTTGATCTATTAATTTCTGCAATACATTTTTGTTCTTTTCGACATATAGTAGCAGACTATGATTCGCATCACCCATACGACCAGATGCATTGATTTTTGGGGCCAATTTAAAACTTACTTCTTGACTGGTCAATTTCCCAAATATCTTCATTTCTTTTGCCAATAGTGCAATGCCTAATGGAAAACTACTCAAAGGATAATCTAATCCTAATTTTACAATAACACGATTTTCCTCCATAAGTGGAACAATGTCGGACACTGTAGCCAGAGCAGTAACTGGTAAATATTTTTTTACAAACTCTCTCCCAGCCATCGCCTCAACTATCTTAAATGCTACACCAGCACCACAAAGCTCTCTAAACGGATATGTCTCATTTGGTCTTTTAGCATCTATAATAAGACAGTTAGGTAAAATCTCTGGACAATCATGGTGATCAGTTACAATTATATCAATACCCAAAGACTTGATATAATCAACCTCTTTATATCCGCTGATTCCACAATCTACAGTAATTATTAATTGTGGGGAAAACTCTCTAACGACTTTGTCAACAGTGTCCATTGTCAGTCCATATCCATCTGTATATCTATTAGGTAAAAATGTATCAGGTTTAGCCCCCAGACTCTGCAAATAATCAAGCAAAATATATGTAGAGGTTACTCCATCAACATCATAATCACCAAAAATTAAAATCCTTTCCTTATTCATTACCGCTTTATTAATTCTTTCCACTACTTTTCCCATATCATGGAATAAAAACGGGTCATTTAACTGATTGATGTCTGGGTTTAAGAATCGACTTATCTCATCATCACTGTTAATTCCTCGCATTATCAAAAGTTCAGCAATAGATGAAGAAACAGAAAATTTTTGCGCTATATGCTGAACTTTATCTAGTGTAAGATTCTTTGAATTAGGATTTTTTATAAACTCCATCTCATTCCCCTTTTAAAAATGACCTTCCGTATCGGAAGGCCCTTTATTTTATGCATCAACCACGTTAGAAGCTGTTGTATCCACAATTTTTGTCTTTTCGTCTAGAACCCCAGAAGTACTCTCTTTTACATTTTTATTATTTTTATATGACTTTGCCATCAAGTACGCCCAGATAGGCCCTGAGATAAATATTGCAGCATAAGTACCAACTATCAAGCCAAACAATATCGGTAAAATGAACTCTTGCATTGATGCCACACCAAATATTGCTAGCAATAATATAGCCAAAATTGTGGTAACAGAAGTATTAATTGTTCTATTCAAAGTTTGTCGCACAGACAAATCTGCTATTTCACTTGGCGTTAAATTTGACAAACTTGATTTTTTCATATTCTCACGCACACGGTCGAAAATTATAATTGTATTATTTACTGAATAACCCAATATAGTAATGATTGCAGCGATAAATGAGGAATTAACTTCAATCCTACAAATTAGAACGAATGCACACATTAATAGGACATCATGCAACAAAACAACAACGGTTGCTACACCACTCAACAAAGTAAATCTTACAGCAATGTAAATTAACATAACTATTAACGCTAAAAAAATTGCCATTAGAGCATACGTCAAAGTTTCAGCCGAAGATGTAGCACCTTTTGTCTCCGTTTGAGAGACCTCATAACCAAGAGTCTCCGTCAACGCATCATGTACTGTCTGATTTAATTCAGCCATTTCTGCGTCATCCAAACCTGCTTTATTCTGATATTGGACCTCAATGCTAGCATTAGCAGTCCCCTCTCCTATTATTGAAATTGAGGCTACATCAAGCCCATTTTCATTTAGCACACGAGTTATTTCCGCTGATAAATTATTAAAGGTTCCTTCTTCATTTAATTCTTCACCAACTTGCACCTCTACAACATTTCCACCTGTAAAATCAATACCAAGGTTAAAACCCATGACACACAATATTATTATACCAGCCAACAGAATGGTACCACTCAATGCCAAAAAATATTTTGTCCATTTACTTGGGCGAAAATTCTGTTTAAATTTACTTAAGTTCACTTACTGTCGCCTCCCTCGTTAGCGAATATTTCTTTGCGTTAGTACTATTTATAGGATAATACATCTTCAGTAAACTCCTTGTTACAACTAAAGAAGTAAACATACTCAGTAGTATACCAATCAATAAAGTTATAGCAAATCCTTGTATGTTACCAGTACCAAGCAACCAAAGAATTAATGAAGACAAAATTGTTGTAATATTAGCATCCAAAATAGATGGAAGGGCTTTTTTGAAACCGGTTCGTATAGATGCCTCTATCCTTTTACCTGTTGCGTACTCTTCTTTTATACGTTCAAACACTATAATATTACCATCAATTGCCATTCCAATAGACAAAACTATACCTGCTATACCCGCTAAGGTCAGCTGGACTGATGGTATGGCCTGTAAGAAAAACAGCATTAAAATTACATAAAAAGCCAATGCAAAACATGCCAATACTCCCATCATACGATAGCGCCAAATCATAAAAGCAAAAATTAGCAACAATCCTACGCCGCCACCTATCAAGCCCCACTTCAATGCATCAACTCCCAGTGTAGCACTTACAACTGTATTCTCCAACAAAGTTAAATTTACAGAAAAAGTACCACTGAGAATCCTTAAAGCAAAGTCCTCAGCATCTTCTTGATTACTATAAGACCCTGAAATAAATGTGGATCCGCCACTAATTGCCTCATTAATAGTAGGAGCCGAATCTAAAACTCCATTAATATAAATGTATAAACTTTCACCTACATGATCACTGGTGTACTCATAAAACTTTGTGGATCCTTCACTATCAAACTGTACAGTTACACCCCATTCACCATCTTGACTATTATAACTAGCGTAAGCGTTACGAATATTCTGACCAGTGAGTATAACTTCTGCATCGTCGCTCTCACTACTCCTAAATTCAAGAGAAGCTGGTTCACCGATTAACTCAAAAATTTCCTCTGGATTAGATACATCTGGCACCTCGACTCTTATCCTATTATTGCCTTGGATTGATACCTGAGCCTCGCTGTATTCTGAGGAAACCAAGTCATAAATACGAGTCCTAGTTGCTTGAACCTTTGAATCAAAATCAGAAGTATCACCATCTATTGCAGAAGCCTCGTAAACAGCTAAAACTCCGCCTTTTAAATCAAGACCGAGTTTTATTGCATTTGCAAATCCTGTATAAGTATAATTAGTAAATGGTACCTCAAAACTACAAAAAGTCAGCACAATACCCAATACTAAAAATATTGCTAACATTATAAATCTTTTTATCGCTGTTGGCTTATTCATTCAAGCTACACTCTCCCTATCAAGTTACTTGCAATTATACATCATATTTACAGTACAGTCAATTAATTTTAGTTAGGTTTTGGTTCTCTTTTTAGTATTGTTGACTAAAAAATAAGGTTTTAAAATCAACAATTATACAAAAATATAAAACTATGTCATAATTAAAATAATCTAACCATAAAATAACTTTAGAATTTAACAAAGGAGACAAAAATGAATAATAATGCAAAAATTGAAACCAAAAATCATTCTACACTTCTTGCCGTGACAAAAGGAATTTTTTGGGCGATAAGTTTATCTTTGTTATGTGTGCTAATATTTGCTTTTGTAATAAAATATACTAGCATCAGCGAAACAGCAATACAACCAATAAATCAAGTAATAAAGGGATTGAGTATTTTACTTGCTTGTTTTATAATTAGCAAAGGTATCAAATCTAATGGCTGGTTTTGGGGATTAATAATTGGCATTTTTTACACTATTGTATCCTTTGCAATATTCTCAATTTTAGATGGAGAATTCAACTTTACTATAAACCTGCTAAACGATATACTCTTTGGTGGAATTATGGGAGCAATCGCAGGAATATTAACGATTTCTCTCAGAAAATAAATAGGCCCAAAAAAGAGCCTATTTTTTTGATTTTTTACTTGATGTTGATTTTTTAACTTTGCTTTCCGCCTTTGCCTCGTCCTCATCAACAATTTTAGTGCCATTATCAGCCAGTACATCAACAGTTAAGTCTGCTACACCTACCTCTTCGGTGCTGGTAGCATCAGTACTAGACTGCTCATTTTGACTTTTTCTTTTCTTTGATACTTTCCCTTTTTCATTGTTTTCTTTTTCAACCATACTAGTAGGAGAAATAACTTTACCATCACTATCTCTTACAACATCTTCCTTTGAATCAACCGTATAGATTGCATTCATATCTACCATAATATAACCTTTTTTGTCACCTTCTCCCATTTCCAATAAAGCAATCTTACCATCAGTTGTCTCTCTAATGGAAATAATGGTACCATAAAAACCACTCGTAGTTTTGACTTTGTCACCTACTTTTAATGTATTAATAAAATTTTGTAATTGTTGATATTGTTTTTTACGTGCCGCATTCGGTATAATAAACATTACTACCATCAATCCTATCAGCAATATCAACAACAGCCCATAAGTCTCCAAAAATGACTCACCCAATAAGCTAACCATATAAACTCCTTAAATATTTTGTACAATTATACAAATAAAAAAACTTTTAGGCAATCAAATTATCAAAACAAAAAATAAATATTCAAGAGTTTATATCCTGTTTAGAGTAGTTTTCTAGAATTTTTTGTCTATCTTTGTCCAAAGTTCTACCCAAGTGCTCATACGCTAATGGCATAGCCACTCTACCTCTATTGGTTCTAGCTAAAAAACCTAGTTGGATTAAATATGGTTCGTATACATCTTCTATAGTACTCGCCTCTTCCCCAGTAGCGGCAGACAATGTATCTAACCCTACAGGACCACCATTAAACTTATCTATAATGGTTTTGAGCAATCTATGATCAACAAAATCCAATCCTATTTCATCAATTTCCATCATTGACAATGCACTTTTTGCTATAGGTAAAGTAATTGCACCACTTCCTCGAACTTCCGCATAATCACGGATCCTCTTCAACAATCTATTCGCTATCCTAGGAGTCCCCCTAGATGATCTCGCTATTTCCAATAAAGCTTCTTGCTCAATTTGTGTCCCCAAGATTCTTGCCGAACGAGAAAGAATTTCCGCCAATTCAAATGGTTCATACAATTCAAGTCTGCCCAAAATCCCAAATCTATCCCTTAAGGGTCCTGTCAACATTCCAGCACGAGTAGTAGCCCCAATTAGAGTAAAATGAGGTATTGGCAAACGTACACTTTTGGCTGCTGGCCCAGTCCCCACGACAAAATCCAAAGCAAAATCTTCCATGGCAGGATATAAAACTTCTTCCACTGCTCTTGAGAGTCTATGTATTTCATCAATAAAAAGAACATCATTTTCATTTAGATTTGACAATATCGCAGCCAAATCAGCCGCATGCTCTATTGCTGGTCCACTTGTTACCTTTATTTGAGAACCCAACTCATTAGCTATAATGTGAGCCAAAGTAGTTTTGCCTAAACCAGGTGGCCCAAATAATAAAACATGATCCAATGCGTCCTTTCTATTCCTTGCTGCTTCTATATATATAGAAACGGATCTTTTGATCTTTTCCTGCCCAACATATTCAGACAACTTTACTGGTCTGAGGCTATTTTCAATTATTGTATCCATTTCACTCTTTGTGCTAGTGATAAATCGTTCAAAATCTTCCATATTATCTCCCTAGTGACTTAAATGCTTTTTGCAATAATGTCTCCAAAGTATCCTGCGGAGTAGCAACTTTTGAAATCAAGTCTTCTGCAACTAATTTGTTAACACCCCAATTGATCAAAACGGTAGTCGCCATTCCTATCGTGGTATCGTCCGCACTTGGTGTTGAATCCATAGTTATCTGACCGCTAACAGCTTCCACACCTGCTAGGCTCATTTTTTCTTTTAGTTCCAATAATATGCGCTCTCTTATTTTTGTACCAACACCCTTTATCCCTTTTAGCAAGTTGGGCTGCTGTGTTGCAACAGCCACGGTTAGATCTCTAGCCGAGATACTACTTAATACCAATATTGCCATCTTGGGACCTACTCCATTAACAGAAATTAGCTTTTTAAATACTTCTCTTTCAATTTTGTCAATAAAACCATATAGTGACATCTCATCTTCACGGCAATGTAAATATGTATACAATGTTACTGTAGCACCAATTTCTCCTAATTTTGTGAAGCAATATGAACTAACAAAAGCTTCATATCCAACTCCACCACAATCCACTACAATTGTATTGTCATATTTATCCGCTATTATTCCTCTCAAAAAACTGTACATAAAAATCCTCACATTAACTTTTTTAACTTTTGATTTGTTTGACTATGACACATAGCCATGGCTATTGCATCAGCTGCATCATCTGGTCTAGGTATCTTTTGTAATTTTAGTATGGTTTTTACCATAAATTGTACTTGATGTTTATCCGCTTTTGCAGTACCTACCAAAGCACTTTTTACTTGCAATGGTGTATATTCGTAAATTGCAACTTTACTTTGTTGTGCAGCTAACAATATTACTCCCCTAGCCTCTGCAACAGGAATAGCAGTAGTTATGTTCCTTCCCCAATATAACTTTTCTATAGCCAAATCATCAGGTTTAAATTTATCAATTAATAACTTAATACTATCATAAATTATTTCTAATCTTTCGTTTAGAGTTTTATCTTTTGGAGTGGATATTGCACCATAATCTAACACCCTCAAACCAGTAGGAAGTTTCTCTATCACCCCATACCCAATTAAACCATAACCAGGGTCTATTCCAAGAATAATCACGCAATCACCTCTATTTACATCTTAGATAGGATACCACAACTATAAAATATTGTAAAATGTTTGTAATAAATTCAAATAAATGTTCTAATTCTATTTATAACTCAATTGGGTATAATTATAAAATTATCAAGTACTAACACATAAAATTTAAAAAAATCATATAAATTTATAAAAATCACTTGATTTTTGTAAATAATTTTGATAGTATATGACTGTTCACTTGTGAAATTCACTCGTGGACTTGGGAGCTTAGCTCAGCTGGTAGAGCATCTGCCTTACAAGCAGAGGGTCATAGGTTCGAGCCCTATAGCTCCCACCATATGCGGGAATAGCTCAGTTGGTAGAGCGTTACCTTGCCAAGGTAAATGTCGCGAGTTCGAGTCTCGTTTCCCGCTCCACTTAATCTGGCGCCATAGCCAAGTGGTAAGGCTCAGGTCTGCAAAACCTTCATCCCCAGTTCAAATCTGGGTGGCGCCTCCACTATACAACGAGCCGAAGTGGCGGAACTGGCAGACGCAAGGGACTTAAAATCCCTCGAAGGCGACTTCGTGCCGGTTCGAGTCCGCCTTCGGCACCAAATAAAGTAAAATAAAGAACTTTAACAGAGTCTGTTAAAGTTCTTTGATTTTTATAAACACATTTAGTCAACTATAGCAGCATAAATCTATTTAAACAATAAGTTATTTATTGATTAACCAACTAAACAAAAAGTTATCAAGTAATTAATACATGATAACTTTTAAACACAACTTTTGTCCTATTAAACTATAGGTGCATTTGCAGGTGGATTATTGTCAGCCACATTGGTTGAGTCTTCATTATTATCCACTACTTTTTTACTAGATTCATCAGGACTCTCATAATGCCTATAGTGAGTAAATTTCTCTATATATTTTTCAGGCACATATGGATTAATTTCTTGCCTAATGATTACTCTATCTTCCGACTTTGCATCTCGTGTTCTTGTCTCCTTCCCTACAGAATGACGAGTATTGTTCCTATTAAGATATCTATTTAATATTTCATCTCTTTCAGATTGAGTTTTTGCTTCTTCCATGTCATTCATAATATATGAAGGAACAACTTTCCTCATTTCAGGCGCGAAAGACTCATAACTTAAAATAACTTTATTTGGATTTTTTTTGTATTCTTGCATATTCATCTCCCCTTTATATCTCGTCTTATTGTAGCACATAAAAATATAAATTGCAATACAAGTAGTAAAATTAGGTAAAAATGAATCAAGAAAATTGATTAAAAATTCTTTTTTACAAAAATATTCACATTAATTGATAAAATTTATTAA
Source organism: uncultured Clostridia bacterium (assembly GCA_944383355.1). GTDB lineage: Bacteria > Bacillota > Clostridia > Christensenellales > UBA1242 > RUG666. The sequence continues at coordinate 36,607 of CALWPF010000004.1, forward strand.
ACATGGTAAAATCATGAATATGTAAATATTAGGAGTGAGAAATGGATATACAAGAATTAGTTAAAGCACAAAGAGATTATTTTTTGAAAAATGATACTTTCAGTTATAAATTCAGGAAAAATCAACTAAAATTACTAAAAAAATCTATAAAGGACAACCAACAATTGTTGCTTGATGCTTTTAAAGCAGATCTAAACAAATGTGAATTTGATGCTGTTACTACAGAAATTAGCCTCGTAAATAACGAAATAAATTATATGCTAAAGCACTTAAAACACTTAATGCGACCACATAGAGTAAGTACGGGGATTCTCAATTTCCCCAGTAAAGGGAAAATCATCAGTGAACCTTTGGGGCAAGTATTAATTATGTCGCCATGGAATTATCCTTTTCAATTAGCAATATGCCCACTAGTGGGAGCAATTGCAGGCGGAAATACTGTAATTGTAAAACCAAGTGCTTATACCCCAAAAGTTAGTGAGGCGATAGCAAAAATACTTTCAGTTTTTCCAAATGAATACATCTCAGTTGTACTTGGTGGCCGTGAGCAAAACCAAACCCTATTAGACCAAAAGTTTGATTTAATATTTTTCACTGGAAGCAAAAATGTTGGCAAAGTAGTTCAGCAAAAAGCATCAGTACATCTTACACCTGTAGTTTTAGAATTAGGTGGCAAGTCACCATGTATTGTCACTTCAGAAGCTAATTTGTCTAAAAGCGCAAAAAGAATAGTATGGGGTAAGTTTCTTAATGCTGGTCAAACATGCATTGCCCCTGATTATATCCTAGTGCAAAAAGATGTTTACGAAGATTTCATAACAGAAGCGGTAAAATATACTAAGCAATTTTATTATGACAATAATAATCTAACTAGCAACTTTATGTATATAGTAAATGAGAAACATGCGCAAAGAATATCAAATCTAATAGAACAAGATAAAGTAGTATTTGGGGGTAATGTCAAAGATAGACTTATTGAGCCAACTATTATGAAGGATGTCAGCTTTGATTCCCCAGTGATGCAAGAGGAAATATTTGGTCCAATAATGCCAATAATAAAATATGAGAATATTGATGAAGTGATAAACTATATAAACTCAAACGATAAACCACTTTCGCTTTATTACTTTGGAAACAATAAACAAGAAGCTTATAAAGTTTTTAATTTTGTGCCATCTGGGGGCGCTTGTTGGAATGAAGTTGTAATGCATTTTACTGAAAAAAATCTTCCTTTTGGGGGAATAGGCGAAAGTGGTATGGGAAGTTATCATGGCAAAAAATCTTTTCAAACTTTTACACATGCTAAAAGTTTATTAATAAAATCGCCCAAATATGAAATCAACGCAAAATATCCTCCATACACAACTGCCAAAACTAAATTTGTTTATAATTTTTTAAAATTTAAGAAATAAATTACTTTATTAATTTAACAAAAAGGATACCAATCACGGTATCCTTTTTGTTCCAAAAAAGTGTAATTAATCAATTAAGCTTACGAACAACTGTTAGTAGAACTACGCCCTTGTGTAGCACGAGATTTTGTGCTTCTACTGCTCTTAGAGGCAGTACTTGCCCTTGAATTACTCGATTTGCTACTAGCGAGTTCTTTGCCACTCTCCGCCTTATTGCCGTTACTACAACCGCAACCTTTTCTGCCACATGAGCGAGCAGAACTTTTTGATGAAGTTGTAGAATTTTTGGCTCTAGTTGACATATTTTCACCTCCACTTTTTGGCAAACGCGCTTGCACAAGTATTATGTGTTTTAATACAATATCAATGTAAAAAAAGTAAAGGTAAATGCTGGAAAATATGACTATCATTTTATTCTAAACTAACTAAATAATAGTAAACCGGTTGACCACCGTTTATGATGCTCACTTCACAATCTGGATACTTTTCGGACAACGCTTCCTGCAACTTTTCAATATTAGTCTCATCTATGCCTTCACCAGCAAAGATTGTAATGTTAACCTTATCATCTGTCATCATTTTCTCTATCATGGCTATTGTAGCAACATTAATATCAGCATCTTTTGCGACGATCTTACCATCAGCGAGCCCTATTATTTCCCCTTCTTTTAAGTCAAAACCATCAACTGTAGTACTTCTTACCGCATGAGTAACTGCCCCACTAGAAACATTGTCAATAGCACCTTTCATTGCTTCCACATTTTCTTCAACAGTACCATCTAAATTAAATGCTAGCATTGCAGCAATACCCTCTGGTATAGAAACAGTAGGTATAACATGAATGTATTTTTTGGTCAAGTTTTGAGCCTGCTCAGCTGCCAAAATAATGTTTTTATTATTAGGGAATACAAAAATGTGATCACTATTAACCTTATCAGCTGCTTTAGCAATATCATCAGCACTTGGGTTCATAGTTTGTCCACCCTCTATTATTTGATCAGCTCCCAAGTCTTTGAATACAGCAGATATCCCCTCACCTGTAGCAACTGTAATCATACCAAAAGCTTTTTTGTTCGCTTTTTCAGCAGCATGCTTTGCTTTTAGTTCTCGGTTTTGTTGCAACATATTATCAATTTTAACATTATTAATTTCACCTAGCTCCAAAGCATAGCCCAATGCTCTATTAGGCTCATTTGTATGCACATGCACCTTGATGAGAGAAAGGTCACCAATACATATAACACAGTCACCTATCTCCATTAATTTTTCACGCAATTTATCAATATCTGACTCTGTAGTCTTCTTGTTGATGTTTATTACCATAAATTCGGTACAATAACCAAACTGAATCTCAGCCAAATCCTCAAAGTTGACATGAAATTCCTCATTTTGCTTTATTTGAGCTGCCGTTTCATCATCATTTACTTCAAAATCAAAGTCTTCATCAGCTGTTAAACCTTTGTAAAAACCAGAAAAGATTACCAGTAATCCTCTACCTCCTGCATCAACAACTCCAGCTGATTTAAGTACTGGTAGCATCTCTGGAGTCTGCTCCAATATCTCCTCACCGGTCTTTAAAACAATATCAAAAAATGTCTCAAAATCAGCATGCTTCTTAGCCGCAGTATCTGCCATATCTGCCATAGTTCGAATAACAGTCAAGATTGTACCCTCTTTGGGCACAGTCACTGCTTTGTACGCCATTTGGCTACCATTCTTCATTGCTTTAGCAAAGGATTTAGTAGTAATTTCTGTTTGTAACATTATTTCACTAGCCATACCACGCAATATCTGAGATAATATTACTCCGGAGTTACCACGAGCACCTCTCAAAGCTCCTTTACCAAGAGCTTCTCCCAGACTATCCAAGTTGTTACTAGAGCAATTATTTATCTCATTTGTCGCCGACTTAAATGTCATTGACATATTTTTACCCGTGTCTCCATCTGGCACAGGATAAACATTTAAACTATCTATGTATTTTTGATTGTTATCCAAATATTTATTGGCTGCAATCACCATTTTTCGAAAGATTGCACCATTTATAGTCTTCTGCATCAATTCCACCTACTATATTATTTATGTATTAATTATATTCTTTAAAAACAAAAGGAAAATGGTATGAAAGATCATTACACTCTCACACCTATGACATTAACATTTACAGCGTCTACAATCATACCTGAAAACTCTTCTACACGATATTTCACGGCTTTTCTCAATGAATCAGCTACTGCACTAATAGAAACACCATATTTTAATACAACATACAAGTCTAGCAATATATGATTTTCATTAGTTATAACTTTTACGCCTTTTCCAAATTCCTGCTTTTTAAATAGGTCTGCAAAATTGTCACTTAATTTTGTTGAAACAAGATCAACAACACCATAACACTCTAATGCAGCGGAACCTGCTATTGCAGCAATAGCATCATCTGAAATAAAAATCTTGCCGTAGTAGTTATTAGTTGTTACTGACATAATTCCTCTTATAAACAATGCACTTTGATAATCAAACAAAGTACATATTTTATTGTACTAGAATATGTATAATATGGCAAGCATTTTTAACCAATTTTTACACATATTAATTTCTTGTGAAACTACAAAAAGCAAACTTAAATTTAATTAATGCCGTGTTTTTAAAAAAAAATTTATAAATACTGTTGCAAAAACTATCAAATAATGGTAGAATATGTTTACATTATTTATCACAATGCTTGAGGGGGTGTAATGCTATGAGCAGACAATGCGATATTTGCGGTAAAACCAAAATGGCTGGTTGCAAAATAACTCGTGATAGTCAGGGTATCTTGGGACACAACAAGAGCCCTAGAATGCCTAATTTGCAATCTGTTACTGTTACAGATGAAAATGGGCAAAAAGTTAAAAAGACAGTATGTACTCGTTGCCTTAAAAAAATGAAGCAAGAGAGTAACTAAAAATAAAAGCCAGTGCTACACTGGTTTTTTTATTTCTTTGCAACATATTGTTTTGCAAATATAAGTTTAAATAACCCTCTCAAGAAACGAGGAGATTTAAAGCATACTATCAACATTATCCTCCTAGTTGTAACTACAAATATATATGTTGTCAGGAAAATTTTTGTTACTCACAACGTAGTTTGGATATTGTTTGAGCTCTATTATCTGAGTTATAGATAGCACTACCCGCTACTATTATATCAGCACCAATCCCTACTACCATATTGACATTCTTTTCGTTTATTCCCCCATCTACCTCTATTAAAAAATCTAGTTTGTTTTCTTCTCTATATTTTTGCAGGAATGCAATCTTTGTTAAAGAATCTTTTATGAAACTTTGACCGCTTTTACCTGGTTCTACGGACATAACCAAAAAAATATCAACTAACGGTAAATATCTTAATATGCACTCAATATCTGTGCCTGGTTTTATTGATAATCCTACTTTTACTCCTAACGTACGCATTTTATGCAAAGTATTTAATAATTGCATCTTCCCACCAAAAGCCTCATAATGTACCGTTATTGAATGTGCTCCTGCTTTTGCATAAGAAGCAACTTTATCTTGAGGATTTGCAACCATAAGGTGCACGTCCAATGGCAATTGCGTTTTTGTAGATAATAAACTTACAACCACTTCATCTATTGTCTTTCTTTCTACAAAAACACCGTCCATTACATCACAGTGCAACCAGTCCGCCTTGTCTCTTTCTAATTCTTTAACATATTCGGTTAATTCTGATAGAGGACTAGGATCAGTGCTTGGGGCTATCAAAACTTTACTCATACTTTCTCTCCTTTGATTTAATCTGTTGGTACAAATCCACATACCTTGAATAGCGCTCATTGTTAATTTCGTGATTATTAACAGCTCTTTTCACCGCACAAATGTTACAATTTTCCACAACATGCACGCAAGTGCGATACTTACAGTTTTCATCGAACATTCTAAATTCTGGATAAAAATTGCACAACCTTTCAGCACCCATATCAAAAACATCTAAACAACTAAAGCCTGGAGTATCAGCCAACAAACTAATATTATCTAGAGGGTAAATTGTAACATGCCTAGTACAATTTTTGCCACGACTGATTCTTGTGCTCAAGTCACCTACCTTACTAACCAACTTAGAACATAACCTATTGATTATACTACTCTTACCTACAGCAGACTGACCAGCTAAGACTGTAAGGTTATTAGCAAGAAGTTTTCGCAAATCATCTATTCCTTTGCCACTATTTGCAGAAATAAAGTTAATATCACAAACTTTACCATACTGCATAATTATACTATTATTAAAATCTTGGCTAGAAATATCACTTTTATTAACACAAACTACTGGTGTGATGCCCAATTCAAAACATTTGACCAACAATTTATCAACTAGGTACAAATCTGGTTTAGGGACAGGAGCAATTACTATAATCATCTGCGTAACATTACTTATTGCTGGTCTAATTAAAGTTGTACGTCTAGGATAAATTTGCTCAATAACATTACTCTCAGGCGAAAATTCTACTATATCTCCCACCAAAATTTTCTGTGGTTTTACTTTCTTCCTAGCAGTCAATTTGTAACACTTATCATTATAAAGCACAGTATATTGCCCACCAAGATTTTTTATCACTTGACCTTTTATAATATAACCTCCAGTGCATAATTATAAAATATTTTGCATAAAAATTAACTCATATTAGCTGGATTTTGTTCCACAAATATCTGAGTTTTTGCATTTTGATGTCTGTTAACCACATGATAAATTTCATCTAATATACTGCTAGAATTATCAATCTTAATTCGCATTAATACCTGATAGCGATATTTATTTTGTATACGAGAAACAGGTGAGCGCATTAGTGCAAAATATATAAAGTCTTTATCAAGTCTCATTCTAATATTTTTTAAATCATCAAATATTTTTATAGCTACACTGTAAGTTAATTCATCGCTCTCGCCACTAATAAGGATTCTAATTATTTTAGCGAATGGTGGGAATTGCGTCACTTCTCGCAAATTAATTTCTTTATCAAAAAAACCTTTGTAATCATAATCTTTAATATACTTATAAACATAATGCTTGGGCGTATAGGTTTGCAGTATCACTTTGCCAGCTTTACTCGACCTACCTGCTCGACCAGCAACTTGGGTGATAAGTTGAAAAGTTCGCTCTACGGCTCTATAATCACTAAAATGCAAGCTCATATCAGCATCTACTATTCCAACAACAGTAACATCAGGGAAATCATGCCCTTTTGCAATCATCTGTGTTCCCACCAAAATACATGGTTTGGTTCTTGAAAATTCATCAAGTATATTCACGAGCGAATCTTTTGTCTGAGTTGTATCATTATCCATTCGTAAAATTTTTACTTTAGGGAAAATACTTTGTAGTTCCTCAACTACTCGCTGGGTCCCTATTGCCCCCATGCGTATATATGTACTATGACATTGAGGGCAAGCATCAAGAGCTTTGTATCTTTTATTGCAATAGTGGCATTTTAACTGATTATCCTCCTTGTGATATACCAAAGAAACATCACAATCAGAACATTTAGCTACATAGCCGCACTCTTTACAAATCACATAACTACTAAATCCCCGTCTGTTCAAAAATAACATGGCTTGATTATTTTCCTCAATGCATTTATGCAATTCTTCTAACAACTGCCTAGAGAACATATTTGTATTGCCATTATGTAATTCTTTACACATATCAACCACTGAGATATTGGGCATAGCTTTTTTATTCGCTCTAGTGGTCAGTTCGTGCAATACATACTCTCCTTTCATTGCACATTGGAAGCTGTCTAGACTTGGCGTTGCACTCCCCAAAACGAGCGGGCATTTATTATATTGAGCACGAAACTTTGCTACATCATGAGTCAAAAAACGAGGATTGCTTTCGGATTTATAACTTGAATCATGTTCTTCATCTAATATTATTGCCCCAATATTGGTCAATGGTGCAAAAATAGCACTACGGGCACCTATAACAATCTTAGCATCTCCTGATCTTATCCTTTGCCATTCATCAAAACGTTCACCGTCACTCAACCCACTATGTAGCATGGCAACATTATCTCCAAAACGAGCCACAAAAACACCCATCATTTGTGGAGTCAAGGAAATCTCAGGAACCAACATTATAGCCGATTTCCCTTGTTTTATAACATTGTCAATAATGTTCATATAAACCTCAGTTTTACCACTACCCGTCACCCCAAATACTAAATGAGGTTTATCAGGATTACATAACACACTTTCAACAATTTGCCTTTGCTCATCATTTAATTGAATAAACTTATTTTCCAATACTATACTATTGGGTTTGCGTATTTTATGTTTAGTAATCATTGTTGCTATCCCTATCGATAGCAATTTTTCAACATTATTTCTGCCAAAATGTTTATTTAATTCGGAACGCAAATATTCTTTACCTGCCTCAATATATAAGAGCATATCTCTTCTCAACTTTGCATTCGCTCTAATATTGACAATATGTTCATCAGGATTATAATTATCGTCTATTTTGAGGTAAGCTATATATATTGGAGACATATGTTTTGTTCTCAACTGAGTTGGAACCATTAGCCTCAAGCAATCAATAAATCGCAAATGATTACGAGTAATCATATCGTAAGATAAATCTAACAATTCTGGAAGCAATATAGGATAATCGTCAATAATAGATATGAGCGATTTTAATTTATCTTTAGGTAAATCGCTTTTATCTTTTAGATTAATCACATAACCCTCAATAGTTCGCCTACCAAATGGCACAAGTACTCTATCGCCAATAGATACATCTGGAATCGCTATATAATCAAATATCTTGTCAACCTCCGAATTGGCGACATCCACAATTACTTCTGCTATCATACTATCTTTTTTATCTAACCTACTCTTACCTTCCCCTCCATTACTTCTTCTGCAGCTATAGCAATCACTTTGGGATCTTGATCCATAGGTTCGCCCGAAAAATATTCATTGCTCAATTGTTTTGCTCTTTTTGCTATCAAACAAGTTAATGCAAATTTATTACCAACTTTTTCAATTAATTGGTCAATTGGCGGTTCCATCATTACATAATCTCTGCTCATATCCATCTCCTATTTTTATTTAATTAATCTATTTACAATTTCATTTATAATCTTAGGATTTGCTTTACCTTGACTAGCTTTCATAGCTTGCCCTACAAAGAACGCCATCGTTTTAGAATTTCCAGCTTTCAATTCTGCAACTGCCTTGGGGTTTTCTTCAATAATCTTCTTCATAATTTCTTCCATAGCACTTACATCATTTAATTGTCTTAATCCCTTCGCATCTACTATACTAGCAGGGTCGCTATCATTTTTCCATAGTTCGTCCAAAACTTGTCTTGCTGCAGCTTGATTTATTTCGCCATCTTTATACATTTTAAGTAATTTTGCCATATTATTAGGTGCTACTGGAATATCAATTACATCACTTTCATCGACATTCAATCTTTTAAATACTTCGCTTGTTATCCAATTACAAACAAATTTAGGATCATTAAAACAACTTAAAACTTCATCAAAGTAATCAGAATACATTCTTTGAGAAGTCAAAAGTTCTGCGTCCTGAATAGAAAGTCCCATTTGTTTATAGTCTATAGCTCTTTGATCAGCTAATTTTGGCAAAGATAACCTAACTTGCTCAACAAACTTTTCATCAATTTCTATGGCTAAAATATCTGGATCAGGGAAATATCTATAGTCTTGACTATCTTCTTTTGTTCGCATTGAAAACGTCTTTCCAAGAGCATCATCCCATCTTCTAGTTTCCTGAATTATTACTCCACCGTCATCCAAGACATCTATTTGTCTCTGTGCCTCATAATTGATTGCTCTTTGTACAGCTCTGAATGAATTCAAATTTTTAATTTCTGTTCTTGTACCCAATGGGTCACCTGGCTTATTAACAGATATGTTTACATCAAACCTAATATTTCCCTCTTGCATTTTACAGTTGCTAACGCCAACATACAACAAAGTTGACCTCAACTTTTCCAAGTATGCAACTGCTTCTTCTGCACTATTCATATCAGGTTCAGACACAATCTCAATTAATGGTACCCCACCTCTATTGTAATCAACAAGAGTTCCTTCATGATCATGTATCAATTTACCTGCATCTTCTTCAAGATGTATCCTATTCAGTCTTATCGTCTTTGCTTGTCCATTGACTACAATGTCTATATGTCCGCCAACACATAATGGATATTCTAATTGTGAAATTTGATAGGCCTTTGGCAAGTCAGGATAATAGTAATTTTTCCTTTCGAATACAGAATGGTTATTTATTTTACACCCCACAGCGAGACCCATTGTTATTGCTTTTTTAACGGCCTCTTTATTTAATATTGGCAAGGCCCCCGGCATGCCAGTGCACACTGGGCAACAATGAGTATTGGGTTCACTGCCAAATTCATTTTTACACCTGCAAAAGCACTTAGTAGCAGTGTTTAATTCACTATGGACTTCCAAACCAATTACAAGATTATATTCACTCATTATTTAGCCTCCTTAGTACTTGCCTCAAAAGCATTTGCAACTCTAAAAAGCATCTTTTCGTCAAAATGTCTACCTATTAGTTGCATTCCTATAGGCATACCTTGACTATCAACACCACATGGGATACTAATGGCTGGAACACCTGCTATATTCACAGGTACAGTAAATATATCCGATAAATACATTGAAACAGGGTCTTTGGTCTTTTCACCTAGTTTAAATGCTGTCGTAGCAGTGGTGGGCGACACTAAAACATCACATTTCTCAAAAGCTTCTAAGAATTCTCTTTTTATAATTTCTTGTACACGCTTTGCTTTCCTATAAAAAGCATCAAAATACCCACTACTTAGTACATAATTACCCAACATTATACGACGTTTAACCTCTTTACCAAAGCCTTGAGTCCTAGACTGGTAATATAAATCTACTAGGTCATCATAATTATTAGCACGCTTACCGTACTTAATCCCATCAAAACGAGCCAAGTTACTAGCAGCCTCAGCACTTGAAACAATATAATAAACTGCCAGAGCTTTATCAACATTTGGTAAATCTATTTCTACACATTCGGCCCCTAATTTTTTATAGTTTTCAATTGCACCCAGCAACGCATCTCTCACCTCTACAGAAAGCTCATTGGTAAAAAATTGTTTTGGAACACCTATTTTTATACCATTAACACCCTTATTCAAATCAGCAGTATAATCAGGAATGCTTTCCTTGCTTGCCGTCATATCATTTTGATCTTCACCAGCCAAAATATTCAATAATATTGCACTGTCTTCTACTGTTCTAGTAATAGGTCCCACTTGGTCAAGACTACTAGCAAAAGCTACTACACCATAACGAGAAACTCGACCATAGGTTGGTTTTAGCCCTACTACTCCGCAAAAACTAGCAGGCTCTCTAATAGATCCTCCAGTGTCTGTCCCCAGCGAACCAAAGCACTGCTTGGCTGCTACCGTACAAGCAGAACCACCGCTACTACCACCTGGAACCCTTGTTGGATCAATAGGATTTTTGCAAACCCCAAAAGCAGAGGTTTCTGTACTACTTCCCATTGCAAATTCGTCCATATTAGCTTTTGCTATGACTATTGCCCCAGCATCTACTAGTTTTTGTGCACATGTCGCAGTATATGGTGAAACATAATTTCCCAAAAATTTACTCGAACAAGTCGTCTTAGTATTTTTTAAATTAATATTATCTTTGAGCACCAATGGTACGCCAGCTAGTGCCCCCATTTTTTCACCAGATTGACGTTTTTTATCTATCTCTTTAGCCTGTATTAAAGCCTGTTCCTTATATGTCGAATTCAAAGCATTTAATGTATCAGTACTCTCAATTCTATCAAAACACAGTTTAACTAGTTCTTCGCTAGTAATTTTTTTAGAGGTGAGATTTTCTAGTATCTCTTTGATACTACAGTCTAGATAATTCATTATTTACCCTCCTCTACTGTAATTGGCACCAAGAATGCTCCATCTTTTGCACTTGGTGCATTCATCAAGATATCTGTTTGAGACAATCCTTGTCGCTCAATATCTTCTTGTAACGAATCAAAATTAACTCTGTCACCACATTCTTTCAAATCAACATTAGAGGTATCAACACTATCTATAGCCTTTACTTGCTCTAATATAGACTCAAATTCTTTTATAAATGTATGGAGTTCTTCATCGGTAAATTTTAATCTTGACAGCTTTGCCAATTTCTCCACTTCTTGTTTTTCAATAGCCATAATATCTCCTTCAAATTATAAAAAAGTGTAACACACAATGCAAAATGTGTCAAATGTTTATCATTGACAAAAATTCTTTTTCGTCTATACACTTTATACCTAGTTCTTGTGCCTTACGTAATTTACTACCAGCATCTTCTCCAAGTAAAACATAATCCGTATTTTTGCTGACACTGCTACTTACTTGTCCACCATTGCTTTCTATTAGTGCAGTTGCTTGAGTACGAGTTAATGTTGGTAAAGTGCCCGTTAAAACAAATATTTTATTGTCCAATATCTTTGTGCCTTTTTCTGATGGGTATCTAATCTTAACTCCATTTAAAAACAAATTTTCAATAATTTTAATGTTCTTTGGGTAATTAAAATACTCAACAATACTATTGGCGACTATCTCACCTATATCTTTAATTTCGCACAAATTTTCTACTGTAGCGTTTTTTAATGATTCAAAATCAACAAAATTTTTAGCCAAATCTTTTGCTGTTTTAATACCAACATTTGCTATACCAAGCGCAAAAATAAAATTAGAAAAATCTATATTTTTGCTACTTTCTATCGATTCAAGTAAATTATTCGTCTTTTTATCTTTAAACTTATCTAATTTTAGTAAATCTTTTTCTGTAATAGTATATATCTGATCAACCGTATGGATATTGAGGACATCATAAAACATATCAACAGTTTTGTCCCTAATACCCTCTATATTCATAGCATTTCTAGAACAAAAGTGTATAATTCGTTCTTTTAATTGTCCTGGACAATTGTCCCTATTAGGACAAAATAAATGTACACCATTTCTTACCAGTTCAGTACCGCAACTTGTACATTTTTTAGGCATTGGGATATCTACACTATTAGGATAATCTTGTGCAACTCCTAGTATTTCCGGAATAACCTCGTTACTCCTTCTTACAAAAACTAAACTATTAATCTTGACTGATTTTCGTTGAATATCATCCCAGTTATTTAATGTTGCCCTCTTAACCGTTGCCCCAGCGATGTCAACAGGATCTAAAATAGCTAAAGGCGTCATCTTGCCAGTCCTGCCTACTTGCCATATAACATCTCGCACCACAGTGGTAACCTCAAGAGCTGGGAATTTATATGCTAGTGCCCATTTAGGGAAACGAATTGTATATCCCAATTGGTCTCTATGAGAAATATCGTTCAATTTAATTACAGCCCCATCTATTAGAATATCTATTTTGTCTCTTGATTTACCAATAGTATCAATAACCTTCTCTATTTGTTCAATAGATTGACAAACCTCAAAAAAATCTCCCACTTGGAACCTGCATTGACTCAAGAAATCACGCAATTCAACTTGAGTCTTAAATTGTTTATTTTCTACATATGGTATACCATAAGCAAAAAAATCCAAATTCCTGCTAGCAGTCACCTTGGGGTCAAGATTCCTTATGGCACCAGCAACGGCATTTCTCGCATTTTTTAATGGACCATCACACTGTGCGTTATATTTATCAAGCTCACTAAGGAGCATTATTCCCTCACCCTCTATAATTATTTTACTCTTAAATGGTATCGAAAGTGGTACGCTCCGTATAGTTCTCACCTGTGCAGTCACATCCTCACCTATTAGACCATTACCACGGGTAGCAGCTGTAACTAAAAAACCATTTTCGTAAGTAAGAGCAAGCCTTAATCCATCAAATTTATATTCCACAGTAAACTCTGAATTAGGAAAAACAGCCTCTACAGTGTCATACCAATGCTTTAACTCGTTAAAATTTTGAGCCTTGTCTAGGCTAAACAACTGCACTTTATGATGCACCTTGACAAAACCGTCTACAGTATCATCACCTACTCTTTGTGTGGGAGAATCAGGCAAAATGTATCCTGTCTTTTTCTCCAAATCGACCAAGCGATAATACAATCTATCATAGTCAGCATCAGAAACCAAAGGAGAATCTAAAACATGATAATGGTAACTATATTTATTTAAATCTGCTACTAATTTTTCTATTTCTTGCTTATAATCTTGCATAAATATCCTCTATTTTTTAATTATTTGCAATGGTGCATAATCTAAACTTAGTACCTTTATTCCTATTGCTCCAAAATCAATTGTTATCGAACGATTGATATTTAAAGTACTATCATCTACTACAACTCCAACACCAAATTTTGGATGCAAAACCTGTACACCATTCTTGTAAGCTGACAAATCTTTCTTTTGTTGATTGATTTTACTTTCCAACATACTTTTAATACTTGGTGATGTATTCGTCGATTGGGTTGATGGAGTAACTGATGATGAAAAACTATAAGGTTCCCTAAACTTTGTAGAAGGCTCTATATTCCCTTCATAGCCCATCTCCACCAAAAATCTACTGATCTCTTGGTTTTTTATTTGATTATAAAGATATCTTCGTTTTGCTCTAGTCAAATATAAGCGCTCCTTAGCACGTGTAATCGCAACATAAGCCAAACGTCTCTCTTCCTCGATATCACTTGGTCGATCACCCGATCTAATAATTGGGAAGATGCCCTCTTCCATAGCCACAACGAAAACGCATTTAAATTCTAGCCCCTTGACAGCATGAATGGTGCTCACCAAAACATTAGAATCATCACTTACCGTGTCAATATCACTAATTAATGTAATAGACTCCAAATACTCTGATAAGGTACTATCTGGATTCAGTTTTTCGTAGTCTTGCACTGAAGACAAAAATTGATCAATATTTTGTAGTTTATTGTAATCTTCTTCATTTTGTAGATTGTACTGTGATCTAATATTCGTAACATCAATTATGTACTTAACAAATTCAGCAATGCCCATAGTAGCAGATGCCTTATATAGTTTTTGATAAACATCTCTAAATAATGATAATTTCTTCTTTGTAGATGTTGAAAAGTCGTATTTATCAAAATCTCGAATAACTGATAACAAGCTACCTCCCAAGGCTTTTTGCCTTAGTTCTTCGATCGTACTTTCCCCTATACCTCTTTTAGGTACATTTATTATTCTGGTTATACTCTCGTTATCCAAAGGATTAACTATAGACCTTATGTACGCAATTATGTTTTTTATTTCTTGTCGCTCAAAAAACTTAAAACCACCTAACATTTTATAAGGTATATTGTATTGCATCATATATTCCTCAAACAATCTTGATGGTGCGGAATACCTCATCAAGATAACAATATCAGAATAACTATAGCCCAATTCCCTAACTAAATTACTTATGGTGCGGACAACAAACTCAGCCTCTTGTCTATCGCTCTCACCCACATAGTACACTACATCAGCACCCGATTCGTTTTCTGTCCACAAAGTTTTCTTAAGTCTCTGTAAATTATTAGAAATCACTAGATTAGCCTTTTCTAATATCTTTTTCGTAGAACGATAATTTTGTTCAAGTTTAAAAATCTGCACATTTTGAAAATCATGTTGAAAATTAACAATATTTTTAATATCAGCCCCACGCCAGCCGTATATACACTGATCCTCATCTCCTACTACAAAGATGTTGCCCCACTTAGCAGCAAGCAATTTCACTATATCATACTGCACAGCATTGGTATCTTGAAACTCATCTACATGAATATATCTAAATCTCTCTTGATATTTGTGTAACACATCTGGATATTTGGTAAATAACTCATAACATTTCAACAACAAATCATCAAAATCAAGTGCATTGCTTGCTTGCAGTGCTGAGTTGTACCTTTTATAAACAGATATAACTAAATCTTCATCAATTAAATTGGTCTGACTGTTAACATAATCTTCTATAGAAATGTTCTGGTTTTTTACATTTGATATATGGTATTCAATTGATTTCTTCAATTCATCTTCAATGTTAAGATCAGTATAAATTTCCTTTAGTACTCTATTTCTTTCTGTATCACCATAAATACTGAATTTACTATTATATCCAGATAAATTGTGTATATCTCTGCGCAAAATATTTACACATAGTGAGTGAAAAGTGGAAACCCATATCTTATCTCCGTCTTGCACCATTTTGTAAACTCTGTCACGCATTTCTCTTGCGGCCTTATTGGTAAAAGTAATAGCTAAGATATTGTATGGAGAAACATTTTTTTCTTTTATCAAATAAGCTATCCTATGTGTCAACAACCTAGTTTTACCACTACCGGCTCCGGCTGTTACTAAAACAGCACCTTCAGTAGCCAAAACTGGAGGACACTGCTCTTGATTTAATTCATCAATTATGCTCAATTTAAACCCCTCACATTTACTACAGTATGATAGCAATTTTTCCACATTTTGACAAGCAAAAAAGGTGCAAAAGCACCTTTTAAATATTTAATATAAATTAATACTGACTTTGCTTTAAATTGTTTCTATGTTCTCTTTCATTGTAATAACGATTTTGCAATTCATTATATTTTGTAGACAATTTCAATAAATACAATTGCTTTTCGCTGTCACTCAATTTGTCATATACAGAATGATCTATTAACCTACTAATAGGATTCAAAACAAATGTATCTTGATTCAATAACCTACATACTTTTTTATACAAAACGGCATCTTCATCTGGAGCATTTAATTCAGTCAAATCTCTCTTTATCTTCCTAGCATATGCCTCATTCATTTTTTGAATATCTTTACCACTTGTATGAGATATAAATTTTTCTCTTTCTTGTCGAATATCATTCCAATAACCAGATACCAATCTCTTTTTAGCTAATTTTGCACTTGCCTTTATACTAAAACTAGCATCTTGTACCATATCATTCACCCCTCCTAAATTTATCTACTTAATAATATAATAAAGTAAATAATTAGGCAAACAAAGTAGGACTATGAGTAAATATTCGACATAAGTTGTCATTTTTCGAAATACGCACAACAAAAAACAGTGCCACAAGCACTGTCCAACAAACCGATTCATCTATCATTATCGAGCAATGTTTTCTTTTACCTTTGCTCGCTTACCTGACAACTTCCTCACATAGTATAGTTTTGCACGACGAACTTTACCTTTTCGTACGACATCTATATGATCAATCCTAGGAGAGTGAACAGGGAAAGTCCTCTCAACACCTACACCAAAACTGATACGACGCACAGTAAAAGTCTCTCTAATACTACCATTCTTACGTGCAATTACTACACCCTCAAAAGCCTGCAAACGCTCTTTGTCACCCTCAACAACTTTAACGAAAACACGTACTGTGTCGCCGATGTTAAAACTGCCAGCGTTCTCTTTTAGCCCTTCTTTCTCCAAAGTAGTAATCATGTTCATAATAGCTTATACCTCCATAAAATTAGTCGAATGTTCATAAGTCAAATCTTACAAACTTAGCGGACCATCCGAAGCTATGTTGTTAGTTTACCATAAATAAAGTATTTTTGCAATACATTTTAGACAATTTATGAGACCAATTTCTAATCTCCAATATGCCAAGCATCCTCTATGACATTCACCTTATCACCCAAAATTGATACGACATCAAATCGAGCTTTTTTATCATTCAAATTGTTGATATTCATATAATATGACGCTAGTTGCTCTATTTTATGCCTTTTACTATAAGAAACGGCTTCAAAGGGCTCTCCAAACTGCGTATTACTACGTGTCTTAACCTCAATAAAAACCAGATATCCGTTGTGATTAGCTATTATATCTAATTCACCTATAGGACATGAGTAATTACATTCTAAAAGTTTATACCCTTTCTTTTTTAGAACTTTTTGAGCTAACTTTTCGCCCCAATTCCCTAACAACTTATTATCCATTGTTAATCACTCACAAAATTTTTTATAAAACTTTCTCTATGTATCGGACATTTACCATATTTTTTTAATAATTCAATATGTTCCTTGGTACCATACCCCTTGTGTTTAGCGAATCTATATTGAGGATATATCTTGTCATAATCCTGCATTAATCTGTCTCTTGTTACTTTCGCCAATATTGATGCAGCAGCAATACTGTATGATAAAGCATCTCCGTGAATAATTGGTACACTATCAATAGATATATCTAAATCTTTTACAGCATCTACCAATACAATGTCTGGAGTCACCACTAAACCATTAATACATTGAGCCATACCACGTTTGGTGGCTTGCAAAATATTGATAGTATCTATAATATTATTGTCTATAACAGACACATTATATGCAATTGCTTTTTGTATTATCTCTTCATATAAGTAATCCCGTTTTTTAGGAGACAACTTTTTGCTATCATCTACACCCTTAATTATTGATTCCTCATCTAGCGGCATGATTACACAAGCACACACTACAGGACCAGCCAAAGGACCTCGCCCTGCCTCATCTACTCCAGCTATGAGTTTTTTCCCTAAGCTAGTATATTTTGTCTCATACTCAAACACAACTTACTCCATTACTATTTTTTCATAATTATCTAAGGTAATTCTTCCTATTCTACACTTTCGGAAATCATCCAAAATCGCTCTTGCCCCCCTTTCATAGTCAAAATCCCCAGACAAAAAGAATTTTCTTCTTTCACAAATTGCTTGCAAGCACTCTAATGCACTACATTTAGAAATAGTATCATAATCCAAATTATAACGACTACAAAATTCTTGTGGATATTCATCAACTATTTTGGTTATAAAATCTAATGATAAACTTTGTATATCCAAGACTTCATCACGTATACTGTTGATATATGCCAAATTATTAGCAACTTCTTTATTACTAATAGCAGGCCACAAAGTACCAGGAGTATCAAGTAATTCTATACCTCCTGCTATCTTTACCCATTGTGTTGTTCTAGTTACACTTGGTCTATTACCCGTAATAGCTTTGTATTTTCCACACAAATTATTAATCAATGTACTTTTACCGCAGTTCGGGACCCCTATTACCATTGCTCGCAG
The DNA here is from genome assembly GCA_944383355.1 of uncultured Clostridia bacterium. Taxonomy (GTDB): domain Bacteria; phylum Bacillota; class Clostridia; order Christensenellales; family UBA1242; genus RUG666. The sequence goes on from CALWPF010000004.1 coordinate 55,133, forward strand.
TGGTAATTTTACGCCTTTAATTTTGTTTCGCTCCAATTTATTACTCAATAATTTTTCGATTCCCGCGACTATTTGCTTACTAGATTTGGTCATTGTTGAGTTTAAGGCTATTGCTAAATTAGTGCCATTATTAAAATATTGTACCCATAGACGAGTTTCTTTATCATCTGCCAAATCTGACTTATTTAAAACAAAGATAACTGGCTTGTTCCCAATTATATCCTTAAAATTGGGGTTAAGACAACTATATGGAGCTCTTGCATCAAGCACATAAATAACCAAGTCTACTGACTTTACATTCCCTTCCATCTCCCGTAAAGCTTTAGTCATATGACCAGGAAACCAATTGATACTGCTTTTATCATTAACGTTATCCATACAATCCTCCTATTAACCTGCAAAGAAGTATTTACCATAAATTTGAATAAATTTTTTGAATTTAATAATAACCAATATATATGCTACAGCCTAAAAGTGAACACAACCTATTAATCCTTGCACATATCAGGTCTTCTCTGCTTAGTCAATTCTCTACTCTGCTCCTCTCTCCACTTTGCAATCTCCGCATGGTTGCCACTAATCAATACATCTGGAACTTTTAGCCCCCTAAAATCTTGTGGCCTAGTGTACTGAGGATACTCCAGTAGATTGTTTTCAAAACTATCATGTTTTGCAGAATCAATATTCCCCAAAACACCAGGAATAAACCTAGATATAGCGTCAACAAAAACCATTGCAGGCAATTCACCACCAGTGACTACATAATCACCAATGCTTATTTCAGCATCTACAAATACATCTATAACTCTCTGATCCACTCCTTCGTAATGACCACAAATTATTATCAGATGCTCAAAAGTTGAAAAATCTTTAACAATTTTTTGCGTTAATGTCTTACCTTTAGGCGACATATAAATAATATAACTGTTATCTTTTTTAACAGATTCAATAGCATCAAATAATGGTTGAGGCGTCATCAGCAACCCTTCACCGCCCCCAAAGATATAATCGTCACACTTGTGGTGTTTATCTAAACTAAAATCTCTAATATTTATTAAATTTATTTCAAGACAATGTTTATCTCGGGCTTTACCTATGATACTTTCTTTTAGTGGTACAAACATTTCTGGAAACAAAGTTAGTATATCAATCTTCATACTTTGTAACCTCATCAAACTTCTTGCTATTTACTGTTAATCTCGCATATTCTAAATCTATTTCTGTAAACAGATCCAACAGGAACGGACACAGTATCTCTTCTGTGCCGTTTTTGATTACCAAAATACTACTTGCTCCATAATCGTTTATATCAACTATTCTACCTATCTTTTTTCCTTTTTCATCTAACAATATGCATCCGATTAAGTCATCGGTATAAAACTCATTTACATCTAGAGGAGGCATTTGGTCACGAGGAAAAGAAATAATACCGTCCCTCAATTGCTCTGCCGCATCTCTGTTATCCACGCCTTTTAATTTTATGTAGAGATAACCTAGTCTAAACGAACAATATTCTATCTCATACTTACGATTATTAATTAATAGAAATTTTTCTTTCGTCAGAAAATGTACATCTCTTTCATTCAAAAACGCCTGTGCTTTTATCTCACCTTTGATTCCCTGTGGTTTTAAAACTTTTGCTATTTCTATGTTATCCAATACGATTACTCCTTTAAAACAAGAGAGGGTTCACAGGCCCTCCCATTGTTTGTAATAAAATATAAATAGAACTAAGCAACTGAATTTTCTTCATTTGACTCAGTTGCAGTACTTTGTTGTTCTCCGCCCTCAACGACCTGAGCCTCCTCGGCTGAAGCCTCTTTTTTTGCTGGAGGCATTTTCTTTGGCAATGGCGCTCTAAAAGGCTTTGCTGCAATTATGCCCTCTTTTATTAATAATTCCTTAGCCGTATCTGTAGGAGTCGCACCACAACCCAACCAGTATTCCACTCTTTCCTTGTTTAAATCAATCTTTGCAGGGGTTACCAATGGATTATATGTTCCTAAATTTTCTATATATTTACCGTCCCTTGCTGTACGGCTGTCTGCTGCCACCAACCTATAAAAAGGTGACTTTTTATCTCCCATTCTAGTTAATCTAATCTTTACTGCCATTTTTGTTCTCCTTTAAATTAATTATATGTAATCGCATGTATTGCGTTATTACCTGTGTTAGAATAATGGAAACCTTTGTTTCTTTTTACCTCTTGCACCATATTACCTCATCATTTCCTTTGATTGAGCAAATTGTTTCAATAAGGTATTGACATCTTGGATATTTGTACCGCTCCCCATAGCAATCCGCTTTTTCTGACTAGCCTTAATAATATCTGGATTCTGCCTTTCTGCACGAGTCATTGATTGAATTATTGCCTTATTCCTAGCCATTTCACGAGGATTAATTGACACGTTGCCCAACTTCTTTTTGGCACCTGGTATCATTTCCAATAGTTGATTAATATCTCCCATCTTGTCAATATTGTCATATTGAGCTAAAAAATCTTCCAGCGTAAAAGAATTTTCTCTCATCGTCTTTTGTAAACGCATCATTTCTTTCTCATCTACAGCAGACTGAGCCTTTTCAATCAAAGTTAAGACATCTCCCATACCAAGGATCCTAGAAGCCATCCTCTCTGGATGGAATGCCTCGATGTCTCCCAATTTTTCACCTATTCCACAAAACTTGATAGGTTTACCTGTTACTGCCTTTACTGATAAAGCAACTCCGCCTCTAGTATCGCCATCAAGTTTAGTGACAACTATACCAGTTACATCTAATTGATCGTTAAACTCCTTGGCAACCGTAACACTATCTTGTCCTATCATAGCATCAATAGTAAACAAGATTTCATTGGGCTTAACTTTCTCTTTTATACGCTGCAATTCTTGCATCATTTCACCGTCTATATGCAATCTACCAGCAGTATCCAAGATAACTACATCATAATTTTGTTTCTTTGCGTGCTCAATAGCCTCTAATGCTGTACTAACAGGATCTTGTTTGCCATGTTCATAAACTTCTACATTGGCTTGTTTACCCACTATCTTTAGCTGTTCAATAGCTGCATTACGATAAATATCACACGCTACTAATAGAGGTCTCTTACCTTGTGTTTTTAAATAATTGGCTAGTTTCCCACAAAATGTAGTCTTACCTGCTCCCTGCAAACCACACATCATAATGACCGCTGGCGGGGTACCAGATAAATCTAGCTTGCTCTGGGTATTGCCCATCATGGAGATCAACTCTTCATTAACAATTTTGATAACTTGTTGACCAGGTGTTAAACTCTCCAAAATTTTTTCACCTTTAGCCTTTTCACTCACATCAGCTACAAATTTTTTAGCAACTGCAAAGTTAACATCAGCCTCCAGTAAAGCTACCCGTATCTCACGCATAGCGTTATTTACCTCTAGCTCCGTCAATTTGCCACGCTGAGTGATTTTGCTAAATATGTGATTTAATCTTTCTGATAAACTACCAAACATTGCCATGGTTATATATTAACCTCCCAAAGTTTCAAACAACGATGATACATCTTTAATAAATGCGTCTCGTTTGTCTTTCTCAACATATTTATCGCAAATAGCAGGTATTTTGTCAAGCACAAATTGCAATTTGTTAACTAATCCTAATTTGGATTCATATTCCTCCAGATTAGCAGAGGCTCTACGTACTATATCCAAAACTGCTTGCCTAGTAGTACTACCCGCATCAGCAATTTCGCTCAAGCCCTCATCATAATTGAGGTAATCATTTAAAATTTCTCTTTGCTTTGTAGTCAACAAGCCTCCATAAACATCTAGCATCTTGCTTAATCGTACAACATCATTAACTTTCATTAAGAATACCTCAAATTAATGTCAAGTAATACTACTTTACGCATATTATACAATGAAATTAATTTTTGTCAACACTAATAACAAATTTTTTATAAATAATAGCGTAAAAACAATCGTTATAAATATAATAATGATATGAGTAAAAATTTAAAATACCTAATATTGCTTAGTTCTGCAGTAATTATATCTTGTTTTTTTATTATAGCGTTTTTCTTTCTGCTATATCCTATAAAATACAAAGATACAATTATTTACTACTCAGGCCAGTATGATGTAGAACCAGCACTAGTTGCAGCCGTAATTAATTGTGAAAGTGGATATGATGACTCAAGCATTTCAAACGCTGGAGCAATAGGTTTGATGCAAATAATGCCTAATACCGCTATATATTTAGCGGAATTACTTCGAATAGAAAATTTTAATATTGATATGTTGCACAAACCAGAGATAAATATCATGCTAGGTACATATTATCTCTCAATATTACTCCAGCAATTCCAAAACACAAAAACTGCATTAGCAGCGTATAATGCTGGACCGACAAAAGTAGCAAATTGGCTAAAAGATAATACTTACTCATCGGATGGATTAACATTACTCACAACTCCATATCCAGCCACAAATGCCTATATAGAAAAAGTTTACAAAAATTTTGAAATGTATATTAAATTTTATTAAAGTTACTGATTGACAAACCTAAGACTATTTTAGTAAAATATGCACGATAGTTTTAGGAGGAAATATGGCTAAAATTTTTATTGATGCATATGCAGATATGTTGCAACCAGAGGCTGATGCAAACGGCATATTATTGGCACCTAGCAAAATTCAAAAAGGAAAAACCATTATAAATTTTACAGATTTTAATAATAAATCGCTATCTAATGTCGACATCTGCCAAAATATACAAAAAGGACTATACAAAATTATTCCTTTGACCATGCAAGAATGGCTAGATTTTTTTACCCCGTACTTGCAAAATGGAGATGATATAGTATTCTTTACGGTATCTCAAAAGATTATGCAAGATGGAGGTGCGGATCTGCGCTCTGCTTTTACTCAGATGTCAGTAGACTATCCAGATCGCAAATGCTATCTAATTGATACAATGACTGTGTCTAGAGGGACTAGCGAAATAGCGTTGATGGCAAACACCTTGCACAAAAATGAGCCTGACATAGATAAAGTTTTGCAATATATAGACCAGAATATTATTGGTACATATGTTTCTGCCTTTGTAATAGACGACGTCAATCTAGTGCAAAGTAGCCCATTGTTGCGTAATGTAATAGATAAATTCGTAGGAGCAAGTGTTGGAATGCGTCCTATAATATGTATTGACACTGACGGCGATTTTAGAGTACTTGAAAGCATCAAGGGCTTTAAGCCAGCTGTTGCCAAATTATATGATATAGTTGCTGACAACGGTGAAAATATAGCTGATTACACCTTTACAATAGTAAACTTTGATGCACAAGATGATGCAGACAAATTATATAATAAATTTCGCCCACAAGTTGAATCAACCGAAATTAGAAACTTACCAATGTCACTAAACAATGCAATAATGGTTGGTGGAAAAACAGTAGCAATAACATTTCATTCTAAAAAATAAAAAGAGGCACTCGCCTCTTTTTATTTTATAACTTTGTTAACATTTTCATCTACTACCATTTTACAGAAGTCATCAACACTCATAGTACCAATATCACCATCTTTCCTATGACGAACAGCAACCATTTGCGATTCTTGCTCATTATCTCCAACTATTACCATATAAGGTATCTTTTGTAATTGAGCCTCTCTAATCTTGTAACCAACCTTTTCATTACGACTATCCACCTCAACACGCAAACCTAGTTGAGTTAATTTGTCAGCAATAGATTTAGCATAATCAACATTCCTATCCGTTAATGACAATATCTTCACCTGAATTGGACTATACCATAATGGTAATGCACCACCAAAGTGTTCAAGACATACTGCAAGCAAGCGTTCATAGCTACTACATGCACGGTGAATTATGCAAGGACGCTGTTTCTCTCCATTTTCATCAATGTACCACATATCCCAACGCTCAGCGAGAGCAAAGTCAACTTGCGCCGTACATAATGTGTCTTCCTTGCCCCATACATTCTTAATTTGGAAATCCAACTTTGGTCCATAAAATGCAGCCTCTCCAACAGCCTCAACAAAAGGAATTTTTAAATCCACTAAAATTTGTCTCAACACACTCTCAGCATATTCCCACATCTCTGGGTTGTCTATATACTTATTATTCTTATTCTCTGGGTCCCACTTGCTGAGACGCAAGTAAACAATCTCGTCTTTTATACCAAATTTTTCCAAATAGTACATCAACAAATTAACTACATTACTAAATTCTTGCTCTAGTTGATCCTTACGCAACATAATATGCGCATCAGACATTGTAAATTGTCTCACCCTAGTTAAGCCATGACAAGCACCACTGTCCTCAAAACGGCACATCAAGCTAGTTTCATTATAACGAGCAGGCAAATCTTTATAACTTTTTAGACCTTGCTTGTAACATAAAAATTGGAATGGACAAGTCATTGGACGCAGAGCAAATACCTCTTTATCCTTTTCCTCATCACCTAATATAAACATATCTTCTTTGTAATGTTCCCAATGTCCACTAGTCTCATAGAGTTCTTTTTTTGCCATTATAGGAGTCTTTGTTAGCATATAACCACGCTTTTGCTCTTCGTCTTCTATAAATCTTTGCATTACTTGTATAGTTCTAGCTCCATTAGGCAAGAAAAGCGGCAAGCCTTGTCCCACTATTTCTTCTGTGGTAAAAAAGCCTAGCTCTCGTCCAACTTTGTTACTATCACGCTGTCTAGCCAACTCTTGCTTTTCAATAAATAAATCCAATTCCGACTTTTTGGGGAAACTTATACCATAAATACGAGTAAGCATTTTATTGTGCTCGTCTCCACGCCAATACGCACCAGTTGCCGATTGCAATTTAAAAGCTTTTATGATACTGATATCCTCTAGATGAGGTCCTCTACAAAGATCGGTCAATTCCCCCAACTTGTATATAGTAATAATCTCATCTTGTGGGATATCTTCCAACAATTCCAGCTTGTATGGCTCATCTAAATCTTTAAATATTTTTTGAGCCTCTTGTCTACTTACCTCCACTCTTTCAAAGGATAATTTTGATTGAATGATTTTCTCCATCTCTTTTTCTACTTTTGGCAGGTCTTCTTTCTTAAATGGAGAAGAAAAGTCAAAATCGTAATAAAAGCCGTCTTCTATTGCTGGACCAATAGAAATTTTTGTATCAGGATAAAGGCGCTTAACAGCTAACGCCATTACGTGTGCTGTAGAGTGATGGAAGATATCCATACCATCTTTATCTTTTAATGTGATAATCTCAACATTATCATTATTGGCCAATTTGTGTGATAACTGTACTAAAGCACCATTCACTCTACCAGCCACTGCATTACGAGCCAAACCTTCGCTAATTTGTTTAGCCAAATCTAACACACTTGAATTAGACTCAATCTCTAATTGACTGCCATCTTTTATTTTAATTTTCATACCAAACTCCTTTTGCGGGCAAAAATAAAACTCGCCCACTGTAAATTAAATTACAAAGGACGAGTATATTACCCGTGGTTCCACCTTTATTGCCTAGATATTACTTATATCTAGACCACTCTTGGGCACACAAAAATACGCTGTACCTTAGCGTAATAGTAGTTAGGTGGTTTCAATCTAGCCTCCTTATTGCCCACTCTCAGCATATGTGGTACTCTCTGTAAATGGTGTAACTAGATCTACTTGTCCCAACATCTATACTATCATCTTCGATAATTTTAACCATTATTATAAATCTTGTCAAGATTTTTTTCTAACTTTTTATAATATGTATTCTGTCTCCAAATAGTGAAACCAGAGTGTCAATCAACTTATTAGGTTCTTGTGGCATTTTTACAACAATTTTTACTGGGCTGAGTTCTATTAGTTTATTAACTATTTCCACCTCTGCCAATTTGCCTGTGTAACAATATGACCAAATTACCCCATCGCTATCTTCAAATATCATTGAATTATTCACAGTTTTAACTAAGACACATTCACTTTTGTAATCTAAATTATTTAATAGGAATCTTAATATGTCTAAAAAAGTTTCACTTTGAAAAAACAATTCAGCATTTTGATTGGTGAGATTACATAATTCCTGCCATTTGCATTTTAATGACCGTAGCCTAAATTCCAGATAACTTGATAATACCATTGAATGACCAATGGACAAATTCCTCATGACTATTTGTCGCTCTAGTTCATTATCAAAATATGTACAAACTTTTACAAACGGCATAAACAAGTCACTGTCATTTGGTATACAATTAATGTTTTTTTGTAGATAGTCTGCCTTCATCTTTTCACAAAAGATATCACATAAGTAAATCCTCAATTGACTTTTAATTTTGTTTTTATCTTTTTCACTAACAGCAAGGCTCAAAATTTTATCATTACCAGATGTTGCTACAGCGATATTACCACCAACTTTTGTTACACTTGGCTTTAACTTTTTATATAAATAATCAATATAGCTCACAGTATGTGACTCAGATTTTACATCAAACTCCCACATCATTCACCTCATTAAGTAAAAATAGTGTATGTACAATCTCTATTTTTAAACACTCTTATTATGGCGAATTTTAGGTTGAATAATATTAAAACAAAAAACGGCCTCACGCCGCTTTAACAAAAAATTGAATCTGATTAACTCTTAATAGTCCTTTTTTAACAAAGCAAAGTATGCTTGTGGATGAGCGCAAACTGGACAAACTGCAGGCGGTTCTTTACCAAAGTAATGATACCCACAGTTGAGACATACCCATTCCATTTCTGTATCACGTTTAAAAGTTTTACCGCTCTCAACGTTTTCCAATAGCTCTTTAAATCTATTTTCATGCTCTTTCTCAATAGCCGCTACACCACGGAACAACTCAGCTATCTCTGGGAATCCTTCCTCATCTGCTACTTTTGCAAAGTTCGCATACATGTCAGTCCACTCATAGTTCTCACCATCAGCAGCCCACTGTAGACACTCTTTTGTATTTCCCATTCCATGGAATAATTTGAACCAAATCTTGGCATGTTCTTTTTCATTACCAGCAGTTTCAGAAAAATACCTACTAATCTGCTCATATCCCTCTTTCTTGGCTATACTTGCAAAGTAATCATATTTATTCCTTGCCTGACTCTCACCTGCAAAAGCCTCCATCAAGTTCTTTTCAGTTTTAGTACCCTTTAATTTCTCTATCTTTTTTAGTTCCATAAAAATTTTTTCTCCTTACTTTAGATTGCTAAAAGCCATTATATCAACAATTGCTCTTTTTGACAAACAAAAAAGCATAAAATCTCGTACAAGATTACCTATAATTATTTTTTGAATACCTTTTTACGTATTAGCCCTCGTTCTCTACCATTTTCACTAGGTTTATAGTAAATCCTATCTTTTAAACTATCTGGTAAATACTGTTGATAAACATAACCACCATATTCGTGTGGATACTTGTATTTAGCTTGATAATCAGTAGTCTTGTGATTTTTTAAATGATTTGGGACTCTATCATCTTTTACATTTTCAGCATCTTGCTGTGCCATATTCAATGCTAATATTACACTATTAGACTTTGGGGCCTCGCAAGCATAAATAATAGCATGAGCCAAAGGTATATTGCCCTCTGGTAATCCAAGATTTTTTAATGCAATCAGTGCCGATGTCGCCAACAACAAAGCATTACTATCTGCCATACCTATATCTTCACTGCAATGAGCAATCAACCTGCGAGCTATCAATAATGGGTCACAACCTGCACTAATCAAACGACTACTCCAGTATAATGCTGCATCAGCGTCACTTCCCCTAATACTTTTGCAAAATGCCGAAAGCATATCATAATACATATCCTCATCAATGGACATAGCCTTTTTTTGTATTGATTGCTCAGCAACAGTTTTGTCTATGACAATATTTCCTGCACTATCTATAGGAGTTGTTTTTGCTGCTAACTCTAGTGCGTTTAAAGCGCAACGTAAATCTCCAGAAGCCGCCCACGCATAGTGTTCTTTTGCCTCTTTAGTCAGCACAATATTTAAGTTGCCAAGACCTTTTTCTTTATTTTTTACCGCTCTCTCTAATGCAGTAACAATATTTTTATCGGACAGTGGCTTAAATTCGAAAACCCTGCACCTTGAGACAATTGCTCTAGTCATAGAAGTATAAGGATTCTCTGTGGTTGAGCCGATAAAGATAATACTACCATCTTCAATTGCCGCTAACACACTATCACTTTGCGCTTTGTTCCATCTATGACATTCGTCCAACAACAAATAAGTTTTTTTGCCATATAACAAAAAGTCCTGCCTTGCTTGATCTATAACTCTTTTTGCATCAGCTACACCACTTGATACAGCATTTAACTTGACAAAATTGCTGTTCGTGTTCTTTGTTATTATATGTGCTAGCGTTGTCTTGCCAGTGCCTGGCGGGCCAAAAAAGATACAACTACCCAACATGTCAGTCTTTATAGCTCTAGCAAGCAATGAATTGGGATAAACTATGTGTTCTTGCCCTAAAAATTCTTCCAAACTATCTGGACGCATTCTATCATATAACGGTGCTTTCGACTTTGCATTGTTTGTAAATAAATCCATTTAATTACCTCTGCAAATATTTTATCACAATGTAGTCCCAAGCGCAAGAATTAAATTTAAAATTCAATAACCAATTCATTTTTATTATCTAATGTAATTTGATTCATATCTACATAAATTCTGCCATTGCATTTTATGTTTTTATTTAGTCTGTCTCGTGACAATTTAATAGTTTTACCCATGATAAATATCTCACCATCAAACTTTTCATATGTAGAATCTTTTTCCAAAACTAGCTTTGAGTTATTGATGGTAATCCCAAGCAATGAAGTAAACACATATTCCCAGCTATTATAGTCTCTCACTTTTTTTGTCTTAAACATAAAATCTAGCAAAAAATCTATAATCTTATTATCTTTAATGTAAGGCAATAACTTTTTAACAAAACAACGAGCGGTCCCCACGCTCACATTGGATAAATAATGACATCTCTCAATTAAGAAGTGTTTAAAATCATCGTTATACAACAAAGATTCATCTCCAGTTACCGTTATGCTAGTAAGCAACAGATTCGCACATAAAAATTGAGTACTTGACGGCAGACTGGTCAACAAAACATCTTTAAATATTTTATTTAAATCAATTTTTTCGCCTTGCAAAATAGATCTATTCACTAATTCAAAAATTACATTTAAATGCAAGATTTTGGGTTTTGAATACAAAACACAATAGCATTTGTGAGGTACATTATGCAAATCCAAAACTGAGTTATACGTTAATTTATCACAATCAAACTCTAAGTAAAATGGGACAAACTCATAGTCTGTCGCCTCTTTTAAAAAAATATAAATACGGTCATCATTCCATATGCACCTGTGTTCAACATGGCACACTTTTGACTCAAACTTTATATAAACTTTATAACCACTAACAAAATCTTTAATTTCCACAACATGTCTTCGCAAAACTGAAACCCTAACAAGTTTTGAAAACCCCAAAGCTGTTAATGAAATAAAAAACTTCTCAGCAAAAACTTTACCACAAAAATCTTTTAATTTGAATTCAGGAAGTAATAAAAATCTATCATAATCCAGAGACAAAGTCCAATTTTCTTTTTTTATTAGTTTTTGTATATTTAGGCTTTTTAATGTATTAAAAGGCACTAGCACTTCGATTTTTTTTATTTTTTGTTGCCAAGCACTTGTATCAATATAACCAAACATACTTTTCAAAACTTTTTTACGTTCAGGACCCGTAACAACATTTAATGGGGAATCTACAAAAACAAAGTAGGCACTCTGGGGCCAAACAGCCATTTCAATATATTCGGGATATGCCCTGATGTTGGAACAATAACCTTTTTGTAATTCAAATCCTATTATTTTACCTTTTTCATTTATACAAAATAAGCCTTTGTCTTGATTGGTTATATAAGAACACTGAGGTTTACTAATCTCAAGTATAAACTCATCTACTAGATTACTCTCTAATTCAAATCCTTCCTTGTGTATGTTAATTACAAAATAATGTTGCTTAGATGCATACTTTGCTCTGCAATAATTGTTATTTAAGATAACATGTTGCAAAAGATACTCTTCATGATTGTTAACACCAAATTCAACTTTGCATAACAAGGAATCTTCTTTAACAAAGCCAATTGTTCCATCATTTAATACAATCACATAAAAATTATCTTTTACCCAAACGCTAGCCATTTGAGTATTGAAGATTATTTTTTTACTTCTTAACTTTTTGTATGAGTACATATAAGGTGTTGCAACGATATGCGGTATAACATCATAGATAAAAGGAAATAAAATACATAACCCAACGAATGAACTGCTAAACAACAAAAAAAATTCTAACATACTCTAATTATTGCAAAATGTAATTTATTTAAACAAAAAACGAAGTTGTCCAACAACTTCGTATGGGTACACTAGTCTATAAGCCGAGTTTTGTTATAGATGGTCATCTATCTAGACATGCTGTCACCAACATGCTCAAGCGATGTATATCGGAAGCAGACGGGCAATCTGTTTTTATCTTCCTTATCTTGCACAAGGTGGGGTTTACATAGCACACCATATCACTATGGTGCCGGTGGGCTCTTACCCCACCTTTCCATCCTTACCACTTTAATTTTTTGTGAAAAAATAGGAGGTAAGATATGATAATATCATAAAAAACACAAAAATAGACAAATAAGTGGCGGTATATCTCTGTTGCACTATCCTTGGAGTCGCCTCCACAAGACGTTATCTTGCACCCTGCCCTGTTGTGCTCGGACTTTCCTAATTCAATAAATGAATTCGACCATCCAACTAGGTACGGTCTAATTTTAGCATGAAAGAGTAAAATTGTCAATACCAAACCCAATTATAAAGCAATGTTTGCATTGTACATGAGCCATCGAAAGTGTAAAATTTTTAGTTTTATCCCCTTTTTTAATACCAAGTCATATTGACAAAGTTGTTTGTTTCTAATATAATATAGCGAACAATAACATACAGGGGTGTAAAAATGAGTTTTCTTAGCAAAATTACCTCTAGTGATCTTAGGCATTTCTATAGTAAAGATGTTGAGGTACTTTGGTATGATTACGACCAAATTGATGATATTTTAACTATCGAATTGGCAAAAACTATTGAGCAAGATGATGAGTACAAAGATGATGAGAGCGAACTTGCTATACAAACATTTACGGAGCAATACAAGGATTTTGAAGAAATATTAGTTAACCCTAAGGCTACCAAAAATTACCCTAATATTTTTGCTTTTCTTACCAGCCATCCTACCATGGGTAATGAGTATGCCATTGAATATATTACACATCTGGAATCTTCCATGAGAGAACATATCAGTTTCCTCAAAGGGTTGACATTGGGCAGAGAAATGAATAACTGCGTAGAAAAAAATGACAGTTTTGTAGAAAGCTTCACAACCGCCATGTTTCAAGATTTTATTGATACTCAAAAGTTAGAGGTCGAGTCACTCACCTGTCGTGATACTCCACAATTTTTTGGTACTATCGTAAAAAGAAAAAAGAACAACGATGGGAGTATTACAGTAATAAATGCTAGACGTGAAACACTGACATTAGATGATTTTCATATTCATGATCATCCAAACCAAGATGCAGAATGGCAAGAATATTGTGCTCATTTATGTGGGTTTGATTATGTGCTCGATCTAGAACGCAAATTACAGAGTGAAATATGTCTCACAGCTATAAAATTACAGCGCCCTGAGATGTGTCCTAAGTCCGTAAAGCAAGATACATTAGAGAGATATTTTGATAGTTCTACTCCTGCCACTCACAATAATATACCTTCTGTTGATACAAAGACTACCAGATCATTAATATAACAACAAGGCCAAATAACTAAAACATCACTCTTTATCAATCTATAAATAGCTTATGTTCTTTTACCTTAGCCCTAACCGTTGTTAGGGCTTTTTTCTCTAGTCGTGAAATATATGATCTAGATATCCCCAATTTTTTAGCAACTTCTCTCTGCGTATAAGCAACCTTACCTCCTATACCGTAGCGCAATTCAAGTATTTGATATTCCCTAGGAGACAAATTATCCTTTATTAACTGTAGTAATTTCTCCGTGAGAATATTGGTCTCCACTTGCTCCATTCCGTCTGTCTCACTATCACTTATAACATCTGCCAAAACTATCTCATTACCATCTTTTTCCATTCCAAGGCTTTCATCAAGTGACATATTACCTTGATGTTTTTTGTTCACCCTAAATAACATCAAAATCTCATTCTCTATGCACCTAGCAGCATAAGTGGATAATTGTGTGCCCTTGTCCGCAGAATAAGAGTTAATCGCCTTGATTAAACCAATTGCACCAACTGATATCAGGTCATCTGCATCTTTACTTGAGTTACTATACTTCTTTACTATGTGAGCAACCAATCTCAAATTGTGGCTAATTAAAATATCTCGAGCCCTCATATCCCCCTTTTTGAATCGCTCTATATATTCCTTTTCTTCTTGTGGAGTAAGAGTTTTTGGGAAACTACTAGCATTGTCCACATAAGAACTAAAGAACATAATCTTGCTCATAAAAGTTATAAAACTTTCTATTATCATGCTACCTCCTCTTAAATAGTTTACTATATGCTAGAGGTTCGTAAAAACTGCATGTCCACAAGCAAAATTATATTCTAGTTTAGATTTTGTACTTTAAATTATCAAACAATTTTTTATTAGTAACAGTCGTTTTAATTGCTACACCGATTTCATAAACAGCTATAAATACTAAAAATCCTCCAAAACAATTTTTTAATATATTACCATCGATTTGTTTTACCAAAAATGATGATACGATAGCTGAAATAGCAGCTGGCACAACTATTATAAAAAACATTTTATAATTTAGTAGTTTATTTTTTGCATGTATTACTAGAGCCACAATAGCTGTAGGTATAAATACTAGCAAATTTAATCCCTGCGCCAAATGTTGATCTACGCTTAATATCATAGTCAAAATAGGTATTAATAAAGTACCGCCACCCAAGCCCATACCGCCACATAATCCACCAAACAAACCAGCTAAAAATAAATAAATCCACATACTTTCCTCAACTTAAAATAACAACTTTAGCCCAGCAACCAGCATTACTACAGCAAAAATATATTGCAAAACTATGTTGCTAAATTTTTTTAGTGCAAATGCCCCAATTATACCACCAACTATTGACCCAAGCCCCACATAAAGTGCCATCAACCAATCTATGTACCCATTTGAATAATATACTACAACACTGGCAATACTTATAGGCGCCATTATCAATATAGCTGTTGCTTGAGCTTCTTGGTTTTTTAACCCCGCCAGTAATAACAAAGGGACACAAAGCATTCCTCCGCCACCACCAAAAAGACCATTGGCAACGCCAATAAATGCCCCTCCTAAGATATAAAGTAGAATTTTCCAGAACTTTAATTTACTTGTTTTTTCCATAACACTATTATTTACTTTTTTATATTATTCTACCCTCAAAAACTTGCTTTATTCTGGACTTTGTATTATAATATGACAGTTTAAACATTGCTAAAAGGTGGACAAAATGACCAATACTAAAACATTTAAAAAGATTTTATTGATTTCTATTTTAATACTTGCTTTTATCTTTGGACAAAATGCTTATTTTTTTAGTTTTTTAACAGGATATAGCAATGATAATATGTCGAATAATGAAGTTTCTGTAAATGCAGAATCTTTTTCCAATAGTGGACATAGTGAACCAGTAAGCACTCTCTTGACAGATAATACATTTAATGCTTCTAGCGGTAGCAGTTATCCGCTCAAATCTGCTTACTGGACATCAACCGAGTCAAATTCATCGATTTACTCAGGTGTAATAGATATCAGCAACTTGACGCAAAGTAATTGTTCATCATGCGGACTTGAATATTCTGAGATTCCACCGCAGTGGTAATATCCGAGGTGGAAATTCCCAGCCCAGACATCCGCAGCGGATCCA
>CALWPF010000005.1 GCA_944383355.1 uncultured Clostridia bacterium
TCAAGGAATGCTTTGCTCTGGAGAAGAGTTGTGTATAGGTAACGATGTCTATGATGGCGCAGAGGTCGATGGTATTATGATTCTAAATCCTCAAGACTGTAAGATTGGGGATAATATAGCTACAGTTTTGGGAATGGACGATGTTGTGTATGATATTTCTGTCTTGTCAAATAGACCAGATTGTCAAAGCGTAAAGGGTTTGGCAAAGGAGTTGGCAGCCGCTCTAAATCGTCCAGTAAATGAGCCTAATTTTAAATACAGAGCTACTAACTTGAATATGCCACTAAATCTTGAGATAAAGACTGACAATTGTCCTTTTTATGTTGGTTGCGTTATCCGTGATGTCAAGCTGGGACCTAGTCCAAAGTGGATGCAGAACCGTTTGCGTTTGGTTGGTTTGCGCCCAATAAACAATATAGTAGATATCACAAATTATGTATTGTGGGAAATGGGACAACCTATGCATGCTTTTGATTATGACAAGTTAAATTCAGAAACCATAATAGTTAGGCAAGCTAAAGATGGTGAAAAATTACAGACTCTCAATGATGAGACTTACGAATTAACACCTAATATGATGGTAATTGCTGACGCAATTCAGCCTGTTGGACTTGCTGGTATCATGGGGGGTAAGCAATTTAGTATCAGCAAAGACACCAAAAATATAGTGTTGGAAAGTGTTGTATTTAACAGAGAAAATATTCGCAAAACTGCTCGTAGCCTTGGTATCCGATCAGATGCTAGTGCTAGGAATGAGCGTGGTGTTGAGCCAGTATCAGCAGTAGCAGGTTTGGATAGAGCGCTGGCACTTATTCAAGAGCTAAAGGTAGGTAAGATTAATAACGAGATAGTATCCAACACCTCATTTGATACAAAGGGTAGAGTTATTACTTTTAAGTTGGGGTTTATCAAAGACTTATTAGGTATAGACATACCAGAGATGGATATAGTGAGAATATTAGGTAATCTAGGAATAGTTACAACTATTAAGAATAACAAGGTCAATTGTATAGTACCTACTATTCGTACCGATATAATTGGTCCGGCTGATATAGTAGAGGAGTTGATTCGCATGTATGGCTATGAGCATATTGAATCAACCAATTTGCAATTTACTAGTTCTACTCGTGGAGGTTTATCTACTCAGCAAAAATTGCATCAGGAAACGGTGGATTTGATGTTGGCTACTGGTGCGCACCAAATTATCACATATACTTTTACTTCACCTACAGTGTATGACAAGATACTAATGCCCAAAGATAGCGATTACCGTAACGCAATGGAGATATCCAATCCATTAAGTCACGACTATAGCATCATGCGTACTCAAATGTTTGGTTCTATGATTGAGGCTGTAGAGCTCAATAACAGTCGTAAAAATAAAAATTATGCACTTTTTGAGTTGGGCAAAACTTTTATTAAACCACAAAATGATACAGATTTGCCTAACGAAAAAATATTCTTGAGTTATATAGACACACGCAAAGATGTAGACTTTTTTAAATTAAAATCTATAGTAGAGAGATTTGCGAGTAATCACAATTTAACTTTTGTCTACAAACCTAGTAATGTGCCATATTTACATCCTAATATTTGTGCAGATATTATGTTTGCTAATAGGGCAATAGGTCATATCGGTAAGGTACACCCTAGAGTATTGCAAAATTATAGTATTTCATCTGATGTATACTATTTTGAAATTTGCTTAGACAATATTCCAGCTAAAAAAGTAAAAAAAGTAAAGCCGGTATCTCGTTTCCCATATGCCGAGCGAGATTTGGCTGTTGTCGTAGATGAGGATACTCCTGTTGGTGATATGCATGCCGTTATACATCGAGTTGCTGGCGAGTATTTGGAAGATGCCGAATTATTTGATGTATACCAAGGGAATCAAATTGACAAAGGTAGCAAAAGCGTTGCTTGGCGGTTAATATTTAGGAAATTAGACGGTACACTTAGTCAAGAAGAGGTAAATACTACTTTTGAAAAAATCTTAAATGAATTATCAAAGCGTTTTGAGGCAAAACTAAGATAATAAAATTGAGGAGAGTTTTATGATTTATCTGGATAATTCTGCTACTACCCAAGTAAGAGACGAAGTAGCAAAGTTTGAGTACGATTGTAGTCGTGAGATGTATTTTAATCCTAGTTCAGTTTATGCTGCAGGAGTAGCTGTTAGAGCAGAGTTGGATACTGCTAGAGCCACTATAATGAATTGTCTTGATGCGCCTAGAGATGGCAAAGTATATTTTACTGGTAGTGCTACAGAGGCAAACAATACTATTTTGCGTGGATTGGCTAAAAAGAATAAAAAAATTTTAGTAGGGGCAGGCGAGCACCCTAGTGTATATGAAACTGCAAAAAGTCTCAAAAATGATGGATATGAGGTTGGGTTTGTAAAACTACAAACGAATGGTTTACTGGATATAGAGCATTTGAATAGTTTGCTAGATGACACAGTTGGTTTGGTTTCCTTTATACATGTTAGTAATGAAACTGGTGCAATAAATGATATTGCCGAGATCAGTAAACTCATCAAGTCAAAGTCTCCAAAATGTATTGTTCATTGTGATGGCGTTCAGGCATTTTTAAAGATTCCTTTTAGCTTGAGTGAGACACTGGTAGATGCATACACTATTAGTTCACATAAAATACATGGGCCAAAAGGCGTTGGCGCATTTTATATCCGCAATGGGATAAACATTAATCCTATTATATTAGGTGGCGGTCAAGAGGGTGGCGTAAGATCTGGCACAGAAAACGCACCTGCAATTTTGGCGTTTGTGCTCGCATGCAAAATAATGGCAAGTAAACTGCAACAGAATTATGCACATGCATTAGAGTTAAAGAATCTTTTAATAAAGAATTTGTCAGAGAAATGTACAGATTTTAGTATTAATTCTTTGAGTGCTCCTACTAGTCCAAATATCTTATCAGTTGCTTTTGCTGGGGTAAAAGGTGAGGTCTTATTGCATGCTTTGGAGTCTCATGGTGTATTAGTAAGCACAGGATCTGCTTGTAGTAGCAAGTTATCAGGTAACAGAGTGTTGCAGGCTATGGGACAATCTCCATCAGTGATAGAGGGCAATATTAGATTTAGTTTTAGTGAATTCAATACTGCCGACGAGATAATAATGACTGTAAACTATTTGGCTGAGGAACTGACGAAACTACGAAAGTTAAAGAGGTAAAAAATGAAAGTAATACTATTGCGCTACGGCGAAATACACTTAAAAGGCAATAATAGACGTTTTTTTGAAAATGCATTGTTAAAAAATATAAAATCCACTCTTAATGGCGAGACGTTTAAGTTGCAACATATCAGTGGTAGATATCTCATTACAGATTATGATGAAAAACGAGAGTATGCTATAATTCAAAAACTGGTTTGCGTATTTGGCTTGCATTCTATCAGCCCAGCTGTTGTGGTCGAGAATGAGCCTGAGTTAATTTTGGCTGAGTGTAAAAAAATCAGTGTAACAGGTAAGTTTCGTGTTACTACCAGGCGTGCTAGCAAAATTTTCCCTATTAAGTCCATGCAATTTTCCGCTATGGCGGGTGAGGTAATATTGGATAATTGCCCTAATGCTGTTGTAGATTTACATGAGCCAGATACTGTGATAAATATTGACATTAGGGAAAATGGATATACTTACATCTCTACTCAAACTATACCTTGTGCGGGAGGAATGCCAGTTGGTACGGCAGGCAAGGGATTATTACTGTTGAGTGGTGGTATCGATAGTCCTGTAGCTGGGTATTTTATGGCGAAACGTGGTATGACCATACATGCTCTCCACTTTCATAGCTTCCCATATACCAGCGAATTAGCCAAGCAAAAAGTAATTACTTTAGCAAAATTACTCAGTAAATATACTGGGGCTATCAAGTTAAGTTTTGTATCCTTTACCCAAGTTCAAGAGGCGATTAACAGGAATTGTGATAGAGATTATATGATTACCATAATGCGTAGGATAATGATGCGCATTAGTGAACGTTTGTCAAAAGATGTTGGCGCAGGTGCTATAATTACTGGGGAGAGCTTGGGGCAAGTCGCTAGCCAAACATTAGAGAGTATTACCAGTACCAGTGCTGTTACCTCTATGCCAATATTTAGACCGTTGATAGGCTTTGATAAATTAGATATAATTGATATAGCACGCAAGATAGGTACAATGGAAACTAGTATATTGCCATATGAAGATTGTTGTACAGTTTTTTTACCAAAAAATCCAGTAACAAAGCCAAGACTGGATAGAGTAGAGCGTGAAGAGAGCAAACTGGATATAGATAAATTAGTTAATGATGCTTATGATACATTAGAGACTATTGACATATCGCCAGAATATTAATTTTACGAATATTTTATTAATAATAAACAAAAAACCACTCAATAATGATGATTTTGAGTGGTTTTTGTAATACTATGCACATTGTTACTGAGTACTATGCAGTTTTGTATAACTTTTTTGTAGTATCCAGACTGACTCTGGTAGGATAACAGTGAAATACGCTGTACTTCTTCCTTTATTTATATTTTAGTAATTGTAAGAAAAATAAAACAAAAAAGAAAACAGTGCATTTGGATATTAGCGAGGGTGGAATGATTCGCTAACATACAGTGCAGTGCTGTCTTCTAATCACTATTTTATTATATTTTGAATTTACTGTCAACTTTTTGACTACAAAATTTATTCAAATGTTGCGTTAAATTTTTTATTTAAATTATGTAATTTTTATATTTAAACAAAAATTTTAATCTTTATCTGCTTGCTTTATACTAAGAGAAATCCTCTTCTTCTCCACATCTACTCCTATGACTCTTACTCTTACCTTGTCACCTACGGTCAATTCTTCACTAGGGTGTTTGATGTATCTATCACATATTTGTGATATATGTACCAAACCATCTTGGTGTACACCTATATCTATAAAAGCACCAAAATCTATTACATTGCGCACAGTACCATCTAGATCCATACCAACCTGCAAATCTTCTAACGAGAGTAGGTCGCTACGCAATACTGGTTTTGGCAAACTGTCTCTAATATCTCTACCAGGTTTTTGTAATTCGGCTACTATATCTTGTAGCGTCGGTACTCCTATACCACAATAATCCGCAACACTTTGCTCACCTTTTTCTTGAATAGCATTAGGTAAATTATTTAAAGCACCATTTTTGATTGCATCTGCATCTAGGTTAAATAGTGCTAATAATTTGTTGACAGCAGGATAGCTCTCTGGGTGAACAGCTGTATTATCTAATATATTGTCAGCACCAGGAATTCTCAAGAATCCAGCACATTGCTCATATGCTTTTGCGCCAAGTTTTGGCACATCAAGCAGTTGCTCTCTGGATTTAAAAGACTTTATTTTGTCACGGTATTTTGCTACTTCTTTTGCACTATTACTATTTAATCCACTTACTCTAGTGAGTAGTGGTACACTAGCTGTGTTGAGGTCGACACCCACCTCATTTACGCAGTTTTCTACTACGCCTTCTAGCACTTCGCTGAGTCTTTTTTGTGGCATATCATGTTGATATTGTCCTACACCTATAGATTTTGGGTCAATCTTTATTAGCTCGGCCAATGGGTCTTGGAGCCTACGAGCAATGCTGACAGCACTGCGTATACTGACATCATATTGGGGAAATTCTTCTGCACCTAGTTTACTTGCACTATATACACTGGCGCCAGCCTCATTTACTATGGCATACTGTACTGGCTTATTTAATGTTTTTATTAGATTTGCTACAAATATTTCTGCTTCCTTACTGGCAGTACCATTACCAATACTTATTGTATCAACATTGTTGCGATAAATCATATCTGTAAGTATTTTTATACTTTCTTCTGTCTTGTTTTGAGGTGGGGTAGGATACACGACACCAGTGTCTAGCACCATACCTTTGCTATCAATTACTGCTATCTTGCAACCCGTCCTGTATGCTGGGTCTACTGCCATAATGGTTTTGTTTTTTAATGGTGGTTGCATCAATAAAGGTTTTAGGTTGAGTTCAAACATTTTTATTGCCTGTTTGCTAGCATTTTCGGTGAGGGTAGTGCGCAACTCCCTTTCAAGTGATGGCGCTAACAATCTCTCATAACCGTCTTTGATTGCTCGCACTACAAAATCATGTATCTCCATATCTCCCAATTTGATATCCGCTTTTTTCTCTTTGGTTGTCTTCTTTTCTTGGGTTTCTGTTGTGCTATCAAATTCTTTTAGGTATTGTTTTGCATCACCCTTCAAAAATTCTTTGTATAGAGCAGCGAACACTTGTTTTTGCGTAGTCTCATCTAGTTTAAATGCTACTTTTATGGCATCTTCTTTTTCGCCACGATTGATAGCTAATATTCTGTGACTAGGCATTGTTTTTATAGTTTCGGAATAATCTTTATAAGTTTCATATGTTTTTGCTTCGTCTTTTTCGCTAACCCAAGTAGTTGCTAGTTTTGCTCTGTTCCAGTATATATCACGAAGTGCTTTACGGGCATTGGTATGATCAGCAACAATTTCTGCAATTATATCACTAGCGCCTTGTAGTGCTGATTCTGTATCATTTATACCTTTCTCCTCGTTTACATATGGAGCGGCCATAGTGGCAAGATTTGTATTAGGTACTTGTTTGAGTATCTCATCAGCTAATGGCTGTAATCCTGCCGCTATTGCGACGCTTGCCCTAGTCTTGCGCTTTGGTCTAAACGGTCTATATATATCTTCAATCTCTGTGAGCGTTACCGCTTTATCTATACTTGCCTGTATCTCAGGAGTCATATTACCTTGCTCTGTTATGAGATTGGTTACCTCATCTTTTCTCTTTTGTAGGTTGCGTAGATAATTGAGGTCATCTGCAAAACTACGAATAGTTTGATCATCGCAGGTACCATGCATCTCTTTTCTATATCTTGCGATAAAGGGTATAGTGCAACCTTCGTCCAATAAACTAATTAAATTTTGTGCGTGAATAGGTTTTAAACCATAACGCTCTGCTAATACTTGATAAAATTCCATTTGTAATTTCTCCGATAGTAATTGTTCATAAGAGAGGATTAGTTACACGTTAATTTTGCAATAGTTAGGGTAGTGTAGGCAGTGTGCGTCATATGATAATCATATAAATAAAAACACCAAAGTTCCCTAGTGCCTATTAAAATATTTGCGGATATTAACCCTCTAATATCTTACAAATTATACCATACTTACCGTTTTTTGACAATCATTTTATAACTTTGTGTATATTAGCTTCACAAAACAAAAAAGTTCTCAAAATCACAATGAGAACTTTTAATTTTTAACTATTTTTTTGTGTTTTTGTTTTTACTACCAGCAGGTCTACCACGTTTTTTAGGTGTTGATGTTTGAGCTTTTTCTTTGGTTGATTTATTTTTGCTACCAGCAGGTCTGCCTCTGCCTCTTTTTGTAATATTGCCATCTTGGGTATTTTGCACAATTTCGGTATCATTAGCGTTATTATCATTGGTATTGATTTTTTCTATCGAGGCTTGATCTGTATCTAATACATCGAGTTTAATCTGTGCAGTATCTGGCTCAGCAGTAGTAGCAAATACATTAGCCAACTCTTGCTCACTCAATTGCAACTTTTCTTGTTGCTCTTGTTGTTCTTTTTCTAATTTTTCTTGCTTTTCAATAGATTCATCTAATTGTTTTTCTTCGAGTTGCTCTTGTTCTTTTATGCGTTGATCTGCCAATTTCTCTTCTTGAGCGAGTTGCCTTGCTAGTGCTTTTGCATTTTCTCTTTCTTGTTTTGCTCGTTCTTTTGCCTGCTTCTTTTCTAGTGCTTGTTGTTGTTTGTACAGTTTACGAGCCTCTTTTTTTGATGATGTATCTTGTGCCGCTAATGCTGATTCTGCAATGTCTTTGTTGGCGTTATCTACAGCATTTTTCATTGCCTCTACTTCATCATTTTTCTCAGCTTGCTTTGCCCTTTTGGCTAATAGTGCAATTTCCTTTTCGCTAATACGGCGCTCTTTTTCTGCAATTTTTGCTTGGCGTCGCAATTCTTTTGACTCACGTTTTGCTTGTTCCATACGTTCTTTTTCGAGTACTTGCTGTATCATACTCTCATCTGCGGTATTAGGAGTGTTTTGAGCTCTATCCATGCTTTCTTTTATCTGTGCATGCACTAATTCTCTAAATTTATCCTTATTAGCAGGGGAGATTAGTATTGATTTTATTTTACCATTTTTTACATATCGTATGCAAATTCTGTTAAAACTTAGCGCTGGAGCAAAGGTGAATTTTTCTACATCTGTCATAGATATTATATTGTGGTAATCAATTTTATAGTTAATCAAAAAAATCCCACAGTTGATCTTGAGAGCGTCTTTATCTATGTCATAATAGGTAAAGAAATATACTGGGCCAACTATTAAAACCAGCAATAACATCATTACTAGCACTGGTATCCATACACCTAGCACAGCCCATACCACAAAAAAGAGTAGGGTGAGTACACTGAGTATTAATATGGTGATGAACATACTGTCGCCAATTTTTGATTTCATTCTCATATCAAAAAACCTCCATAGTTGACATTAGCTGTTATTATGTCAACATCTTATTACTTTTATATTATCAAAGCAAATATCAAAAAGTAAAGTAATTTGTGGACAAATGTAAAATTTATTGCTCATTTACACTGGTGACTACCACATCTACACCGGTATCGCAAACATTTTTTATGAATATGTCACTTGGTTTATATTTTTTTTGTAGAGGAGCATCTTTTATTGCTTTTAATACATCAAAATATAGTTTTTTAGGGACATCTGCACTCGTACGCAATGCGATAGTGCCCCTAGGGGTGGCCTTGACTGTTGTCACCGTTCTCTGTGGAGAGACAAATTCTTGTTTGCCATATTCGGCGCCTCTAGGGCAACTATTGCCAGTTACCACCACATTCCCGTCAACTTTTTCTATATGCAAATGGCAACCTATTGGACATCTAATGCAAATAATATCCATATATAGTATCTCCTTTTATTGAGGGTCTATTGATAGGGTGAGACCTTCTTTTATTTTTGATTTGTCTATTTTGAGAGTTTGCATTTCTCCAGCTGTTAATACTGGGGCAGGGCGTTTACTGATTACCTCGCCATCACTCAAGGCATAAATTGCTACTCTTCGGTATTCTTTATCCACACGAAAAGCTATAGATAGCTCCCCATGTTTATCATTATAAAAGTTCTTTGGTGCAGTATATTTGATGTGTTCGTCATGTTTTATCTCAATAGGCTTACCTCTAGTTAATTTACCTAGAGCGTATAGGGCAGCAGATGTACCAGCATGTTCCCCCTCGTGAGATACATTGTCTACCAAGTCATTTACATGTAATACATTACCAGCAACAAACAAACCATCTTCGCTAGTTTGTAAATGTTCATCTACGGCAAAACTGTTGGTAGCACGCAATTTTTCTAAATTAAATTTATCTACCAATTCGACCTCAGGAATTAACCCAACTGACAATAATAGTGTGTCACATTTTACTAATTTTTCTTGACTATAGTCTGGTTTACCATTTGTGACGGGAGCAACCATTACTCCTTGGACTCGTTTTTTACCTATTACTTTAGTTATGGTTGTGCTAAGATGTAGAGGGATATTAAAGTCGAGTAAACATTGTGTAACATTACGAGCCAGTCCTCCACAATTGGGCATAATTTCGTATACACCCAATACATTTGCGCCTTCACACGTTAGTCTACGTGCCATTATCAGTCCTATGTCTCCAGAGCCTTGTATAACTACATTTTTACCAATCATTTTTCCTTGCAAGTTTACAATTGCTTGTGCTGCTCCAGCAGAAAAAATACCTGCCACACGGTTACCACCTAGGTCAATGGCTCCAGCAGGGCGCTCTCGACACCCCATTGTCAGTACAACACTTTTTGCTGTCAAATATTGTAAGCCATCTGGACTTACTATCTTAATCTCAAAATTTCCATCGCTGTTTTTTGTAATATCAGTAACGGAGGAGTTGCATTTCACTTTTACCTTTTTACATTTATCCAGCATTTCTGCAAACTTTCTAGCATATTCTGGTCCTGTTAATTCTGCGCCAAAGTAATGCAGTCCAAAGCCATTGTGAATACATTGATTGAGGATTCCACCTAATCTATATTCCCTTTCTATTAATGCTACTTTTGCGCCCTCTTTTGATGCGGATATTGCACTGGCGATTCCTGCTGGCCCACCGCCGATTATTGCTACATCTACCTTCATATTGTGCTCCTATGATTTTTTCACTTTTTCAACTAACTTTTTTACATTTTTACGCTTCAAGAATTCACCATTTTCTTTTAAATTTGCTAGTATCAACTCACTACCTTTACCGCATAATGTTACTTCTTCCTTTGGTATATTGCACTCTTTACTAATTATTTTAATCAATTTAGGTAAGCAAAAACTACCTTGACACCTGCCCATGTCTGGTCGTATTCTGCGTTTTATGGCATCTATAGAGCGAGGGTGTAGTGGACTATGCAATACATCTATTATTTCTCCCAAACTAATTGCCTCACATCTGCATATAATTTGCCCATAATTAGGGTTCTTTTTGATTATAGCCTTTAATTGTTTTCTGTCCATACTAGCAAGGTCAGGGTATGGTGTACGTGAGATGAATTTAATTGTTTTTGTCTTGAGTCCGTCTTTGAGTAATTCATTTTTAAGGTAAACTGCTATAGCTGGTGCGGCTGTGAGCCCAGGAGATTGGATACCCATGGTATAAAAGTAATGTGGTAATTTATCTGCTTTTTGTATTACAAAATCGTTTCCGCATTTAGCTCTTACACCGGCAAATAATTTTATCGTTTTACGGAAATTAGGTATCTTTACTGACAATGTAACTTTGTTTTTTATCTCGTCTAATCCTGCGTGATCTACAGATGTGTCATCAGGAGCACTAGGGGTAGCAGTAGGTCCAAACATTACATTGCCATGTAGTGTTGGTATTGCTAATATTCCTTTACTGATTGGGGTAGGGAGAGGGAATATTGGTCTATTTACAAATCCTCCCTGTGATTTATCTAACAGTATATATTCACCTTTTACAAAAGTGCAAGTTTTACTTGGTATCCCCAACATTTTATTAATATCATTTGCACTCGCCCCAGCGCAGTTTACTACAAAACGAGCTTTAATAGGCTCCAAACTACCTTTTTGTCTAGAGTAAATGTTATAAACATTATTTTCGTGTGTGATTTTATTTACTTCAAATTCTAATTTTACAGTACCACCATTAATAATACCTTCCTCGGCCAATGCCACACATACAAGGTATGGACTAACTATTGCTCCAGTAGGTGCATAGAGTGCACAGGTTATTCTATCCGCTAGATTTGGCTCCATTTGTCTTAGCTCTTGGTCTTTTACAATTTTTAGCCCTGGTACGCCATTTTGTTGGCCTCTG
This sequence comes from uncultured Clostridia bacterium, assembly GCA_944383355.1. GTDB lineage: Bacteria > Bacillota > Clostridia > Christensenellales > UBA1242 > RUG666. The sequence continues at coordinate 11,441 of CALWPF010000005.1, forward strand.
TCATACAGCTCTTGTAATTTAGGTAAATCATCATCACAACCAACTAGTAGAGTACCACATTTCTTTATACCAACTCCCAATCTTTCACACATACTGGGGTACATAGCATTACCTAGTACATTATATTTTGCCATCAATGTGCCAGGCTTTGGGTCATATCCAGAGTGTACGATACCACTGTTGGCTTTACTGCTGCCATTACTTACATCATCGTTTGCTTCCAATAATACACAATCCGCTCCCGCTCGCGCCAATTCACTAAATAGTGCGGTTCCGACTATACCTCCTCCTATAATTGCTACATCAAACTCTTGTCGAGTGTCGCTTGTTTTTTTCATATAGTTTGTATACCTCTCTATTTTTAATGAAATTATTCGCAAAACAATATAGCAAAAAGGATAATTTTAATAATTTCTATTATCATATTAATATTACTTATTATGTCTAATTAAGTCAAATAAATGCTAGAAAAAAGGTAAATTTGTTTGTAAAAAGTAAAGTTAAATGATACAATAAAAACATAGTTTAGTATATTAGGAGCAGTCAATGGATAATAAGCAACGATATATTTTGGCGATTGATGCTGGTACCACTAGCGTTAGGACACTTTTATACGATGTGGTTAATAATAAATTGACAGATATACATGGGTCAAAGATTACTCAGGCATATCCACACAAGGGGTGGGTAGACCAAGATGCTAATGAGATTTGGCAAAAGATACACAATAATTTATTACAGACATTACGGGGTATAGATGAGGCAGAGATAGTTGGACTAGGTATTACCAATCAACGTGAGACTGTACTTATGTGGGATAGGCGTACAGGTGAGCCTATAGCACCAGCTATTTGTTGGCAGGATAGACGCACTGAGCAACAGTGCCTAGCTCTTGCTAAGGATCCTAGGATCGTAGAGATGATTCATGACAAGACAGGTCTTTTCCCAAACAGTTATTTTAGCGCTAGCAAGATTAAATGGTTATTGGATAACTGCTATGAGGCTAGAGCGTTGCTTGAGCAAGGTAATCTCTGTTGTGGTAATATAGATAGCTATTTGGTTTTTAGACTGACTGAGGGCAAGAGTTTTGTAACTGATGCAACTAACGCTAGTAGGACTATGTTATTTAATATTTACAACAATGAATGGGATAACGATTTGCTGGAGTTGTTTGGGGTACCTAGTAGTATCTTGCCTACAATCATAGATAGCAATGCTATTATTGGAGAGACTGTCTTGGCAGGTAAAACTGTGCGCATAGGTGGTATTTTGGGAGATCAACAGGCATCTTTGTTTGGACAGGCATGCTTTGACGAGGGGAATGTAAAATGTACTTATGGTACTGGTGGCTTTTTGTTACTGAATGTTGGTAAAAAAACTAAATTAACTAAGGGCTCTCGTAGCCTTACAACTATTGCTTGGCGTATCAATGGTGTCACCACATATGCGATAGAGGGTAGTATATATAATGCTGGTAGTTGTGTCAGTTGGCTAGAGGATAATATGCACATTATCAAAAATGCTCAAGAAAGTGCAGAGATTGGATTAAGTGTAGAAAATACAGATGGAGTATATTTTGTGCCAGCACTCAGTGGCTTGGGTGCTCCATACTGGGACGGTAATGCAAAAGGTATGTTTACTGGTCTTACCCTTGACACTACTAGAGCACATGTTGTGAGAGCAGTATTGGAGAGCGTTTGCTATAACACCCGTGCTATTGTTGAGGAAATGTGTAGAGATAGTCACGTCAAAATTAGTGGGATTCGTGTTGATGGTGGCATGACACGTAACCCATTAGTAATGCAAACGCAGAGTGATACACTACAATCAGAAATCATATTATCTAGTGAGCCTGAATGTACCTCGATTGGTGCAGCATTTATATGTGGGTTGACATTTGGTGTATTTAGAGATCTTGATGATTTACGGGCAAGATACAAGATCGGTGATGTTTATGAGCCAAAGATATCCAAAAAAATTGCGGACAAGTATTACAGTGAATGGCAGGAAGCGGTGGATAGGGCACTGACAAAAGATTAAATTTGTAAATTAGTAAAATAGGAGGAAAAGAAAATGGCAAAAAAACAAGTAGAGTCAGATGAAACTGTAGAATTGACAGATGAGATAAAAAAAGCATCTGAAATAAAAAAAGAAGCACAACAAAGGCGTGCAAAAGCGGCGGGAGACAAAGAATTTAAAGTTGACGTTACACAAAATCCCAAAAATCAATTCAAGCCAGGTTACAGAGATGAATTGATCTATACTAGGACTTGGGGGGCGGTAAAGCAACCAAAGGCTGTTATGCTGTTGTTGCACGGTATGGTGGAACATAGTTTGCGTTATGATGCCTTTTCAAAAAAATGTAATCAGGCAGGCATTATTGTATTTTGTATGGATTTGCGTGCACATGGACATACGGCGGGGGACCCAGCAAAAGTCGGGCAATATGATGGCGATTTGTTTGGTGATTGTGTAAAAGATGCTATCAAATTTGCAGATGAATTGATTGAAACTTATCATTTGCCACTGATAATATGTGGTCATAGTTATGGTTCATTTTTGACTCAAGAATTTATACAGAATTATCATCAGCATGCTATGGCAATTTTGATAGGTAGTGCATGTATGCAAGGCGTTGCCGATGTAGCTTTAGGTAAGATGGTAGCTAATTGTACCAAGGCTTTTTGTGGAAAAGATGCAAAGGCAAAAATGATTTACAAGTTAACATTTGGGGCTTACGGTAAATCTTTTGATAGAGGTAATTGGTTGACAAGAGATGAGGCAATTTTTGATGCATACAATCAAGATCCTTTTTGTGGTAATATTTGTTCCGCTCAATTTTATAGTAGTTTTTTTGCTCACTTGTCCAAGTTGTATGATATTAATAAACTCAATATGATAGACAAGGACAAACCTATACTCATTACAAGTGGTGAATTGGATCCTGTCGGTGGTAAGCAACATAAACTAGTTGACAAGTTGGACTTATTGTATAGGTCTCTTGGGATTCGCTCTGTCACATACAAATTGTGGGAGCAGTGTAGACACGAGGTATTAAATGAAATAAACAAAGATGAAATACAACAGTATATAATCGATTTTATAATTAGCAATTTGGATAAGAAAAAATCAAAAGATGTAGATTAATTGTGCTTTTTTGCTAATGCTGTCTAATTTTGCTTGATTTTTGCTATTTTGATTTGGTAACATACTATTAGTCTCAATACACATAATAGTGTTGATAAAATTAGTAAAGAGGATAGGTTATGAAAAATACAATGACATCCGACGGAACCAGGATAGGCTATATATTTACAGGTATTTTGACTATAATTCTTGCTATTGCTTTAGTCTTTTTGTTTTTTCCTGCATTTATGGGGTTATTTGGTTTAACACTTTGGTCGGCAGATTTTATATTAGATTTGATCAGTAGTCAATTTATTGAGCTAATAGTTTTGGCTTGTGTACTAGCGATTCCTTTGTTATTTGCACTATGCAACCTTTTTAGTTTGTTTGTACGCCGTAGCAAGAGTAATACTTTTTTTAGATTGTGTGTAGTATTTGCTAGTCTTAGTTTTTTGATACAAGTTGATATAATTGCTTCATTATTGACTCTAGATGCTACAATATCCAGCGTATTATTGTATGTAAAATATGCATTTGCGGGTATTGCACTCATAATGCTGATACTGGGACTAATATTTAGGAGTTCAAAGAAATTTGACAAGTATCATGAAAATAGAGCGAGTACTTATATAGTATTTATATCTTTTGTTTGGTTGCTCTTGGCAGCATTTAGCATTTTACCTAATATAGTATCTGTGGAAGTAATCGATATCATATTTGTAGTACCTTCTACGATCTATCTTGGTCTATTTGGAGTGTTGCTATTAATTATGTCAATATGGCAATTTTGTTGTGTAAAACACCGCTACTTGGTGAGTCCAGATGGTAATACGACTAGAGAGACCCGTGATGTAAATGCAAATGCTGGTGGCAATAGAGGAGGTCAGGTAAATCCTGCCAATGCGGGTATGGCTATGGCTCCAGGGCAGTTTGTCAATAACCCTAATGGTTCTTTTGCACAACAGGCGCAACCTCAACAACAGATGCAACAGCAAGGTATGGGAGTACCTTCACAACGAGGTATGCCACAGTACAATACATCTGTTCAGAATAATCCTAATTTTAATAATGCTAATATTAGAGCACAACAAATGCAGGGGAGACCTGCAACGCCACAACAGCAGTTTCAACAACAAGGTTATTATGCTAATCAAATGAATAATGCTCAACCTCAACAACCGCCAATGAGACGAGCTCCTCAAGTGCAGAGAGGTCCAGGAATGGGAGTGCCTCCACAACAAGCTGTACCGCCACAACAAAATACTGGCGTAATGCCAAATTATGGCAATATTCAGCGTGCGCCGAATAATATGCAAAATCAAATGTCTCAACCTAACGCATATAATAATGTTAATGGCACAAATATGGCAGGTTATCCAAACAATGCGCAGATGCCTCCTCGTGGACCGATGCCACAAAAGCCTCCTATTGTTATTAATCAGTTTGCAAATAATAATATGCAACCACAAGCACAACCTAACATGACCAATAATATGTCAATGCCTCAGCAACCACAGCCTAATGTAAACAATGGTATGGCTGGGCTTCCACCTAAATTACCACCAAAATTAGCACAAAAAAAGCTAGAGATGGAGAATGGTGGTAATCAATCAAACGAAGGGAATAATAATGGACAGTAAACAAGTTAAATGGGATTCTCGTTTTGTTGAATTAACAAAGTTGGTATCTACATGGTCTACTTGTCTGAGGCGACAGGTAGGCGCAGTCATCGTAAAAGATAGGCGAGTGTTAGCAATAGGTTATAATGGAGCACCCGAGGGAGTAAAAAACTGTTTGGAGAGAGGAGAGTGCTTGCGAGATAAATTGGGTATACAGAGTGGGACGAGGAGAGAAATGTGCTACTCCGTATGTGCAGAGCAAAATGCTATTGCGCAGGCTGCTCGTATGGGGCATAATATACAAGGTAGTACCATATATTGCAGTCTTACGCCATGCTCAACCTGTGCTAGACTGATGATTAATGCTGGTATTAAGCGAATTGTTTGTTTAGATGATTATCCTGATGATTTCAGTAAACAAATTTTAAAAGAAGCAGGTGTGGAAATAGTCAAGTACAAAGAGTGATTTATCGATAAATCAACCTTTCAGTAGGTTGATTTTTTATTTAATTTTATATTCTCAAGCTACAACGCAAGCTACAGTCAATATAGCTACTTGTACATTTTTTTGATGATATACTAGTGCTATTTTAATTTACTTTATTAAAATAAAATTTGGTATAAAAATCTAATGATAAGACCATGATATTTATAATTCAACGAGGAAATATGTTTATGAATAATATTTTATTGGCTTTGATTTGTTTGTTGGTAGGTTGGTTTGGTATAGATAAAATGATTATGGGTGATATCAAACTTGGATTGATTAAATTATTACTAAATTTTGTGTTGATAGGAGTAATATGGAATATCTATGATATTTTTAGTGCCTTAATAGGTAAGTACAAATTGAATCCTCTAAAATAAAAACTTGTTAGCTATATTAACTTGGTTAATTGTAGTTTTTGACCAATAAACCAATTTTGCGCACAATTCTTCACATATAATGTGAGACTAACTCATTATTTTTTATTATTTTAATGTGGTAACAATTCCCTATGGTCCAATATTGACTATTTGTACAAGATGTGTTATAATGAAAACGATAAAGGAAGGGGAGGATACCAATTAATGGAAACAAAGCAAAGGTCATCAGCACCTAATATTACTGTGTATGATGATTATTTTACAGATGTTTTATCAAAAAAAATTGATTCAAAAAACCAAAAAGGAGTGGCGACCACTCTTACAGCCAATGTTCCATTGGCAACCATGCAAAATGTAAACAGAAAGTCTAGAGAGTTGCAAAATATTAGAAGGACTGTTTTACTTGATGAAAAGTTAACAGATTTGAATAGTTGCGTCGGTAAAATAGTAACGAGAGCAAAGCCTGTGATTAATCACAGTGGTAATTTTAGTGTAAAAGGTATGTTCCCAGACATAAACTTAGTGGTGTATTGTGACTCTACTTCTGCAGTCTTATTTGACGGAGACAGCTTTTGGACCTTGGCTGGTAATGCTGATAAACTATTTATTGATGACGCTTGGGTAGAGGTTACTAATGATGTGTTATTGCGTGCGTTTGATCAAAATCCTACACAGTATTACGGTACCAGCAAACATATCAGTGCCATTAGTGCGCAACAAGATAAATTGCCAGAGTTGCTTAAAAACGAGATAGATACTATTAAAGCAGGGCAAGATTCTATGGACGAGCAGACGTCAAGCTATTTGGTTGCTTTGGAGTCTGCCAAAGATAGTTTGGATACTGTTAATGTAACTCAGGCTTTAGCAAACTAAAATTTGTTGATTGAATAAAAAAAGAGGTTACTTTTTGTAATCTCTTTTTTATTCTGTAGGATTATCGTTATCAGTTATCTTAGTATCTACATTATCAGTTTTTGTATTTGGGGTAGGGTTTGATATTTGCTCGGATTGGTCGCTTAGATCTGCACCGCATTTTGTGCAATGCTTTTTATCAAAATTTATCTCTGCATTACATTTGGGACAAATCTTGGTTTTGCTTAGATTTGCTCCGCAATTGCCACAATGGGTATCTTCTGCTTTTACCTCACTACCACAGTTTGGACACTTTTCCATATTTGCAGTACCTATAGCTAAATTATCTTCTTTTAGACTTCCCTTTGTTGCTTTTAATACTGAGCCAGTCCACACAAATACTATTCCCAGAATTATTCCTGCTAAGGCTAAGACATATAAAACAGCCGCTATTATCCATAACCACCATCTATTATCCACTCCACCAGCAGTAGTGCAAATTACGGCTAATACTACGCAAGCAGCTGCTATTATTAGTAGTATTATCCCTAGACCAATCAATCCATATTTGCTTTTTTGTATTTTATTTATGCTCATATTTACTCCTTTTAGTCACTTATCAGACTTAGTATAATAGGCAATGCAATGATTAAAATTATTAATATTACTGTACCTACAATTTTAGGAATTGATTTAGGTAAGTTATTATCTATTTTACCAGTTTGACCATTCATGTATGTGATATAATCTTTTTTCTTATACTTATATTGGAATTTATACAAGGGTACCAGTTGATATTGATATTTTTCGTTGCTAATTGTAGGTGTAAAATTTAAATACTGTACACCATCTGCCTGAGGATATCTCGCCAAAATGCCTTTTTTGATTTGGTCTCTATATACTTGCTTTGCTATTTCTTCACATGTATGCAGTGCATCTTGGTAATGTTCTACGGTGTACCCACGTATGTAGTCGTCCTTATATGCGACTACACCGTTATAATTGTAGGGTAGTATCCCATTGAGGTTTTCTTGAGAAATTTTACTACTTGTTTCTATGGAAATATTCTTATGGGACATTTTAATATTTCCTGCTATTGGAAAAGTCTCAGTTACCGTTCTACTAGTGTTATTTCTATGGTCGTGCACTGTTCTGGTTTTGGTCAAAACACCATTATAGTCACTATTAGTCTCCGCATCAAAATTAAATGTAGGTATATATGTTCCCTTGATTTGATTTTTTGGTAATTTCTTTTTAAATTTCCCAGACACATAAAACTTCTTTTTTACATTTTGTATAAATCTATTAGAGGCTTCCTCGGCATCAAATGAAAATGGTATTATAGAATCAGGAGAGTAGGTGGGGATTTCATCGCTTGCCATTACAAAGGCAGTATCACAATACGGACAACGTTTTGATATCTCTAGGCTATTTAATATTACACTTGAGCCACAGTTCTTACATTTAAAAATTTTATTATTAGCAACCCAATTTTTATATTCAGTACTGTCCTTGCTTTGCTCATCAATATTGTGTCGATTGTAATCTGTAGACTTTTGTATATCAAAAATACTACCACAATTCTCGCATTTTAACCCTTGCTTGGCAGGATAAAAGATTAAATTACCACCACAGTTAGCACATTTTTCCATTGTGCTAGTAACAACTTTTTGATTTATATTATCATTTTTTACCATACTTTACCTAACATTTTTCGCCGCACTCAGGGCAAAACTTTTGATTATCTTTTAATTCAGTCCCACATTTTGCGCATGTTTTTATTAGTTTTTCGCCGCACTCAGGACAAAACTTTGCCTTTGACTTTATATCAGCACCACACTTTGGACAAGTACGACCTTGTTTGGCACCACATTCAGGACAAAACTTTACACCATCTCTAATTTTTGCGCCACATTTACTGCAAGTGGTTGTAGCTTTTTCGGCATGTTGCTCTTTTGGTTTGTTTTGTGTACTTAGGCTTTCGGCAAACATTTGTCCCATTGCTGTACCAGCTCCTAGGCCTACGCCTAGCCCTGCTAGATTACCTCCACTAGGATTGTTGGCTGCATCTCGCATAGCATTTGCTGCTTGGTATTGGGTATATGTACCCATTTTGTCCTCCATGACGCCCATTTTTGTGCGTTCGTCTAGAGCTTTTTCTACTTCTTCTGGTAGAGATAGATTTTCTATTACCACACCAGTCAATTTTAATCCAAATCTAGCAAACTCTGGTTGAGAGGTTTGTATGACATTGGTACTAAACTCTTTGTAATTAGCAGCCAAATCTAGTGCACTAATTTTACTTTCTGCAATTGCATCTGCTATACCTTGCAATAGCATTGGTCTGCATTGCTCAGCTACATCATTAGTCTTGTAAACCTCATTTGTACCAAACATTTCTTGCATAAAAGTTTTGACATCTTCCACCTTAAAAGAGTATACACCAAATCCTCGTAGCCTAATATTACCAAAGTCAGCATCTCGCATCATTATTGGATTTTGTGTCCCCCACTTTTGTCCTGTAAACTGCTTTGTATTAACAAAATATACTTCTGCTTTGATAGGGGAATTAAATCCAGTAGGTAAAGATAGCATTTTAGTCAAAAATGGTATATTCTCTGTCGATAATTTGTATGAACCAGGTGCAAAAACATCAGCAATTTGTCCTTTGTGTACAAAAACTGCGCATTGACTAGGGCGTACTACTAGGGTACTACTGTTCATTATCTCATCTCTGTTTGTGAGTGGATACTTATATACAATAGTATCCTTGGTTTTGTCTTCCCACTCAATAACCTCTAGTAATTGTTTCTTGATAAAGTTAAATAAACCCATAAAAATATCTCCTTATTAATATCATTTTATTATATCATTGTAAATAAAAAAGTGTCAATAAATTTTAAACTAAATAGATGTATATAATAAATTAAAATTATAGCATTTACTCATTACTGGTATTGCTTTTTATCTTAAAGCGAAGGAGTAGTTTTTTGATAATCAATATTCCAAGTAGTGTATAACAACAACACATTAAGTTAGGGGATAATTTTTATTTTGATAGTTATTGCAAAATCTTTAGTTAATTGCGATAAATTATTCACAAAAATCATATCTAAAAGCATTATTTATGGTACTATGCACAGTACTATGCAGATTAATAAATAAAAATAGCCTTACTTTAAAGGCCATTTTTTATCATTTGCTTATATGTCCATATTTTATATGCTACGTGCGCTTTGTTCATTATTACTTGTAGATTGCAAATATTCGGGATAGCAAGAGTGCCAGTCTATTTTAGTTGTATCAAAATCCATATTTTCATCTGTAACGTCCTTAACATATTCATAAAACTCGTTACATTGAGAAACTGATGTAGGGTGGTTTAGAGACACTCTGGCTCCAAAAGATTGATATTTTGCATTTACTAGATAACCTAGTCCAGCCATGGTTGTGAGTAAAACTTCTTCTTTTTTGTCTATTGGTGAGTTTAGATATTCGGTGATAATATCTTTGCATACATCGGGTTGCATTGCTTTTTTGCATAGATCATGTGAGATTGATTGCAATAATGCTTCATTATTTATATCACCATTGTATAAATATGGATTACCGACACCTTTCAAAGTTTTTGCAAACTGTAATACTGGTTCCTCTAGTTCACCATAATAATCTAGCCTAGTTGGCAGTGCTCGTGTCCTATTGCTGCCACTTGTGCCATACATATAGATATTACCGATGTAGTGTCTGTCACATCTTTTTTGCTTAGTTGCAGTATGATAAATTTCCTCAGCCATTTCCTGTACCACGTATTCTTCTATACACAGGGTGCCATCAACAGCCAGTTGTCTAAAGGTTGTATCTTGCGAATTTATATTTTTATCTTTGGTTACAAAATCTACAAATGCCTTGTTGTCATTAAATGCAAAGCCGTGGCCCAATTCGTGGTAGAGGTAAACTATAGTGCGTGCCTCACTGGTCAAATGCTTTGATGCAGGGATATCTGGATTATATTGTATAATTTTCTTGTTGCCAGGTACAGTTGTGGTTATTCCATAGACATTTCTTTGTTCAATGGGCAATTCCTCTATGCTGACTATATCATTAATACAGTTGCATATGTGATTGAGATTTTTTTGATTGATGTAACCTAATTGTGTTGCTGTCACAAAGTACCACTCAATACAGTTAGTTAACTCATCTTTACTAAGTGTATTGTTCTTATTCCAAGTCTGAAATATCCTGTTTTCCAATTTGAATAGGGAGTCTTTTAACTGGGTAGGTAATGTGCCTAAATTTGCAATATCTTTTTTTAGGTTAATGATTTCTGTCATGATCGTGACCCCCCCTTTCTTCTAACTATAATTTCATTATATCACAATATGTTATCAAACACAAATCAAAAACGAAAAAGGTATCTCCATTGATACCTTTTTGTACTTTTTGCATAATTAGTCAGTTTGTATCACAATCCTAGCATCTACTACAAATACATTTCCGTTTGCATCTATCATTATAGGGTTTGCGTCCAATTCATTGATTTGATCAAAATCACTTACTAATTGACTTAATCTAAGTAGTATTTCAATAATTTTTTCTTGTTCTACTGCTTTGTTGCCTCGCAGATTCCCCATAATGTTTTTAGCCTTGGTTTTTTCTACTAATGCTTTTGCATCAGTGTATGAGAGTGGACATGGGCGGAAAGCTACTTCTTTTAGAGCCTCTATAAATATTCCACCTAGACCAAACATCATTTGATTACCATTTTCGCCTTTTTTGACAACTCCTGCGACTAATTCACGGTTGGAGCCTTGTACTTGCTGCATCACAACGATTCCTTCTATTTGTTCAAGCATGCCAGCTTTATTAAGTTTGGTCACAAGATTTTGCCAGTGATAAGCTAGCTCATCTTCGGATTTTATATTTACTATGACTCCGCCTACATCGGTTTTGTGCGTGATTTTTGTACTGCTGATTTTTAATACAACAGGGTAACCGCATTTGTTGGCAATATTCTTTGCGTCTGCGAGGTTTTGCGCTAATCCCCATGATACCGTAGGTAGTCCGTATGCGGTAAATACTTGTAAACTTTGTGCAACAGAAAGTGTGTGAATATTTTGTAAACTAGCTGATTCCAGTACTTCCTTTACTAGAGGTTTATTTACTTTGTAGGTTGGGGTAGTGATTTTTGTACTTTCTAGATAATCACGGCGTTGGCACAGTTTACTCAGTCCAGTAACAGCATCAACAACGAAATTAAATATAGGTATAGTACTATTAGGTAATTCTTGACTAATTCTTTCATCTAAATCTGGTGTCGTCATATATACAGCTACGATAGGTTTATTATTGTATTTTGCTTTTAATTTTTCCAAGTTATCAAGCACAGGTAGATCATTTTTGCCAGTAATATATAGGTAGATTACTAATAACATATCTACTTCGTCACTATTGAGTAAAATATCGGCACATTGTGCATAATGCTCAGTTGGTGCACTCGCTATCATATCTACAGGATTGCGCACACTAGCTTGAGGAGGTAATACATCTCTTAATTTTTGTTTTGTAGTTTCACTAAGTTGTGCTAGAGGAATTCCTACATCATTTGCGGTATCTGTTGCTAATATTCCAGGGCCTCCAGCATTAGTTAATATTGCTAGATTTTTACCTTTTGGTACTGGGCATTTGTCGAATACATGCGCAGCATTAAATAAATCTCTCAAGTAATATTCTCTTATTACACCACAACTAGCAAGTAGTCCCTCTGCCGTTGTGTCATCGCCAGCAAGAGCACCCGTATGCGAGGCGGTCGCCTTTGCCCCAGCACTACTGCGACCAGATTTTATCGCTAGTATTGGCTTTGTCTTGCTAACTCTTGAGGCTACTTCTCTAAACTTTTGTGGGTCTGGTATGCTCTCTAAATATAATAATATTTGTGTAATATTATCATCTTTTTCCCAATACTCTAACACATCTAGAGCATTTATATCTGCTTGATTACCCAATGAAATTACTTGGCCTAGTCCAATGTGTAGAGTGGGTAGTAGGTTGATAATTCCACTAGCCAATGCGCCTGATTGCGTAGCGAATCCTATAGTCCCTCGCACTGGTTGTAATGGTGCAAATGATGCGTCTAGGCTTATATCATGATTTGAATTGATTATGCCAAGACAATTTGGGCCTATCATATTCATGCCATATTGGGTAACTTTGGCAAGTAATTCTTTTTCTAGTTCTATACCTTGTCCACCTATTTCTTTGAAACCGCTAGATATTACTACAATATTTCTTACTCCTGCTTGGTTGCATTCGTCCACTACGCCAGATACAGCCTTAGCTGGAATAGCAATGACTGCTAAATCAATTGATTCTGGTATATTGTAAATATGCGGGTACGTAGGCAAACCTAAGATGCTTGTTTCAGTAGGGTGGACACCATACGCATTACCTTTGTAACCAAATTCTATTACTCTTCGCACTAATTCATTACCTACGCTACCAACTTTGTTGCTAGCGCCTATGATTGCTATGGATTTTGGTTTCATTATATTGTCTAATTTACTCATAATTTGATAATTGTCTCCTTTTGTGCTAATTTACTCTATTCAAGAATTATTATAGTCAATTTTATATTTTTAGTCTAATGAATAGTTGTATTTTTTATGTAAAATTGCTATGCTAATAAAAAGTTGGAGGACATATGAAAATTATTAAATTTTTTAATCCAGAAAGTTTAGGTAATAGTTATGCGGTAGTTTCAAATAAAAATTTTGTTTTAATTGATTGTAGCCAAACACCTGAAAGTGTTGCAGCACAGATCGGTGGGTTTAATATAGATAAAACCACTGTTGGTGGTGATAAGGCAAACAAAGATTGCTTAGTATGCAAGGGTATATTGATTACGCATGTACATTATGACCATATATGCGAGTTGGATAAATGGGCAAATTTAGGAGCGAGTGTGTATGCGACAAAAGAGATTTTTGAGAGTATGCGCACTGATGCTAACTTGTCCAATCTTTTTTCGAAAACTTGCGATATTCACGTGCCTATCGATCAAAGGGTTAACCTAGACGGTATGAAAGAGATAAGTATTGCAAATTTAAATTTCCAATTACTTTTATTAAAAGGGCACAGTAAATCTGATATTTGTTATATTATAGGTGATCATATCTTTGTCGGTGATCTTATATTCTACGGTGGAGCATATGGTCGTTATGATATGTTTGGTGGGGATATAAAAGAATTGCAAAAAAGCCTAGATCGTCTAAACACATTACCAAACAATTTTATTGTACATTCAGGGCATGATAAAGACTTTGAATTAGGGCAGTTTAAACCATACCTAGTATGTTAATATTTGTGCGTAATACCGTGAATAGTGTGTATTTTTTATAGAAATATATTATTAAACACATAATTTGTGCATAATATTACCTAAAAATATAAAAGTGCATAGTACTATGCACTTTTATCAAGCCTTTAGGCGTATTTATTCTAAGTTATAATCTTAAAATGAACACTATCTCCTTAGCGGAGTGTTTCCAGACGAATTTGTTGATGTTGAATTTGTTTCTTTTAACGAATTCCACTCTTGATCTGATGCAGGAGCATCTGGACCAGCATCAAATTTTATACCTTGTTCTTGCTCATATGCTTCCTCAGCAGATTGTGGTGATGAAATTATGTATATATCACCGTCATCGTATGGGTAATATGAGGTATTTTCATCAATCTTTATGCCTTCGTCTGGTATTTCGTCATATTGTCCTTTTCTCTCAAACTCATGTCTATTAGTAGTAGGTTGCATTGCTTCTGTAGTGTTTTTTGATGAAACTCTAGCATAGTTCGTACTTGGTACTGTTGTGCTAGGGTGAACTCTTTTCATTTTACTTGCCAATGCATCTCTTTGTTTTTGTATATCATCATCAACTATTGCTCTAGGTGCAGGCGCTGAATCTTTTGGATTACTGGTAACTTCTCCTGCGGTAGTAAATACGTTTGGTTCGTGAGTGCCAAAACCAAAAAGTGTTTGAGGTTTAAGTACTCTTATTGGTTCTTTTAGAGTATACCTATTCAAGTTTTTACTTTCCTCATATTCCTCTTTTATTAAATTTTTTATACCTACACTTATGGTTTTTATTCTATCAAAGTATCCTCTTTTTGTTACTGGTTCTGTTGTTTCACTACTTGCATGCCTACTTTTTGGTCGCTCAATCATAACAGGCTCAGGTGTAGGAGTAGGTTGGGCTTTAAATAGATTTTTGATTGTATTCCTATCAATGTGGAGTTTGACCTCTTTTATGCCTTTAAAGTTGGGTAGATGTATATCCAATTCTTTTAATTGTTTTAATCCTCTTGACAATTTCCCAGCCAATATTGATGAGTGTTGTGGTTTTATTGCTTCGTCTGGGGTGGCTATAACAGGCTCTGGGGTATTAACAACTGGAGTTTCTGGCTTGGTGGCTTTTTCTGGTTTTACAATATCAATTGGATTTTCTGTTAATTTCTTGATGATTTCTTGGTACTCACGCCTTGCTTCTTCTTTTGTCATTTCTGGATTAATACCCATTTGTGTTCGATATTTTTCATTCAAGTTCATAGCTAACTCTGTTAGTTTTTTGTGTCTATGTGATGATACTTGGCGTCTCAATGCTAGTACGGCAAATGTCGAAAGAGCCCCTACACCATAAAACCAATTCCCATGAGATGCCTGTGCTGCGATCATATTATTGGTTTCTTCAGATGCCTGACTTATTACAGAAGACAATAAACTACTGTCGTTGACTACATTGTCTATATCAAAGTTGTTTTGGCGCAAATTATCCCATATCTGTGTGCTCACTATGTCCTGCAATAATGATTGACTATCAGTGGCAGACAGTTGACTCATAGCACTAAAATCGATACCATCTGGAGTGATGAGTTCGATATCATATTTTTGTTCCAGAGCTCCAATTATACTAAAATACTCACTATCTTGAGATAGATTCACAAAATTGTTATAGGCAATAGGATCAATTCGATTTACATATTGATAAAAATCAAAATTGTCATAATAATTTGAGCCTATATTTCTAGCAATTTGCAATAATGCAACTTTGTCGAGTAGGCTAGTATCACCAGTTGCTTGTAGGTATTCACCTAAATTGTGACCCATCAAACTTTCTATACCATAATTTTGTTGTATTTGTTCTGTAACTAGGCTAATTTTTGTGCCATAACTGGCGCTTGCATATCTTTCTGCGTCTACACCCAATTCCTGGCTGAGCCTATCCAGTATAGCCTCAGCGTTTTCTCTATTGTTTAGCTCAGCATTGAGTATCATTTCTTTATTTTGTAGATATGTATAATCTACATAATCTGTCCACATTGAGTTCGCTACATTTTCGTTGGTTTTGCCTGCCATTATGCTTAAATACTGTTCGTCAGTGATATTACCATCTGCGGAGTATTTTTCATTTCGAGTTGTGAGTGCAAATTGCTCAATTCGAACATCATTATTGACACTTGCAATATACTCAGATAGAGCAGTATCATCAATTAGTGCACTAAAATCATATCCACTATCTCTCAAAGATGCATAGGTAAGTAGGTCATTGCAAATATCTGTATAAACCATTCTGTCTTCTTCGGTAGTGGTAGGAGATATTATCAACTGTGTGATGTTTTCTAGGACTTTGTCTATGTCGTTTTCGTCTCCAATCCATTCTTGCCATTTGCTTTTTAGCGAGTTATATACAAATGTTTCGAGCACTTCTGGGTTGTTCATTAGGCTTGCTTGAATATTCTCAGCCTCCTGTTGCACTAGATTGGAGTAATAACTCTTAGCAAAGAAAGGCGCTACCAATCCACATGCCAGTAGGGTGCCTGCGATTTCTTTTTTTGAAGTGTGTGGCTCATACTCATCTTCCAAGAATGTAGAAAAGTCAATATGCATAGCTTTACATTTTTTAAAGCAATTGTAATCGCTCAAAGCATCTTTGTACAACGCTGTTGTAGGTGTTATGATTTTGGGTAATTTTCCGGTTTTTGCATACTGTGCTTTTTGCTCATTAGTCATTTTGGCAATAATTTCCTCTCTACTGCATGCCTCCAGCACACTCAAAAAAGCTACCCAGTCTTCTTCGGTCTGTAACTCGTTTTTACCAGAGAATCTCATGTAATGCTCTCTTAGTTGATCCATTACTTCCACTTCATCTGGATTGTTGGGGTCTGCAATAGGTGCTTTATTGGGTTGATACACAGTTCTTCCCAGATTTATCCTATTAACTATATTGGAAACAAAAGTGCGCAGGTCACTTTGCTGGTCGGTAGGAGTACTCACGAATAGACTTTTGGTAAATTGGTAAGTATCTTTTGCTACATCTCTCGCTTCTCCAATTAATCTAATACCAACACTTTGTAATTGTTGTCTTATCCAAAATGATTTTGCGTTATTAATCTTACCTCTCATATTTTTCTCCTCAAAATCGTAATTGTTATTAGTTAATTAAATCAAATTTAATAAACTACTATCTTACTGTTTATTATACCATAAAAACCTAATATAATCAATGTTCATACTGAAATTAACTATAAAAAAACCTGCAATTTTAAGCTTTTTGCAGGTTTTTGCTGAGTTTATAACCCAAGTGATGTATTTAATTGAGTTTCTTCGCTTGTTTCTGCCTTTTGCGAAACTTGGTCAACAACTTTTACACAACCGTCTAGCAGAGATGTTCCTACCTCTTTCCCAAGGACTTCTGTGGTCGCATTAATCTTTACATACTCATTTGGCTTGCCGTCCTCTGTCATCTGTGCGTCTATCTGATCTTTCCCTTGAGATATGATTACTGGCATTTTCTTTTGCATTATAATAGCATATTCTTCTAGTTTATCACTAGCAGTGTGTGGGTCTTTCATAATTGTTGCCACCACCTGACTCGCTACATAACCTAATTTTTCTACCAGCATAGTTTTTACCTGGTTATAGCCATCACTACTTTCATCATATATAAAATTATTTTGGATATTTTTTGAGCCTTCGATACTCTGATTCATTTTTGTAGAGTCTATCATTATTCCAAAAAGTTTATTAATAGTATTGATTAGTTGTGTTTTGTTCATATTTTCCTCCTAGACATTGAATCGAAAGAGCATTACATCACCATCTTGTACTTCATAATCTTTGCCTTCCATTCTTACTTTGCCTTGTTCTTTTGCATTATTGAAACTTCCACAGTTTACCAAATTATCATAGCTTACGACCTCTGCTTTTATAAAGCCTTTTTCAAAATCTGTATGTATTACACCAGCAGCGGCAGGTGCCAGAGTGCCTTTTTTGATAGTCCATGCTCTGCATTCTTTTTCACCAGCCGTTAGATAACTGATTAGTCCCAATAATTTGTAACTGGCTTTAATGAGTTTATTTAGTCCCAGTTCCTTTATGCCAAATTCACGCATATACTCCTCTACATCTTGTGGGGGTAGTGTGGATAGTTCTGCCTCGATGTCTGCGCAAAGTGTGATGACTTCGGCATTTTCTTTTTTTGCTATATCTTTTACTGTTTGCACATTGATATCTTGTGAGTTATCCAATTGGTTAGGTGATACATTTGCAACAAAAATTACAGGTTTAGATGTAATCATAAAGGCTTCTTCCAGATATTTTTTCTGTTCTCTATCCAATGGGGCAGTTCGTGCTGGTAGACCTTTTTCTAGGTGGTCTTTTATTATTTCATATGTTTCTAGTTTCTTTCGTGCTATTTTATCTCCACCATTAGCTTGGCGAGCTAATTTGGCTATCTGTTTTTCTAGTGACTCTAGGTCGGCTAGTGTTAACTCAATGTTTATGGTCTCGATATCTCTTGCGGGATTGATGTTACCATCAACATGAATGATGTTATCATTAGTAAAACATCTAACGACATGTAGTATAGCATCTACCTCTCTAATGTGACTCAAAAATTTGTTGCCTAGTCCCTCGCCTTGACTGGCACCTTTAACCAATCCTGCAATATCTACAAATTCTATTGTAGCAGGGGTTATTTTTTGTGTATTATATAGTTTGCCCAAAACATTTAATCGCTCGTCGGGTACATTTACCATACCCACATTAGGCTCGATTGTGCAAAATGGATAATTAGCCGATTCTGCGCCAGCATGCGTCAATGCATTAAAAAGTGTGCTTTTGCCTACATTGGGTAGACCAATAACTCCTAGTTTCATAATTAACTCTTTACTCCTTACAAATAAAAATTATAGATTACATTTGTTTTTTTGTAAAGCAAAATAACATCGTTTGATTTTTTGATTTTTTGCACAATGCTCAAGCAAAGTTATCAAATCGTTTGTAAATTTTCGTTTATTTAGTTATAATAACTTTGTTGATGTACGCATGTTAGGAGGTCTCTTTTGAAAAAGGAAGAATTGCGTGATATTAATGCATATAGCTTATCAACAGAGCAAGTTTTAGATAAACTAGAAACAAAAGATGTTGGTATCACCTCTGCAGATGCAGAGCGTAGGTTGCAGATATTTGGTAAAAATGAGTTGGTATCAGCAAAAAAACATGGTAAATTATACCGTTTTTTTAGTCAATTTAAAGACATTATGTTGATAATATTGTTAATTGCAGCTGCTGTTAATGCTGTAATTGCTTTGGTTGAGCATGTATATGCGGATTTGATAGATGTTGCAATTATTGTCGGTATAGTTTTGATCAATGCAGTAATTGGTTATATTCAAGAGAGCAAAGCAGAGAATGCGCTTTCTAGTCTTAAAAAAATGTCACAGCCATATGTGCGTGTGAGGCGTAATGGCGTGGTGGATCGGATATTGACCACAGATGTAGTTCCTGGGGATATAATACTTCTTGAGGCTGGAGATATATGTTGCGCAGATGTGCGTTTGATAGAGTGCGCTAGTTTGTCATGTGATGAAAGTTCACTTACAGGGGAGTCTTTGCAAGTACAAAAATCTGCTACAGGTGTGTTGCCAACTAATACTGCTCTAGGTGATCGTACCAATATGTTGTATAGTGGTACAGTCATAACATATGGTAGGGGCTATGGGGTGGTAGTGGCTACAGGTATGGATACCGAGATAGGCAAGATTGCAGGGCTATTAAATGCTAGCCAAGAGGAAACTACCCCTATTCAGCAAAAGTTAGCACATCTAGGCAAAATTATAAGTATTGTCGTCTTGTCAATAGCAGTGATACTATTTGTTATCAATGTAGCAGTAAAATCCTCTCATGATGTGATAGATGCGTTGATGATAGCCATAGCGATTGCAGTTGCGGCTATACCAGAGAGTTTACCTGCTGTTATTACCATTAGCATGTCTCTAGGGGTGTCTCGCATGAGTAAACAGCGTGCGATTATTAGAAAAATGCATGCTGTAGAGACCTTGGGCTCGTGCCAAATTATATGTAGTGACAAAACTGGCACACTTACTCAAAACAAGATGCAGGTGCAGTCTGTATATATAGATGGTAAAATGTTTGATGCAACCGAATTTGATACCAAGCATTACAAAGATATGATAAATTGTATAGCATTGTGTAACGATTGTGAGCAGAGCGATAGAGGTTTTTTAGGTGACCCAACAGAGATAGCGTTAGTTGAGTTTGCTGAGTCAAGGGGGCACAAACAGGCTAATATGCAACAAAATTTTGTAAGAGTTGCTGAGTTGCCTTTTGACTCGAATAGAAAAATGATGACAACCTTTAACAAAGTAAACAGCAAAGTTATAGGATACACAAAAGGTGCTCCAGATATTTTGTTAGATAGATGCACAAAGGTGTTGTATAACGGTAGTGTGGTTAATCTCACCAAGGCGATAAAAGAGAAGATATTGGCAGGACTAGAGCAGATGAGTAGCAAAGGCTTGCGTACTCTTGGACATGCATACAAGGAGCACAAAGGACAAGATTATTCTTTGGGTAATGAGACAAATATGGTATTTTTGGGCATAGTAGGCATGCGGGATCCACCGAGACCAGAGGCAAAAGATGCTGTGGCTACCTGTATTGAGGCAGGTATGCGACCTATAATGATTACTGGTGATTATGCTACCACCGCCAAAGAAATAGCGAGAGAAGTTGGCATTTATAGAGATGGGGATATGGTCCTGACTGGGGCTGAGTTGGATAAATTAAATGATGCCGAATACCGTAATATAATAGAGAAAGTGTCAGTCTATGCGAGAGTGAGTCCTGAGAATAAAGTTAGGATAGTTGAGACATGGAAATCACTTGATAAAGTGGTGGCGATGACTGGTGATGGTGTGAACGATGCTCCAAGTATCAAGCGTGCAGATATTGGAGTTGGTATGGGGATCAATGGGACCGAGGTTACAAAAGAGGTAGCCGATATGGTATTGACTGATGACAATTTTGCTACTATTATCACAGCAGTGCGAGAGGGTAGGACGACGTACCAAAATATTAAAAAGGTAATTCAGTTTTTGTTTGGCACTAATTTGGTTGAGGTTGCTACCATATTGATAGTTACACTGTTTATGCCAGAGCTTACTTTCCTAAGTGCGTTACAAATATTATTTATCAATTTAGTTACAGACACTTTACCTGCAATTAGTCTCAGTGTAGAAAAGAGCGAAAAAGATATTATGCGTCAACCGCCTCGTGATAAAAAAGAGGGGCTGTTTGTTGGCGTATTGCCTACTATGATAACTCAATTTGTATGGCAAACTGCATTGATAATTGCTCTGTTTGTGATAGTTTACAACATGACTAATGATAATGTGTTGGCAACTACGATGGCTTTTGTGGCATTGAGTATATTCCAGTTAATGCACATTATTAATTTACGTACCACACATAATATTTTTACTACAAATCTCTTTACAAACTGGGTATTTTGGCTAACTTTTGTTGGTGGGATAATAATTAACATCGTACTTGTGAGCATTGCTCCAGTTGCTAATGTATTTGGACTGACGCCACTGAGCGTTACTCAATGGCTAATACTATTTGCTTTGGCATTTAGTATTATACCAGTTATAGAGTTGCAAAAGCTCATTACTAGAGCAATAGTTACCAGAAAGGGTAAGAGACACTGAGTCTTTTTATAAAGGTTTGTCAAATTATTTTGTGCAAACCTTTACTTATTTTTGGGGATATGTTAAAATTACATAAATTAATTTAGGATGGTTTTTATGCAAAAAGACACACAAGATTGGCAAGAAGAAGTACAATACTTGGAACATACAAAAAACGCTATAGCTACCAAAGTGCAACAAATAAATGATGCAATACAGTCAAGGCGCCCTATAGTGGAGGAAATGAAAGAGCAATATACACATCGTGCAAGAGACCTTGATAGTTATGAAAAGCAAGAAGTTTACAAGCGCATAGATGATTTTATGCTTTTTGCAAATGAGCAATTGGAACTAGCTGAACATTTGCAAAAAATTCAATCAAGACCATATTTTGCTAGGGTTGACTTTGTTGATAATGAGGGTAAAAATAAAATTTATCTAGGGCTCCAAGGGGTGGACGATGGTAGAGATACCTATGTTATTGATTGGAGAGCTCCAGTAGGTGAGCTGTTTTATGAGTATGGCTTGGGTATGGCTCAATACTCGGCACCTAATGGAATCATGTCTGGTGAGGTGACTCTAAAAAGGCAATATGATATCCAAGATGGTATATTACTAGATGCATATGATGTGGATTTGAATATTTTTGATGAGTTTTTGCAAAAGATACTAGCAAAAGTCAATACGGCTCAATTACATAATGTGGCTAGTACCATACAAAAAGAGCAAAATCAAATTATTCGTGATCTCAAGAGTGACTTGATAGTAGTACAAGGTTATGTAGGTAGTGGCAAAACTACTGTAGCCCTACATCGTATAGCTTATATGCTATATAGATTACCAAATTTAAAGTCTACAAATATACTTATATTTTCTCCCAACGAGGTTTTTTTGAGGCATATTGCAGGCGTGTTACCTGAGTTGGGTGAGCAAAATACTCGTACAGCTACTTTCCCCAAATTTGTGCGTAGATTATTAAAATTGACTGTACCAGTAGAGTCTATAGATGAGTTTGTCACGAGATTTGAGGGAATGTCTACTGAGGAGCGCAATATTGCTTTGCAAAAATTAGATTATTCTATGCGTTCAAAAATGCAAGACTTTTTAACTGAGTATGAAAAAAGTTTACATTTTACTCAAGGTTTTAGGTTGCGAAAAAAGGTTTTTACCAGAGTCGCACTCAATGAAATGTTGCGCAATGATGTTGGTACAAAAATACTAGATAAGGTAGAGAATATAAAGCAATATATTTGTAAAGAAACCAATATCACAGAGCCACAATTGGTACAGGCAATTAGTGATGAGGTGTTGTCGCATTTATCAACTACCGTGGACATGCATTTAGTTTATAACTTGTTTATGAATAGCTTGGGCTACGAAAGTATAGATTTTGGAGTAAAGATTAAGTACGAAGATGCTATTTTATTGTGTATTATGCGGGAATTATATGCTGATTTACTGATTAAAATGGATATCAAGCAGGTGTTTATTGACGAGGCACAAGAGTATAGCAAATTGTTTATAGATTTTTTAATGCGAATATTCCCGCACGCTCAGTTTAGTATATTTGGTGATGACTATCAACGCACTACTGTAGGTGCGGTGGAATCATTGCATGATATAGTGAATCTAAATATTTTACATGGTGATAAAGTTTATTATACATTGGATAAATCTTACCGTAGTAGTGAGGAGATTGTTGAGTATACCAATGCTCTAATAAAAGCAAATCACCACAATGCTTTTAGGTTAAAGGTTGGTTTTCCTGTGCAAGAATTACCGCTAGCAGATGATATCAATCAGGTATCTCAACAAGTATTTGAGATATTGGAGCAAGTTGTACCAACCAATGCTACAGTTGGTATCATAGTAGGCGACAAAGAATATGCAAAGGCTTTATATGATAATCTAGCACAGGTGATACCACACCGAATTGGCTTAGTGCAGGATAGTCGCAGTAGTATTGATAATCAAATTCAAATAGTGCCAGTGGCATTATCAAAAGGTTTGGAGTATGATACAGCCATAGTATTGAGAGATGGGGGACTCTTTGATGGAGAGTTTGCTCAAAGTCATCTATATATAGCATGTACTAGAGCTATCAATAAATTATATGTTTTCAAAAAGTAATAATGATTAATTAATAACTGGGGAACGTTTATGAATATTAGACAAGAGTTGGCAAAAAAAATAAAATTGGATAATGTAACTGTTGATGAATTGGTGCAATCTTTTACTATTCCACCAAGTATTGAGATGGGAGATTTTGCGTTGCCTTGTTTTGCTTTTGCAAAGGCACAGAGGCGTAATCCTAATGAGATAGCGAGTGAAATAGCTAGCAGTCTAGTAAATGACGAATTGATTGAGCGTGCCGAGGTGGTAAATGGTTATGTTAATATATATTTAAACAAATCCACTGTAACAGATAAAATTTTGAGTAATTTTGCTGAGACAAAAGAATTAAAACCACTGAATATTGGTGATGGTAAAATAGTGTGCATAGACTTTAGTAGTGTTAATGTAGCAAAAAATCCTCATATAGGGCATTTTTCTAGCACTGTTATTGGTGCGTGCATTGCTAGATTGTACGAAAAGTTAGGATTTGAGGTAAAGAGATTAAATTATCTAGGAGATTATGGTACACAGTTTGGTAAATTAGTTTGCGCATATATTAAGTGGGGTAATAGAGAAGATGTGCAAAAACGAGGCATCGAGGCGCTACAAGAATTATATATAAGAGTAAATGCTGAATGTGAAAAAGATGAGGCTCTATTACAAGAGTGTAGAGATACCTTCAAAAAAATGGAGGAACATGATCCATTTGTTATGGAATTGTTTGAGTGGTTCAAAGATTTATCAATTGCAGAGGTAAAGAAGAATCTATTTGAGCCTCTGAAACTTTCTTTTGATGACTGGCGTGGAGAGCAATATTATTCTCAGTTTACAGATGATGTTTTGCAACAATTGACCTCGAGTGGCTTGGCAAAAGAGAGCCAAGGAGCACTGGTTGTAGACCTTGAGCAGTATGGATTAGGAGTGGCGGTGGTGCGTCAGTCAAATGGCACTACATTATATCTTACTAGGGATATTGCCACCGCTATCAATCGATATGGTGAGTATGCTTTTGATGTATGTATTTATATAACAGGGGTAGAGCAAAAATTACACTTTGCACAATTATTTAAAATACTTGAGTTGATGGGGAATGGGTGGGCAGATAAGTTGTTGCACCTAGTGAATGGTAGATTGCGCTTGCCAGACGGTAAGTTGTCTAGTAGGAAAGGTAATCAAGCCTTGGCAAAAGATATAATAGCAGTTGCTACTCAAAAAGCATGCGATATCATAAAAGAGCGTAGCCCTGACAAAGCGTTTGATGTGGACAAGGCTCAGCAAATTGGTTTAGGTGCATTAATATTTTCTGCATTAAAGTCTGGTATGTCAAAAGATAGTGTATTTGTATTGGAAGATGCAATTAACTTTGACGGGCAGACTGGACCTTATCTAATGTATACTCACGCACGATGTGCTAGCGTATTGAGGAAGGCTCCAGTGTTAACAACTGACATCTCAAATTATGGTATAGACAGTGATGCTAGTTGGGAGTTGGTTGGTTGCTTGAATAAATATCAGGATATTTTACTTGAGGCATATCAGCAAAAAGAACCAAGCGTAATTGCGAGGTATCTAATAGAGTTAGCTGGGCATTTTAATAAGTTCTATCATGACAATAGGATATTATCTGATGATGAGGCTTCTACAAAAAAGAATTTGACTATCACACGTTTTGTAAAATATGTATTGAATGACGGTTTGGCTATATTGGGAATATCTAGTCCAGAAGAAATGTGATATATAGACTAAGAGTTTGGTGCTCTTAGTCTATTTTTGTATTAGTGCTGAATATAAATACATCATTGGAGGATAGGCTGATTGTTAGAAGATGTGATAGTGCAGGTTGTACCTCCTGCTGCCGTTTGGATTTTTGTGTTATTTTGTTCTATGTTACCTATTATAGAATGTAGAGGTGCTATCCCTCTGGGTATGTCTGCTGATTTGTGGGGTAATAGTGCATTAAATGGCTGGCAGTCGGGATTGTTGGGGTTTGTGGGTTCCACACTAGTAGCTGTAATATTATTGATTAGTTTTGTACCATTAAAAAGAATATTGTCCAAGTCACATAAGTTGAATAGGATATTCAATTTTTTGGAAAATACGTTGTTACAAAAATTCCTAAGCAAGATTACCAAAAAGCTAAAAAAAAGTAAAAGTTTGCGCAAAAAACATAATAAAAGTGCAGTGCATAGTACTGTTGATGATGTGCATAGTACTATGAATAATGTTGAAAAATATGCAAAAAAAGTAAAATTATGGACAGTATTTTTATTTTGTGCGTTACCAATCCCTGGTACTGGAGTCTGGAGTTGTGCTATACTTGCATGTTTGTTGGGGTTGCGTTTTTTTGAAAGCATTTTGTGCATAGGGTTAGGAAATCTTGTAACTTGTTTGTTTGTGGCTTTGTTGTCTGCTATTTTTGTTGATTATTTAGGTATGATATTAGTAGCACTGGGTATTGTTATTGTTTTGTATTGTGTATACAAAACTTTGGATTTTATAGTATTATGGACAGAAAGTAAACATAATAAAGTTCAAAAAACCAATCAAACTACTAATGAACAAAATGCCTAATACTGCTGTATTAACTAAAGATTTTGATAAATGAGTTGATTTGTGACTCAATTTATTATATACTATAAAAACAGTTGACAATATCAACATAAACTTGAATTGTGCATTAATGATTCTGTTGTGTGGATAAAATTTTAAGTTGAGGAATACAAATTGGTAATAAAAGCAAATGGAAATCTCAGGAGTAATTATACCAAATATGACGGTGTGTTTGGTGGTCTGTGGGGGTTGTTGACTCCCATTATTATCTCTTTTGTGTTGGTGATAATTTACTCAATAGTAGCGAGCCTTGCTGGAGTAACTAACGAGGAAATTTTACAGTTGGTTCCAGTAGTTTATATTACTAATGTCTTGGTAGAGTTATCTTTTGTTGCTGCGTTTTTTATATACAACAAGGTAACTAATACTAATTGGGTGGTTGCCAGTGGTATCAAGCAAAAGACTCATTACCTAAACTATGCGTTTGCTGTGGTACTTGGATTGGCTTTGCCACTATTGTTCTCGCCGTTAATTAGTCTGTGGGAGCAGTTTTTAGTTCTTATCAATTATAACATGACTAGCTCATTGGCTATTCCTTTGAATAATGCTGGTGACTTGATATTAGCATTGCTTACTGTTGCTATTATTCCAGCGTTTTGTGAGGAGTTATTATTTAGAGGGTTAGTTCTCAATGGCCTCAGAGGAATGGGCAAATGGGCAAGTATATTGTTGAGTGCACTTATTTTTGCTTTGATGCATACTAGTATGGAGCAATTACCATACACTTTTATACTTGGAGTCGTTATTGGTTATATTGTATATATGACTGGTTCTATTTGGTTAGGTATGATTATTCATGCCGTTAATAATGGTTTAGTAGTAGTTAGTATGTATATTGATAGTGTAAATGGAGTGGATAGTGCTGTTACTGCTAGTGCTGGTTGGGGTGATGTAGGTATTGCTGTGTTGTCTACAGTAATAGGTGTAGGAGTTGTGATTTTAATTTTCTGGCTAATGCATCGTTTTACATTACAAAAAAAAGATGCAATTTCGCAAAACTCTGGTGCGGATACTATAGTACAGGGCGATTCCAATATTAATGAGAGCAATTCTAGTGACGACAAAAAATTTGTTATGGTAGATGGCAAGCCAGAGCCATATACTGAGGTTATGGATAAAAAGACCCGCAATATGCTAATTGCTACTATTGCTGTGGGAGTGTTGCTATTACTGATCGATTTGATTACCAGTTTTGGCGTTTAATTAATTAGAATAGTATTGAGAGGATAATTGATGCAAAAAGGATATATTCAAGATAAGACGGTTTTTTATAGCGGATTGGTATATTTTGTTATAATGTGCCTTTTTGTCGGTGTGAGGATAATTAGTCAGTATGAGTTACTAGGGGACAGTCAATCAGCTACCACTGAGTATATTTTTACCATTATCATTCAACTTGGGCTAATGATTTGCTTGCCTTTATTTTTGTTTAAATTTTTGGCAAAAAAACCTTATAAGCAATTGTTTAGTGACTTTGGTTTCAAAAGAGTTGGTGCCAAAACCATACTATATTCAGTTTTAATCGGCTTTTTTGTGTATATTTTGGTAGTATTTGTTTCTTCATTTTGGTCAGGTTTGATACAGATGCTTGGTTATCCTGTCGCTACTGGGGGCTCTGGCTCTGGAGCTGTAGATGAGACCCCATGGTTATCTTGTTTGTTGGGCATTATTTTTGTAGGAGTGTTGCCAGGTTTTTGTGAGGAGTTTGCGCATCGAGGCATGGTGTTGTCTAGCACAAAAGCAAATGGAGTATGGCGTTCGGTAGTGTTGACAGCACTATTATTTGCTTTGATGCACTTGAGTATTACCAAGGTGGGTTATGCTTTTGTAGTGGGTATAATTCTTGGTATGATTACTGTAATAACTCGGAGTATTTGGCCCGCTATGATTGTTCATTTTATCAACAATTCAATCAGCACTTATCTGAGTTATGCTACTGCATATGATTGGTTTGGTGGTGGACTGATGAATTCTATTTTTGATTACCTAAATAACAGCAATATGTTTGTTATATTCATAGTTAGTTTCTTGATTTTGTGTCTAGTTGTATTCATATTAGGATTACTGATAGTTAAGTTATATGGTGAGAGCAAAAAGAGGCAATACGCAGACTTCAAGACTAATTTGCGCAAAAATTTACCAAATGATGAGATGAAAAAAGATTTTGATAATATGAGTGAAAAATCAAAATTAAGTCTATATCAGGAGACCGTTTTGATGGATACAAAGCAAAAGATAGCTAATGCGCACTTGACAGAGACTCAGTATATGGAGATAATGTCAAAACGCAGTCCAGTGTCTATACTGGTGGGTGAGGGCATTACTCCGGATAAACCAAAGCACAATATTGATTATCTATTTTACTATTGTAGTATTTTCCTTGGTACGGTTGTAACTTTAATGACTTTTTTGTGGGGTGTCATATAGGCACTCTTTTTGTTTTATTCTCGTGTCACTCCAGACCAATTGATAGCATATTACATTATTTATGGAGGGGAATATGCAGTTTGATAATTTGGAGCATGATGTTTTAACTTTTCGTAATATGGGAGCAAGAGTATGCAGTATAGGGAAAACTTATTTAGGTAGAGATATTTGGTGTGTAATTGTGGGAAGTGGTAGACCATATATTTTGGTACAGTATGCAATACATGCTCGAGAACATATTACTAGTTATTTAGCGCTCAAGCAAATAGCTGAGTGCGTTACAAAAAAATTTGTTGGCACAATATTTTTTATACCAATTGCAAACCCTGATGGGGTTGCATTGTGCCTAGATGGACTCAAAAGTGTGAGAGAGCAAAAGTTTCGTGACGAATTAATCTCTATCAATAATGCAAAAGATTTTTCGTTGTGGAAGGCAAATGTTAGAGGTGTAGATTTGAATGTTAATTTCCCCGCTTTATGGGGATTAGGAATACAAAACACTTTGACAAGAGGTAGTGCCAATTATATAGGTGAGTATGCTGGGAGCGAACTTGAGACACGACACTTAATGCGTTTTACCGAAAAGATTCGTCCCGATTCTACAGTGAGTTACCATTGCAAAGGTGAGGTTATTTATTACCAATTTTATCAGCAGGGTGCCAATATGGATAGGGACCGAATAATTGCACAAGAGTTGTCGCAATGGACGGGGTATCCTATAGCACCTATGCGACTGAGTACAGGAGGATACAAAGATTGGTGTATCAAAAAATATCATATTCCAGCGTTTACTATTGAGGTTGGTAGTGATTCGCTAACTCACCCTATAAGCAAGCGAGAGTTGCCTACAATTTGGGTACAAAATAGATTTGTGGTACAAAATTTACTTGCACTTTTGAGATATATTTATTATAATTAACAGTAATACACATACTGGGGGAGTACTTTGCCTGGGATTAATGATGATGACTTTATGTTAGAGGCTTTGGTTGAGGCTAAAAAGGCTATGGAGAGAGATGAGGTGCCTATTGGTGCCGTTGTGGTACGAGATGGTAAGATAATTGCTCGTGGCTATAATCAAAAAGTAATGCATCACAATACAATATTGCATGCAGAGATTGTGGCTTTGCAGGAGACTATGCAAGTGCTAGGAGATTGGAGACTAAATGATTGCACATTATATGTGACATTAGAGCCCTGTCCCATGTGTGCTGGCGCCTGTATAAATGCAAGAGTTGGCAGAATAGTATTTGGTGCCTATGATCCAAAAGCCGGCTGTTGTGGTACTTTGTACAACCTGCCAGTTGATAGTCGGTTTAATCATCGTGCAGATGTGGTAGGTGGTGTATTGGCAAAGGAATGTGGGCAAATCTTGAGTGATTTTTTTGCCAAAAGGCGTCAAAAATAGTTGTAGGAGGTTATTATGGCTTTGATTTTGGAGAAGGAAAATGATCTAGCTATTGATATTGATACATTGTGGCAACGTGTGACAAAAGAGCCAATAGATAATGATGTCGGCGTAATTATTTTGAAACAGCATCATTTGGGATTTAATACTACTATACCTAGTTTTGATTTAAAGTTGTGGGGTAAGAGCGTTAAGCAATGGGTATGTTTAGCGTTTGATAAATGTCCAATAATGGAGATAAACTATACTGAGGGGGCGGATATATTACAGACGATACGACCATACCTTAGTGACAAAAAATATACCGCAGTGTTTTATGCTGATACTCCGCTTTTTCAACGAAAAACATTCTTGTCAGTATTGGATTATGTGCAAACAAAGCGACTAAATGTTTGTAAATTAGAGAGAGGATATATATTCGTTACTGATTATATTAGGACAGCCGAGCGCCTTTACAGTACGACATACCCCAATTTGGTAGACAAAGATGAGTTTTTGATTGCACGTAATATGGACACATTGGAGCAGATATCGCAAATGCTCAAGGCTCGTATAATTGATTATCATTTAAGGCAAGGCGTGCAAATAATTGATAGAGGCTCTGTCTCTATAGATGCTGATGTTGTCATTGGTAACGATGTAATAATTTACCCCAATAATACTATAGAGGGTGCTAGTGTGATATTAGATGGGGTTGTTTTGTATACTGGCAATGTTATCGTAGATAGTAAGATTGGGCAAAATAGTACATTGCGAAATAGTGTAATAATTAAGAGTGATATAGCAAAAGGTAGTGAATTGACTCCTTTTAGCGTAGTAGATAATGGGATAGTAAAAAAATAAAAAGGTGAAGTGTGTATGAAATTAATTGTAGGTCTAGGCAATCCAGGTAATCAATATGTTGGTACGCCACACAATGTAGGCTTTGGCGTGGTTGATATAATAGCTGAGCGATATGTTGTACAGTTTAAAAAGAAAAAAAAGAATGCATTATACGCTGAGGCTATTATAGGTAGCGAAAAAGTAATGTTGATAAAGCCTCAGACTTTTATGAATAATAGTGGTGATAGTGTGTTTCAGTATGTCGAAATGTTCAAGATAGATTTGTCAGACATAGTAGTCATTTTAGATGATATTGAGTTGACGCCTGGGTTGATACGCACTCGCTTATCTGGGACTGGTGGCACACATAATGGTCTCAAGAATATTTGTTTGCGACTAGGCTCGCATAATTTTGCTCGTATTCGTGTAGGAGTGGGAGCGCCTGCAGATGGGCAAGATTTGGCTGATTATGTGTTAACAAAAATGAGTGAGGACAAGGCTAAGTTGGTAAAAGTCGGTATGGAAAAAGCTGCCGACTATGCGATTGATTTTGTACAAGGCAAAAAGGTAGTTACTACAGTTTAATGATTTCTTTACAAAAGTTTTTACGCCAATCCTCGACTATTACACAATTTTTTGATAGTGTTCGCTCACGACAATCAGTGAGCGTTTTTGGTTTGGGTATAGGTGAGCGCACGTATTTTAGTGGTCTAGATTCAAGGAAGATTTTATATATTACATCAAGTCCTGAGAATTGTGATGAAATTACCGAGAATTTAACTAAATTAGGTAGAAGGGTTGTTTCAATTACTAGTGCTAATACCAATTTTACATTTCATACCAAAGAATTTGGTAATTCACAACGACAGAGGCAAGCTAGTCTTTTTGCTTTAGTCAATAACAATGCGGACGCATTAGTTATTAATGGCGAAGTATTGTGTGAAAAATTTGTACCAATAGATGTTTTTAAAAAGAGCATCATAACAATAAAAAAAGATGAGGACATTGATCCAGATGAGTTGGTTAAAATGTTGACATTGGCTGGTTATGTGCGAGTATCCCAAGTGGAGACTGGTGGACAGTTTGCTCGCCGTGGCGAGGTGGTTGATATATTCCCAATCAATGAAAAACTGCCATTTAGAGTATATTATTTTGATACTGTTATAGAAAAAATAAACAGTTTCAATGTATTATCTCAATATGCGGTCCAAGAGGTAGATAGTTTGCAAATATGTCCTAATGGATACAGTATTGATGGTTATGACATTCCTACATTGATTAAAGAGATTCAAAATAGTATATCTCTGGCATCAAAACAAGCGAGCAAGGCTGAGTTACCAAATGAATATCTGAGAAATATTAATGAGTGTGCTAGGGTGCTTGAGCAACTACAATATAGTATACCTTTGTCTAGTTGGGGCTTTTTGAGTGCGTGGTGTAATGGTTGCAGTATCTTGGATTATTTAGATGATTTTACTATTTATATTGATCAGCCAAAGCAAATTTACAATAGCATATTAGACTATCAAGATATTATTCAAAAAACTATTAATGACAGCATAAAAATTGGACAATTATTCGCAAAACATAGAGATTTAATAGTTGATTTTGAGGATATAAAAATTTTATTAGATAAGTACTGCAAGGTTTCTTATCAATCCATAATGACCGCTAACAAGTTTTTTGCTCCACAAGCGGTTTATAGTATCGACACTATTCCTTTACCCGTTATAGCTGGTAATTGGCAAGAGCCCAGTAAAGAGCTAGAGAGATTGCTTGCTAGTGGTTATATTGTCATTTTGTCTAGTGCTGATGATAATGACAGTGTGCAAATGCAAAATGTATTGTCCAAACTAGGAATGAGTGCTAATATCTGCAATAATGAAAATGATATAAAATCAAATTTCATTAATATAGCTCAATCCACAATTCTCAATGGGATAGGTTTGGTAGAGGCAAAACTAGTGGTTCTTGGTAGTGAGCAAATTAGAATGCGCAAAGCCAAGCGTAAAACATCTAGCATTACTGGCAAGCCACTCCAAGAGGCGTTTACTATACCAGCAGTTGGTGAGTATGTAGTGCATGATGTACATGGTATAGGAGTATGCGAGGGGATTACTCAACTTACCGTAAATAACGCTGTACGTGATTATTTGGTCATTAGTTACAAAAACAATGCTAAACTATATGTTCCTACTGAGCAAATGGATATGTTGAGTCGGTACATAGGGGCAGACAAGGCACCTCCATTAAATGAAATAGGTGGTGCTCAGTTTGAGAAAATTAAGCAAAAAGTCAAAAGCCATATCAAAAAATTAGCTTTTGATTTGTTGACTCTCTATCGAGAAAGAGAACAATCAAAGGGAATCAAACTGAGTGTATCTGAGGACTTGTATAGAGAGATAGACGGCAGTTTTCGCTATGAGTTGACTAGGGACCAAGAGCGTGCCATTCAAGACATTCGTAAAGATTTAGCGAGCGGTAAGATAATGGATAGATTAGTCGTTGGCGATGTTGGGTATGGCAAAACAGAGGTAGCGTTGCGAGCGGCTTTTATAGCTGCTATGTGTGGTTATCAGGTGGCAATATTAGCGCCAACTACAATTTTGAGTGAGCAACATTATAATACGTTTAGAGCTAGACTTAGCAATTTTGGTATAGAGGTAAGGTGCCTTAATAGATTCAAAACAAAAGCAGAGCAAAACAAGATTATTCAAGAATTATCAAGTGGGCAAGTAAATATCATATGTGGAACTCATCGTTTGCTAAGCAAAGATGTTAGTTTTTTTAATCTCGGATTGTTAATACTTGATGAGGAGCAACGTTTTGGTGTTGGGGACAAAGAAAAAATAAAAAATATAAAAAAGAATGTACATGTACTCACACTAAGTGCCACTCCAATACCACGTACGCTACATATGTCCTTGGTTGGTATTAGAGATATATCGGTTATAGAGACTCCTCCGCAAGACCGTATGCCAGTACAAACAGTGGTCGCACAGTACAGTAATACATTACTGATTACTGCAATTGAGCGGGAATTGGATAGGAAAGGTCAAGTGCTGATAGTATATCCTAGAGTTGATAGCATAGATGAGTTTGCTAGCAAGATTATTAAAATTCTCGGTAGTGATGTGCGTGTGGGAGTGGCTCATGGGCAGATGAATAGAGACAAGTTGGAAAGTATCATGATGAGCGTATATAGAGGTGAGGTTGATGTCTTAGTGGCTACCAGTTTGATAGAAAACGGTATTGATTTACCCAATGCAAATACTATATTTGTAGTTAATGCAGGTTTATTTGGACTATCACAATTATATCAATTGCGTGGTCGTGTAGGTCGTAGTGATAAATTGGCTTGGGCATATTTTACTTATCCCGATGAGGCAAGCTTGAGTGATACCTCTTATCTTAGATTATCTACATTGTTAGAATTTACACAATTAGGTAGTGGTTTCAAGATAGCAATGCGAGACTTGGAAATGCGAGGTGCTGGGAATTTGCTTGGTGGTGAGCAACATGGACAAATGGAAAAAGTCGGTTACGATATGTATTGCAAACTATTGGATAGCGAGATAGGTGAGTTGCGTGGTGAGCCAGTGAATATTTGCCGTAGTGTAAAACTAGAGGTCGACTGGAATGCATCAATACCAAAAAATTTTTGCAATGAAGATACTGAGCGTATGGAATTGTATGCAATGATTGCTAGCATATCTAATAAAAATGATTATCATAATGTGGTGGATAATATAAAAGATCGTTGGGGAGTTGTGCCAGAACCTGTTGATGGATTATGCAGAGTAGCACTACTCAAGTCATGTTGTGTAAGTAATGGGATAGAGCGTGCTATAGTCACAAGCAAAAAAGTTATATTGTATGTCGCTTTGGATAATCAAGCACATTTAGACGAAATGTTGTCAAAGGTTCCTAGTGGCAGTGATATCAAAGTATATAAAAAAGATAATTGGGCAATATTTGATATGCAAATAACTGACAAAAAAGACAGATTTTGGAGAGTCGTTAATTTTTTGAATTGAGTGAATTTTGTATCTTCAAAAGATTGACCGTTTCGGTGTTTTGTTGTATAATTGCTCATAACTAGATTTTGTGGGGAGAGTATTTTTGTGAAAGTTTTTAGTAAAATTTCCGTATTGGCATTGGCTCTTTGTTTGTGTATGATACCAATGTTTGCAGGTTGTGATTTGTTTGTTTTAAATACTGCAAAGTATCTGAGTGAGCCTGTGGCCTCAATTAATAATACAAAGAATATTACCAAAGAGGAGTTGCTGAATGCATACTCTAGTTATGGATATTCACAATTTGATAATGGAGAGACAGCTACTCGAGAGGGTGTGGAGTCTACATTGGACTTGTTGGTTAGTCGCTCATTACTAGTGGATTATTTGACCGACCCTGAGCGTAGCGGTACAGATTATGTGGAGTTGACTACCAAGCAGACTAATGATATCTGGCGTTCTGTGTATGAGTACTTGAATGAGCAGATATCTACTATAGAGGATACTTTGCGTACTGATGCTGGTTTGCCTGCTGATGATACATCTAGTGAGGATACTGCAGAGGAGGACACTACTTATACTGCATATGAGTCAACATATAGGCTGGTATCGGTTAATGGCAAGTATACGCTGGAAAAGATTATAGATGATGTAACGGTGGAGAATGAGTCTATTGCCCCTTATGATACTACTGATGAGGATTTAACCGAGGCACAAAAAGCAAAAGATATATACGATAATTTCCGTAAATATTATTGGAACTACACAGACAGTAAGATTGATCCGATTTATGCTGATAATAAGACCAGTTACAGTGATGACGCTATGGCAGATTTTATAGATGACTTGATTCGTGCCGAAGATGGTAAGAATCTAGACAAAGTTACCGAAAATGTTTTTATGCGTGAAGTTGAGCGTGTTTACAAAATTTATTATGAGAATGCAGTCTTGACTGCTTTCCAAGAGAATTTTGAGAGTCGTGTATCTATCACTGCAGATATGGTGATTACAAAATACAAAGAGTTATTTGAGGCACAAAAAGAGCAATATGATGCAAACCCTGATGCTTATGTAACCGCAAAACAAGATACTAGTACTACAGTATATTACGAGATGAATAACAGCGGTTGGTTTAGAGTAACACATTTGTTGGTAGGATATACTGACGAAGAGAATGAGACCATGGAGGGGTATGCTACCCAGTTGAGCAATATGGAGATTACTAGGTCGGAGTATAATGATCTTGTACAGGTTATCAAGGATAATGCCAAGGCTCGTGCAATTTCTGTATTAAATGAATTAACTGATAAGTTGGACAAGGCAACAAGTTTACAACAACGTTTTGAGATATTCCGTGATATGTCATATGAGTATAGTACAGACACAGCATCTCTCGGGACAGAAAACGATATGAATATCCCTATCAATTCTACTGATGATAATATGGTACCAGAGTTTGCCAGTGCTAGTAGAGAGTTGCGCTCTAGTGGTGTTGCAGGAGATATTACAGATTTAGTTGAGACACAATACGGGTACCACATCATAATGTACTTGGGCGAGTACACATCGTTTGGACCAAATCTAGGTAATGATGCATTACTATTAAAATTAGATTCTACTTTGTTGTCTTATTTAAGCAACAAGACTATGTTAGATAAGATAATAGAAAGTATTACCTTAGATACTTATAGCAATCACGAACAAAAGTTGATCGAGACTCTCAAGAGTGAGGCTAGCATAGTTTATTATCCTGATGCATACAAGGATATATATAGTTAGTAAAAAACATGCCAAGAGTAGGCATGTTTTTTATATTTCTTTTAGTATAAATTCATATTGGGTATTTCCGACTTTATAAAAACAAAATTTGAAAACAAAAAAGTCCTTTATCAAGGACTTTTAAATTTCATTATGAACCCCAAACGGTTCAAGTACTGGAACACTGGTGACCCCTACGGGACTCGAACCCGTGTTACCACCGTGAAAGGGTGATGTCTTAACCGCTTGACCAAGGGGCCATAAATATGGTAGCGGCGAGTGGATTCGAACCACCGACCTATCGGGTATGAACCGATCGCTATAACCAACTAAGCTACGCCGCCATATGTGCGGATATATTTAAGATATTAGCATATATACTATCTTTTGTCAATAAAAAAATACAATTTAATCAAAACTGTGTTATACTTTTGAATTTTTTTATAAGCCTTTGAATTTATATAATTTTTTAAATTTTGTCACAATTTATTAATTTATTTTCTAGTACCAATTTGCGCTATGCCATTTTATTGCAACTGGAGTTAAGCGGTTTACAAATTGCGTGCTTTGTGCTAAAATCTTTTTTGATATTGGAGGATTAGGGCATGAGCAAAAAAGGATTTTTGATAACTTTTGAGGGTGGCGAAGGTTGCGGAAAATCTACACACAGTCAAATGTTTTGTGAATATTTAGTAAAGCAAGGCTTTGATGTTTTACATACTAGAGAGCCAGGTGGGACGAAGTTGTCTGAGGCAATTAGAGACTTGGTAAAGGATTCACGATATATTGACAAAACTCCTGAGTGTGAATTATTGCTGTTTGAGGCTGCTAGAGCTGAAATCTGTCAAAAGGTATTGAGACCAGCTCTGGAAAGTGGTAAAATAGTAGTACTTGATAGATTCTATGACTCTACTACAGCTTATCAAGGTTATGGCAGAGGTTTGGATATACAGTTGATAAATAGGTTAAATAATTTTGCTACCAATGGTCTTACTCCAGACTTAACTTTTTATCTCCGTATTGAGCCACGAGTAGCGTTTAGGCGAAAGGGTGGAGCAGAGCAAAATGATGCTATTGAGTTGGAATCACTAGATTTCCACAATAGAGTAAAAAATGGTTTTGATATTATTGCTCGCAATAATAGTGATAGGTATATTATAATTGATAGTGATAATGATCAAGATGTAGTTGCTGGTGAAATAATTGATAAATTTGAGGAAAAGTATGCGCAGTTTAGAAATATTCAAGAAAACACCCCTGTACGCTGAATTGGTGAATGGTAAACCTATACATAGTATTATGTTAATTAGTCCAGATCAGAGCCAATTAGATGATTATGCCGAGATGATGTGTATGACATTATTTTGCTCTGATACTAACAAGCCCTGTGGCAAGTGTAATAATTGTCAAAAGGTTCTGCATCATAATTTGGTAGATATCCTAGAGTATCCAAAGCAAGATGATGTTATAAAGAGCGATGAGTTGTCTCAAATAGTCAATGGTATTTTAGAGTTGCCTTATGAGGCGGACAAAAAAGTTTTTGTACTATCAAATGTATCCAGTATGGATATGCTTATGCAAAACAAACTACTCAAGTCTTTGGAAGAGCCCCCAAAAGATGTTTACTTTATACTAAAGGTATCCAACGAAAATCAAGTACTACAGACGGTAAAATCTAGATGCCGCAAGATTTATTTACCCAACCTGAGCGAAGACGAATTAGATAAATTATTGCCTAGTGACAACGTCAACAAAGAGGAAGCTATTGCTTTTTGTGGTGGTTCGTTATCTCAGGCGGAGCATTTTTTAAAGCAGACAGATTTCAAGGGTAATGTAGATTTGATTTTTGATATATTGCTTAATTATCGTAACTCTAGTCAAACTTTGATGTATTCATCAAAACTGTATGATAAAAAAAATGAGTTTTTGGATATTATCAGTATATATCTCAAGATCTTACAAGATGTTAACTATATTCGTATTGGTAGGCGTGATCTAATATATAGTAGTACACACATGGATGAATTATTGCGTATCTGTGGAGATTTTAGTGTTGATGCAATATTAGGTATGGTTAGTGATGCGATTAAGTTGATAGAAAAATTTGATAGGAATTGCAATTTTAATGCAATGGTAGATTCATTTTTATTAGGAATTTTGGAGGTAAGGCACAAATGCCCAATGTAGTTAAGATAGAGTTAGAAAACGGCGGACGGCAGTGTTTGGCTGATATTAGTGGCGTTACTGGTGTGAAAAAAGGCTCTAGAGTAATTATAGATGCTGATAACTGTATCGAAATGGCAAAAGTTTTGTCCAACCCTGTTGATATGCAAACTATCACAGTGGAGTTGCGTAAGATATCTAGGTTGGCTACTGAGGCAGACTGCGCAAAAGCTGAGGAGTATGCTGCTAAATCAGCAGAATACAAGCAAAAAGTGAAACAAAAGGTTGGTCAATACAACCTAGATATGAAGTTGATTAGTGTCACAATGTCAATAGATGGTAAACGCTTGTTAGTGGTTTACACCGCTACTGAAAGAGTTGATTTTAGGGCATTGGTCAAAGATTTGGCGGGAATGTTCCACACAAGAGTGGAGATGCGACAGATTGGAGAGAGGGAGGCAGCCTCCATAATGGGAGGTTGTGGACCATGTGGTCAAGAATTGTGTTGTAGACGTTTTTTGGGAGATAGTAGCCAGGTAAGTATCAAAATGGCAAAATTACAGAATATGTCACTAAATCCTAGCAAAATTAATGGCGTTTGTGACAAATTAATGTGTTGTTTGCAATATGAATACGATGACTACCGTAAGGTTCACGATGCGTTACCAGCATTAGATAGTGAGATTATTACGGGTTTTGGTAGAGGTATAGTCGTGCATCAAGATTTGTTTAGGGAAACTGTGGCAATTAAATTTGTAAAAGATGATGAGGAATGTATCAAAGAATATTCATTAAAGGAATTAGCGGGGGAGGATATCTAAATAATTTATGAATGGCAAAGTTTATTTTGTAGGTACTCCTATAGGCAATTTAGGCGATATTACTTATCGTGCTATACAGGTGTTGAGTGAGGTGGATATAATTGCATGTGAGGATACTCGACATTCTTCTATACTTTTACAGCATTACAATATACACAAGCCAACCATAAGTTACCATAAATTTAATGAGGCAAAAACTAGTCAAAAGATTTTAGATTATCTACGACAAGGTAAGAATATAGCAGTGATCAGCGATGCTGGTATGCCAATGATTAGTGACCCAGGTAGTGTCTTGATACGAGAATTAATAGTAGGTGGGTTTCAGTATACTATCATACCTGGAGTTAGTGCCGTGATAACCGCTTTTGCTGGGAGTGGCCTTGATAGCGACAGGTTCTGTTTTATTGGATTTTTGCCACCCAAACTAATAGATAGGGATAAGTTATTAGGACAATACATTCATACAGATAGCGTACTTGTTTTTTATTCTGCCGTACATGAAATTAATAATGATTTGGAATATTTATATAATACGTTAGGAGAAAAAACTGTTGTTGTAGCCAATGAGCTTACTAAAAAATTTGAAAAGTTTTTTACAGGCAAGTTGGGTGAGTTGGATATACCAGAGCCTCGAGGTGAATATGTGATTTTGGTTAAAAACGAGATTGCAAAAAGCCCGCTTAACGATTTGACTCTAGAGGAGCATTTGGACCATTACTTAGAGCAAGGAGAAAGCAAAATGAATGCTATTAAGATGGTCGCAAAGGATAGGCAACTAAAAAAAAGTGATGTGTATAATATGTTGAATAAGAAATAAAGTTTGTTTATAATGATAACTTGTTGTATTTTATCGCCATCTAAACTCGTTTACATGAATATTTTAAATTAAACTATGTATATAATTAGTGAATCTGTAATGTAAGAGCAAACTAGTAATTTAGTTTGCTCTTACATAATTTTTACTATTTGACATGCCACAATCGCACTAGCAAGGCAAGCTACTAGCGCCACTGGCACTGCATAGAGCAACCTTTCTGCTTTTGCTTGAGCAAAATAGACAGTGGCAACATAAAAAACAGTTTCACTACTACCCATTATCACACTACCAGCTCGTGCTATGTAACTATCGGCACCATAGGTGTCAAAAATGGTCTCCATTACAGCTAATCCACCACTACCACTAAATGGTCTAATCAACACTAATTCACATAATTCACTAGGTATTCCTATACAATTAAATATTGGCGCTAAAATATTGCTAAGATAGGTAGTCAAGCCACTTACTTTAAATAATTCTACGACCAAAAAGATGGCTACCAAAAATGGGAAAATAGATAAACTAAGAGGCACCGCCTCTTTGGCTCCATTGATAAAACCTTGATATGCATTTACTCGCTTTTTTGCACAATATATCAATAATAAAATTATCAATATTGGTGTGATTAATGCGCTAACAGTCATGATTTTTCCCTAGTTTATCTTTGATTTTTGCACATAGTTTTACCAATACTACACCAAGTATGGTTGATACAGCAGTGGCTATCAATGTGGGTATGATAATATCACTACTACTAGTGCTCCCATATGTCGCTCTTAGTCCAATGATAGTAGTGGGGAGTAATTGTATACTGGTTGCATTTATGACAATTAGCATAATCATTGCAGTACTGGCAGTTTTTGAATTATTTTGTCTGTCCAGACCTTGCATAGCCTTGATGCCCATAGGGGTGCACGCATTCCCCATGCCTAGCATATTTGCTGACATATTTAGTGCAATATAGTTTTTTGTCTGTTTGTCTGTTTTACCAAATAACCAATCTATTACTGGTGACAATAAGTTGGCTATTTTGTGGTTTAGTCCAGTCAATTCCACTAATTTAATAATACCCAACCATATGGCATATACACCAATTAATTTGATACTTAGACTGACAGCATTACCTCCAGCTGTCATCATACTGTTGATACTACCTTCTGGGTCAACAAAACATAATGCTACCATGCTACACAGCATCATTACAAACCAAATTTTTCTCATAGCATAATGTATGAAATTTAAAATACTTGTATGATACAACTTTACTATTTGATTTAAATTAGTTATACTAGATTAGTAGTAGTTTGTTTAATGTTTGAGGCATAATATTATGTTTTTATGATTTTAGTGATTACAAAATTTTGTTTTGATAATATTTTTAAATTTAATTAAATTGTGGGGAATTTGGTACGATGTTAATAGATACGCATGCTCATCTTTGCTCGGAGGAATTATTTGGAAGGACTGAGCAGATAGTTAGAGATTTTTATGAAGATGGTCTAGAGGCAGTGGTTTGTCCTAGCTATGATTTTATATCCAATCACAAAACTCTTGAGGTAGTTAACAATTTTGATAATGTATATGGTGCATTGGGGATACATCCCAATGATAGCCATTGTTGGGATGCTGGTGTTAGGAGTTTTATAGAAGATAATATAGATAACCCCAAAATAGTCGCAATTGGTGAAGTGGGGTTGGATTATCATTATCCTGAGCATAACGCAAGTGAGCAAAGACAAATATTATTACAACAACTAAACATAGCAAAATATCATAAAATGCCTGTGATTTTTCATGTTCGTGATGCTTGGGCAGATTTTCTTGAGTTTATTCGTACCAATCGAGATTTGGTACCTGCAGGAGTGATACATTGCTTTGATGGTGATGAAAATCTTGCTAGAGAGATATTAGATTTAGGTTTTAGTATCTCGGTCACTGGATTAGTTACGTATAAAAAAGCAAAACTAATAGATGCTGTGCGGTTTATACCGATAGAGCGTTTAATGTTGGAGACAGATTCGCCATATTTAGTACCACACAATGCACATACACAACAAAAAATCAATGAACCCAAGTTTGTTCAATACGTCGCAGATGCGGTTGCAGAGATAAAGCAAATGCGGGTGGAAAAAGTAATAGAACATACCACTCAAAACGCTTATAATTTCTTTAAAAAGCTGAGGACAAATAATGAATAATATAGAAAAGGATAAAAATCGGACTTTTCGTTTTAAACATAACTTGGGTCAAAATTTTTTGAAAGATAAAAATCTTTTAAATGCAATTGTATCAGATGCGGGGATTGTTAATGGGGATTATGTCCTGGAAATTGGTGCTGGAGCAGGTGCTCTTACTGAGGTGCTGTGTCAGAGCGTGGGAACAGGTAGGGTAGTAGCTGTAGAGATTGACAAAACATTATCATGTTTTTTGTCGCCACTTATGACAAAATTTCACAATTTTAAGTTGGTATTTGATGATATTCTCAAGGTACCATTTGACTCTATTACAGATTGGTTTGACAATAAATCATTCAAGGTGGTTGCCAATTTGCCATACTACATTACAACACCTATAATTTTCTATTTATTAGAGTCCAGTCTCGACATTGAGAGTATTACCATTATGGTACAACAGGAGGTTGCAGATAGAATTATAGCCAGCCCAAATACAAAAGATTATGGCGCTATTACTCCTATTCTTAAGTTGTATGGGACAGCAAAGATAACTCGTAAAGTAAACAAAAATTTATTCACTCCAGTGCCAAAGGTGGATTCAGCGGTGGTACATCTGGATATTAACAGGCGTGAGGGCATTAATATTGCAGGTGTTAGCAAATTTATTCGTAATTGTTTCTCTATGAGGCGAAAAACTTTATCAAATAATTTGTTGCAAACTTATCAATTATCAAGAGAAGTTGTTGAGCAATGTTGCAAGAAAGCAAATATATCGCCAGGGGTTAGGGCAGAGTGCTTGAGCGTAGATGATTTTATTAAT
Source organism: uncultured Clostridia bacterium (assembly GCA_944383355.1). Taxonomy (GTDB): domain Bacteria; phylum Bacillota; class Clostridia; order Christensenellales; family UBA1242; genus RUG666. The sequence continues at coordinate 54,898 of CALWPF010000005.1, forward strand.
TTATACAACTGTATGACTTTGTATATAAATCATTAGTCATATACATATAGAAAAGACTTGGTAGGGTTACCAAGCCTTTTTTAATGTGAAATCAATAACTTTAGAAATTTTATAGTGCATAGTATATTAGTACTATGCACTATTTTGCGAAGAATTTTATTACAAAAATGGTGGTTTTATTGGCTAAGGGCTAAAAAGTGAGAGAAAAACTAGTGTATTTAGATTTTTTACAATCTACAGTGAGTTTCCATTTGTGATTATCAGCAATAGATTTTGTGATTGCCAATCCCAACCCAAATCCTCCAGTGCTTCTGTTTCTCGAACTATCCCCTCTATAGAACCTTTCAAAAATTTTATTTTTGTCATTTTCATCTATATTGCAACCTGTGTTGTATACCGTGATAGTGTTTTTATTATTTTGGTTTTCTAGGCTTAGTTTTATTGTACCATTTGTATTAGAGTATTTTATTGCATTATCCAATAATACAGATACTATCTTTTTTATACCAGCTTCGTCCGAATAGCACTCTATATTCGCTGGTATATTTGTTTCTAGTTTCTTCCCTGATTCGTATGCTACAGCTTCAAATGAAAGCACACAATTATTTAAAAGCTCACTCAAATTAAATTTGTTATTAACAATGTTGGTCTTTTTTTCATTTAGTTTTGATAACTCAAGCATTTCATTTATCAAATCAGACATTCGTTTTGTTTGGTCTTGTATGCTTTGTACCCATTCATTTGGCTTTTCTTGTTCACTCTCCAATAGTGACGCATTAGCGGACATGATTGTTAGAGGTGTCTTTAATTCGTGACTGGCATCAGCGATAAAACGCTCCTGTTTCTTAAATGCATTTGCTACTGGTTGTACGACATAAAATGATAGCCACCATATTAGTATTGCTAAGAAAGCTAGCGCTGATAATATCAGTATCAAAACCAAAAGGATTACTCTATCAGTAATAGAGATTTCAATTGATCTATCTACAGCTACTAGGGCAATATTGTTTTCGTATGGGCGAAACATATAATACATATTACCATTTTTACCGTTGTCTGCATCACTACTTAGTGCGTATTCTAGCACTGTCCTAACAGTATTTTCATCAAATAGAGTAGTATTATAATCAAATGCTATAATATTATTATCATTGTCAAGGAGCACTGCAAAGCTTCTTGCCTCTTCAAATACTGTTTGGTCCCAACCAGCGTGTAATGGAGGAGAAGATACAGTGCTGTCTTCGTTGTTGTAATCGCCGAATTGCAACTCTCTATTACTTAATTGGCTGTATGCTTCACGTTCTTCTGAATAATGGAGATAAATCGCTATGCCAAGGAAAATGCCAAGAAATACTAGAGCTAGTATACCCATAGTGACTAACATTATAAATAACCTTAGACGTTTAATCACTTCCATCGTTATCCACCTCCAATTTATATCCAACCCCACGAACAGATTTGATTTGGACATTGGTGTGTATTGCTAGTAACTTTTTGCGTAAAAAAGATATATAAACCTCCACATTGTTGTATTCACTGTCACAATCATATCCCCATATTTTATCTTGAATATGGTTTTTGGGGATAATTTTGCCTTGGTTTTGCATGAGATATTCCATTATTTGGAATTCTTTGGCTCCTAGCGTGATACTTTGATTACCGTAACTTAATTCGTAAGTGTTTTTGTTTAGTTGTAATTTATCTTTTGAAAGTATTTCGCCTTGATACAATTCAGTACGTCTACACAGTGCTTTTACCCTAGCTATTAGTTCTCCCGCATCAAAAGGTTTTGTGACATAGTCATCTGCACCGATATCCAAGCCTTTGATTTTATCTGGTATTTCACTTTTGGCACTCAGCAATAATACAGGTGTGTTTTTGTGATGATACCGTAACTCTCGCAAGACAGTCAAACCATCCATCTCAGGTAGCATTATATCAAGTATTATTAGATCATAATTGCCTTGCATAGCATATTCAAGCCCTGTACGTCCATCGTAGACCGTATCAGCCTGTAGTTTTTGCCTTTTTAGCAGTTCCTTTATTGCGTGTGCTAGTTGTTCTTCGTCTTCTATTATAAGGATACTCACATTCATTACCTCTCTTTTGTGTGGAGTATAACATCAAAACCTTGAAATAGTATTTAAAATAATTAAAAAATATTTTTAAAAACTTTTGTTTTTTTACATTTTTTCAATGTTTATTCAATATTTAATTGATAAACTGCGTGCAGAAAAATGAGCAAAGGAGGGATTTTGTTTATGAATAAGATTAATAAAAGTATGATAAGTACATTACTATTGTGTTTTGGTGCTGGTACCTTGATTACAAAGCAAGATAGTTGTCGCAAGTCCACAGAGGGTGCACTTGATATAGATTTTACGATGAGTAACCAATCTAATAATACCAATACTTTTATTCCTACTCAAGCAAACTATGTTGTAAAGAAATAATTTTACAATATGATACTTTTTTGGTAAATTGTAGATTTTTTACTACAGTAATGCTTTTTAAGTAACGAGTATAAGATAGAGACGTGAAATATTTGTTATCTCATATTGGTTAAGGTTTTGCATATTTCAGCATTCTTTTGTAGAATGCTGTTTTATTTTTTGTGTAGACGACTATAATTTGTCTAGGCCTATATAATTTCTGAATGTTTAATGAGATTTTTAATTGTATTGAAATTACTTAGGCAAAAAGTCATAATTAGGATTAGGGATAACCTCACTTGTTTCCAAATACTTATTAATGTAATTATCAATTGAGTTGTCAAGACTAGCTACGCTATATATGTCTGTTTTCAAAATTTGTTTTATCTTTTCATCGGTGACATCTGTAGGTTTATCCAATACGATGCAATCTAACAATCTTTTAAATTCGTTGTACTGGTAGGTATGATTATTACTATATTCATTTGATATATATGAATGCATGGATTGGCGCTGTAATAGCCTAAATGTAGGAGAGTTTTGTATATCAAAATCAGTGTATACTAATTTTTCTTCTACGCCAAAAATATCATAATACGTACTTTTTTCTATTATTGTCCTATATGATGGATCCAGGACATAGTACTTTCTTGTATCACAATTAACAGTATTTTCGTTTGCTAAATATGGAGCAAAGTTTTGCAACTCTTCACCTCTTATTATCAAAAAAGCGTGCATAAAACTAGGGGAGAATACTTGCAACTCTCTAGCCTCGTAGTCTATGAACTCCATGTTATCATCTTCATTTTTGTAGGCTTCCATAAAACGTTTTGATGCAACATTTTGTAAGTCTGCTATTACATAATGATATTTTTGAAAACACATAGCCAAAGTTAGTGCGCTAGCGAAACATCTTCCATTGGCGTAATCGGTTTTTTGCAATTGAGATAGCGGTAAACCTAGGTAAAAGCGTTTTTTAAAGTTATCCAATAATTTATCACTATAGTTAAAAATTTTGTTTGCTCGCAGTGCTTTATCGTATTGAGTTTGCAAATGTAGAGCTTTGCTTTCAATATTGTTTTGCACAAACAAACCGCTAATAATTTGGTATCCCTCATCATCTGTATGTATAATTTTACTCATAGACGATATTTTATCAAAATTTTTCTCATATGTCAATGTTGACTTTTTGTGCTTGTGAATGCCTTTTATTTTTATAATTAATAATTTTAATATTTACCATTTTATTATTTTTTATCTTGTTTTTAACTACAATTTGATGTATAATATATCAAGTATAAGGAGATTTTGTAATGAAGAGCATTTACAAGTACTATAGAGAGCGTTTAATAGAAATTAGTGGTAGGAACAGGAGTTTGTACGCAAAGAATGTCAGCAAAAAATATGCCTACGACCTTGGTAAAATATTCGATGGGGATTATGAGGCTATAAAGGAATTTGTTGATTTTTTGTGGACAGGTAAAAAAGATTCTTTTAGTGTCATTGATAGGCAGTATCGAGATAGGATAGCAAAAAACCTCGGTGTCGAGGATAAGATAAAGAAGAGTTTCAAAGACACTGCAGGAATGACTGCCGAGGAGGAAAAAGCGGAGCTTTCTCGTCGAGATAAATTGCGTAGAGATGAGTCGAAAAAGATTGTGCAGACTCAAGTAAATAATCTAAAAAACTTAAAGCGTGAGATAGAGGAGTTTGCCAAAGAAACTGGTCGTTATGAGCTGTATGTTGGTTATCCATTTGTTGAGGGCTCAATTAAACGTGAGTTGCTAATAAAAGCACCCCTGTTACTTTTCCCTGTAGTTATTAATATAGAGAATGAGAATAGTGTACAGATTGAATTAAAGCCAGGCGAATCCATACAATTGAATAAGGTTTTTGTTTTAGCTTATGCAAAGGCACATAATCTAAATTTAGAGGATATGGTGCTAGAGTTTGACAATTTGCTTGACTACAAGTTAAAGAGTATTGAGGATGTGGTGGCGTATTTGCGTAACCATGGATTTAGTATTGGTTACTCAAATCGTAAGGGAATGTTTGATTACAATAGGGGTAGAGAGCCGCAATTGGGCGATAGCCTCGAGGTAAAGCATTTGTGTGTGGTTGGTAGATTTCCTTTAGCTAACAGTATATACAATGATTATGCTATGCTTGAGCGAAAGAAATTATCTTGTGAAGCTATAGATGAGTTGCTAGAGAGTAGGGCATGTAAGCCTGTCAAAAAACCCGATACCAGGATTTTTACAATTAATCCGCTAGATTATGCGCAGGAACACGCTATAGAGAGTCTTAACCAAAATGGTAATATGGTATTGTATGGACCCCCAGGTACTGGTAAATCTCAAACAATTGTAAATATAATTACTGATGCACTTTGCAAAAACAAAAGAGTATTGGTAGTTTCTCAAAAAAAGGCAGCTCTAGATGTAGTATATAACAGGCTAGGCTTGTTAAATAATAGGGTAGTACTCATACCTGATGCAGAAAAGAATAAGGTAGAATTTTATGAAAGAGTCAAGACGGCTCACTTTGATTTAATGGCTGACAAGCCTATTATAGATTACTCGGCGCAAATTGCTGATGTCCAACAAAAATTACAAAAAGAAATATCCAATCTTGAGACGATTAGTGATGTTTTGTTTACTGAGCGAGAGTATGGTCTGTGTTTACAACAGATGTATGCAAATTCAGACATTATAGGCAAAAATAGTAATGATTACAAGATTTATCAAGCAATGCTTCAAGATAAAAAGCTGATGAGTTTAAAATATCAAGAATTGTCAGAGGCAGTGCGTATAATCAAGGAAAAACGTCAGGCTGATTTGTATTACAAGTTTATAGAAATGCAAAAAAACAATCCTTTGATTAGCCATATGCTAAATGACTTAGATGTTCATTTAGTTAATACAGCGCGCAACTTTGTAGCAAAATTGATAAATAAACGTATTGCACCATTTGATACAGGAAAGTATCCAAATGCTAGACAGTTATTGGCTTTTTACTTGGAAAATGGTATAGAGGAACAAAAAGAATTAAAGCCTCTCATTAAATTAATTGCCAAATTAGAGAATCCTCATCTCTACCAAAGTTTGAATGCTAGTAAAGTTCTATTCCCAGCGTATCCATTTGTAAAATACCAAGCAGTCAAAAAAGAAAAAGTTATTTATGAAAACTTTGAAAAAACTCTTAGTGCTGTAAAAGAGTATGTAAAAGAGTATGAGTTATTGAGTGAGGTGTTGGACAAAAAAGGCTATACCATGACGATAGATAATATCTTGAATGGTAACACATTGTTTCTAAAATTATTGCTAAGTGCACTAGATGATTATGTTACTATTAGGGATATGAATATAGCCCTGACCCAATTAGGAGATAATGAGAGGCTCTTACTTAACTTTGCATACTCAAATTCAAATACCTTATCTGGTTTTAAGTATGTCATTGATCGATTGTTGACCATTCGTACATATCATGAAGTTGTCTATTTTGAGGATAATTACAAGCAGGAGTTGTCAAAAATCCAAGACTATGACAACATACGCAATAGGATAGTGTCACTTCAAAATGAGCAAAAGAAACTAGTTAGAGCAATGTGTAGCCAAAAATTCGTACAAGAATATCGTGCACATTATGCAGAGGATAAAGAAAACAAGAATTATTTGTATCAGATTACTAAACAACAGAATCTTTGGTCAATTCGTAGATTGATGGAGCATTATGGGGATTACTTGCTTGATTTATTTCCTTGTTGGCTTTTGTCTCCCGAGAATGTGTCAAACATTATGCCTTTGACAAAGGAGTTGTTTGATATCGTGCTTTTTGATGAGGCTTCGCAGGTCTTTATAGAAAACACTATACCGACAATATATCGTGGTAAATATATAGTGGTTGCTGGGGATAATAAGCAGTTGCGACCTAGTGCTACCTTCGTTAAAAGGTATTTGGGTAATGCTGATGACGACTTGGATTTATCTACACAAACAGCACTTGAGGTGGAGAGTTTGCTGGATTTAGCGACATCAAGGTATAACAGCACTAACTTGACCTATCATTATCGTAGTAAAAATGAGGAATTAATAAGTTTTTCAAATTACGCTTTTTATGATGGGAAATTACAAATTTCTCCAAATATTACAAAAAATGTTGGTGCAAAGCCGATTGAACGGATAAAGGTTAATGGCTTTTGGATAGATAGGCATAATGAAAAAGAGGCGAATGCAGTAGTAGAGACCATCAAAAAGATATTCAAGACTAGGAAAAACAATGAGACGATAGGGATAATTACATTTAACGCAGAGCAGGAATTGTTTATAGAGGATAAGTTGGATCAAGAGTGCGAAAAGAATATAAAATTCCGTAACGAGTATTTGCGTGAGACTAATAGGAAGGATAACGGAGAAGATGTTAGTCTATTTATCAAAAATCTAGAAAATGTGCAAGGTGATGAGAGAGATATAATTATCTTTTGTATAGGATATGCTCGTAACGAGTATGGAAAAGTTGTGGCTCAGTTTGGTCCATTATCACTCGAGGGCGGAGAGAATAGATTGAATGTTGCTATTACTCGTGCCAAGTCAAAAATAATTGTCATTACCAGTATAGAACCAGAAGAGTTATTAGTAGACAATTCAAAAAATGCTGGTCCAAAGTTGTTAAAGAAATATTTGCAATATGTTCGTGCAGTATCAAAAGGTAATCAAAAAGAAACACAAATTATTTTGGATTCGCTCAAGCAAACTAGTATAATACCTTTTGCTGATACTGGTGTGGATAAAATGCAAATGTTGTTAAAGAGTGAGTTAGAAAAGTTGGGTTATGCAGTAGAGACTAATTTGGGTAATTCAAATTATAAACTTCCTCTAGCTATATATGATAAGAAATTGGATAGATACTTGTTGGGAATTGAATTTGATTATAATGCTTATCTCAGTTCTTCATCGTGTCTAGAGCGTGATGTATATAGACCTGTTTTCTTGCAGTCACGAGGCTGGAATATCACTAGAGTGTGGAGTAGGGATTTGTGGCAACACAAGCAAAAAGTAATACAGTCAATAGAGCGTGACATTGAGAAAGCACGTGAAAAGATATACAAGTCCCTAAATTTGACTCTTGCATAATAGATCGTATACAATAAAACTGTGTGTTTAATCAACACAGTTTTGTTTTGTTATTTATTTTAGTTTTCGACAAGAGTATACTTAATGAGACACAATACATATATAATAAAAGTGTAACATTGTAAAAGATAATATGATTTGGTTGCTTTTTTTGTGGCTATAATATAAAATTTAAATATTCATAAATTTTAATAATTGGAGATTAAGTAATGATTAGATTAATAGTAGACTCTACATCTTATATTACAAAAGAGTATGCGGAGGCTAACAACATAACTATTTTACCGTTGACTATATCTTTGGCTGGTAAGGAATATTTGGATACCGATGTTGACAAAAACGATGAGTTTTTTGAATTGATGCGAGAGACCGGGGAATATCCAAAGACTAGTCAACCTAATATGGATTTAATTATGCAAACATTCAAAGATGTTGTATCTGCGGGTGATGAGGCTATAGTTTTGACTATATCTCAGACCTTGAGTGGTACTAATAATGCTTGCTGTGTAGTCAAAAATGAAGTTGATACCACAGATTGTATCTCTATAGTAGATAGTGATAGTACTGGTCAAACTATGTTTTTGTACGCTATGGAAGTAGTAGAAATGATCAAAACAGGTCATAGTCGTGCGCAAATTTTAGATAGACTGGATCATCTCAAAAAGGAGAGTTATATAGAGTTTACTCCAGAATCTCTAATTTACTTAAAAATGGGGGGTAGGATAGGCAAAATTAATGCGTTGCTAGGTAGTTTGTTACAGATAAAACCTATCTTGTGTTTTAAAAATGGTGTTTTGCAATGTGCAAAAAAAGCGATTGGTATGCGTAGAGCAATGGCAGATATGATAGAACGTATCCCTGCTAAAGTAAAGAAGATTTTCGTATTGCAGACTGCCAAAACAAATTTGTTTGAGGAGTTTAAACAAAAAATTAAACAATTATTCAAACAAGCACAAATATTTGAGGGGCAAATAGGGCCAGCGGTTGGGGCTCATGTTGGTCCAGCAATGGGTGTCGCTTGCTTAGTTGATTAGGATACAAAATTAGGTTTTTGTGTTGTTATAAAAAACCACGAAAAATTCGTGGTTTTTTATTTTAATACTTTATAAATATCGTCAAGTTAGTAAAAATTACTTTATAAAGAACGCTACTCCGGTACAGCCGGGTCCTGCATGTGTACCAACAGTAGGTCCAAGTTCACATATTTCTTGAGGGCGAATTTTTGTTTTTTCCAAAAGTACTTTTTGTAAATCAAGCGCCATATTTTCGTTTGCTGAGTGACCTACATATTGTGGGCGAGAGTAGTCTACATCATAATTTTTATTTATCAAGTCAGCAATTGCAATATATCCTTTTTGTACACCTACAACTTTTTTGCATATATCCAATTTACCATCGACCATTGTTAGTATTGGTTTGATAGATAGTGCATTAGCGACAAAACCTTTTGCACGAGACAGTCTACCCCCCATGATTAAGTATTTGAGGTCGCCAATTACTGCCAAGAGGATTACTTTTTCTCTTAATGCCAATAGTTCGTCTCTTAATTCAATTAGACTTTTCCCTTCTTTTATCAACTTGATGGCTTCGTTGACTAGTGCTTTATATGCAAACGTAACTAATCTACTATCCACCAATTCAATGTTTTGCATTCCCAATTCTTCTTTTGCTATTCTAGCGGAATTTATTGTTCCACTTAGCTCAGAAGATATCGTTAAAACTAATACATCTTCCTTATTTTTTTGTGCTAGTTTGTATTGCTCCAAAAATGTGCTCGTGTTGACTTGACTAGTACGAGGTAACTCTTTGGCCTGTGATAATTTTTGATAAAATTCTTGATTGTTTATTGTTACACCATCATAATAGTCCTCATTATCAAAAGTTATAGTCATTGGTAATACTGTAACAAAATCCTCTTTTATTTCTGATTGTTTTAAATCGCAACTACTGTCTACAATTAATCTAATCATTTATTTGTTCTCCTTTAATTTTAAAAAATTCTTGTATTTTATCTACTGTCCTAACCAAGAGGCTAAGTTCCTCATTGTTTAGTCCTCGCACAACGGTTTCTGCCATTTGTAAATGGTAATTATTGTGTAAATTATTGATTTCTACTCCTTTTGGGGTTAGTGAAAGTTTAATTGAGCGTTTATCATTAGTGTCTCTTACCTTACTCACTAGTCCCTTTTGTATCAATTTACTTACTGCTGTTGTCAGTGTTCCAGCTGTGATGCCTAGACTTGTTGCTACATTTTGGGCTGAGTTTACTTTGGTATCTTGGCATTTTGCAATAGCTTCTAATACATGAATCTCTTTTAGTGATAGATCTTTACCTATAATTGCTTGTAAATTTTTTTCTTCACTAAATAAAATTCTTTTAAATAACTTGACCAAAGTATCATTTATAATTTCTTTAGCGTTTTTCATATACTCCCTCTTTTTGTACATAGATAGTTTGATATTCAAACGATTTTTATATTTTATCATACTATGATTAACTTGTCAAAAGAATGTAGGGGATAGTTTTAATTTTTAATTATTTTTTGCAATAAAAAGTATTATGCTTTATTTGCTTGACTTTTAGCAATATAAAATTTAACATTAGTCTATTAAGTCTATTTATAAAGTATGACAGTTTACTAAATATTAATATACATTTTAGATGAGGTCGAGTGAGAGAATGGGGGAGTGGCAGGCTAGTACTAGTATCAAAGTTGTGACAATTTGTGTTGTTGCATTTACACTGTTGTTTGCTGGTTTTATAGTTTCAGGATTTTCTATTTTTGGACTAGGTGATAATTTGACTGTCAAGACAGTTGCGCAACATGCTGTATCACCCGAGGCAGTTGAGTTGGATATCAATATACCATCAAATGATTGGCTTTCGGTATTTGGTTTTGATGATGCTAGTGTAGATGCTGCAACATTAGTAGATGATATTATGAGTCAGTACGCAACTGGTGGTAATTATGATACTGGACCATTTGAGATTAGAGACGAGAAAGATTTGGTATCTTTAGCATGGCTATCGCATTTCGGTGGGGAATATTGGAGTGACTTAGGTTCCAAACATTTTGTTTTGGTTAATGATTTGCAATTATCTGGATATAACTGGTCTATCTCTATACAAAATTTTTCTGGTGTATTTGATGGTAACAGCAAAGTTATTGATGGCTTGACAATTTGGGATAATACATCAACAGATGTTGGTTTGTTTACTGACATGAGAGGATGTGCTTTTTTTGATACAGCTAAGGGTGAATTCGTGTTTAGTAGTGCAAGGATAATTGATCTAACGTTACAAAATGTTAGTATTTTTGCGTCAGCGCAAAATGTATCTTGTTCAATGCTAGTTGGTGGTACTATGGCTAATGCGGAAATCATACATTGCTCTGTATCTGGCAAGGTGGTTGCCATGAATGCTGATTGCCTAGGTGGCATAGTAGCTAGTGTTGGTAGCCTTACTGATAGTAATTATCTTAGTGTAGATGGTGAACAAATAACAATTTGTAATGAAGAGATTAAAATTAGTAATTGTTCAACTAATGTAGATTTGATTTGTGATGGTGGAAATGTTGGTGGCATTTTGGGGTGTACTGATATTAATCATGATAGATCTGTATCTATCGAAATCACAGACTGTACTGTTACAGGTGCGATATACAGTAAAACAGTAAAAAATAATCAAACCGATACAGGTTTTACAAAGGTGACTTTAGCTAACAATAATTCTGGAGATTATTACTATTTTGGTGGAGTCGCTGGTTATGTTGGTAGCAATGGGGATATTACCATAAGCAACTGTTGTAGTACTATGGATATTTGGGCTGACAATTGTGTTGGTGGAATTGTAGGAATGATGGAAAATTGTAGTACTTTGGCTGTTGATTCATTTGTGAAGGACTGTACGGTGGTTGGACATATAAATGGTACGAGTGGCGTTGGAGGTTTGGTGGGTACTCTAAACCACGCCTCTATCATCAATTGTGATAATTATCGTTTGGAGGCTACTGGTATAATAATCTCCAGCGAAATTAGTAGCATCTATGGTGAGTGTGCAGGATATGTTGCCAAGGTTACTAATGATTACACCAACAATTTTGGTAAAAATGGGGTAGTTGTTGACAATCTCATTAATTATGCAAAGGTGAGTAGCTTGGCTGTTCAAGATGTAAAATTGGCTGGTATAGTTGCTACTGCGACAAAAAACATTACCATATCGTATTGTACCAATTATGGTGATCTGACAGTTGCAGAGGACAAAACTGTTTCTATATTGTTTGCCGGTATATTGAGTAGTGGCGCTGGTGGCGTGGAGATAGAAAATTCAAATAACTATGCAAATATTACTGGTAATGGAATAGTTGCGGGAATAATAGCAAATGTGAATGACTACTTTGCGTTAAAAAATTGTGTAAACTATGGAGATATACAATCAAGTGCCTTGGACAATAATGTTAACTCAGGTATTGCTAGTGGCATAATAGCACACAAAGATTATATTTGCGATGATTGTAATAGTGTTATTTCTCAATGTATAAATGAGGGTACAATACTGGGAGATAATAGCGCCTTTGGTATCGTCGATTCACAATATACTGTTTGTGTAACTGAAATAGATTGTATAGATAATGGTAGTGCAGTAATAAATTAATATGTTTGATTTAGTTGGAGAAAGAATTTTAGTATGAAGAGTTATTGTATTTTTAGTGATGTGCATGGGAATATAGACGTATTAAATAAATTAATAGAGACAGATGATTTCAAAAAAGCAAACAAAAGGATATTTTTAGGAGATGCTGTAGGTTGCTGTCCATTTTTTAATGAAACGCTCCAAGCTCTATATGATAATAAATGTATTGTTTTGTTGGGTAATCATGATGTCCGAGCTGTTTTTAATCGTTTTGATAAGACAAAGGTAGGCAATAGAGACGAGGAGCCACATTTCTCCTACATCCGCTCACATATGTTGCCAGAGTACAAAGAAAAGCTAAAAGAAGCACCACATGAATATGTGATGAAAATAAACAAAAAAACATTTTACTTTACTCATTATATATGGAGGACAAAGTATTACATCGCAGATAGGGTAAAGCCTATTATTAGGAAGAATGTAAATGAAAAATTTGCTGGTATAGATGCGGATTATATTTTTTATGGCCACGAACACAAGCAATCATTTTTTCAATGTGGAGACAAAACTCTTGTTGGCGTTGGCTCGCTTGGAATGAAATGCCCAGGGCACTATGTTATGTTACAGATAGATGATGATGGAAAAGTAAAAATAGTCTGCAAACAAATCAAATATGACCTAAGGAAACTACGTAGGGAAATTAGACAGAGTGAATTACCACAAGCAAAGGAGATAACTGACGAGTTTAATTTTTAAGATATTTCAATAATTAAAAAGTGCATAGTCTGATTGGTATTATGCACTTTTATCTTGTTTTTGCGTAGAGTTTTTACGTTTTTGTTGTTTTTTATTACTTTGTGATGCAGTTTGCGGAACTTCCAAATTTTGAGTATTAGCTGGTACTGCTACATCTGGTGGAGGTGGGGTATTTGTATCTGGCTGTGATTTAGGACATTGCTTTATCCAATTTTTCTTTTTCATTACTTCAAATATAGCTACTGTAATAACTGTGAAAATTAGTGCTATTAATTTACTAAAATAAGAACCTAGTAAAGTTATAGCAAAATTATCGTCTATGCCACTAGGCAATAATGCTAATAGTCCCAAATAAACCGTGCTATTTATCAAACTTGCAATAACTAACGCTAAAATAATGACCAAGTATTTATTGCAATTCTTTTTTTGTAGAAAGTCCATTAACTTAAATATTGTAAATACGGCAAGCCATGTAGCAAGTGCGCTAATTAGATATGATATTAATCCCCAAATTACATTGTTGTCTAGTCCTGCAGTAGCCCATTTTGCAATAAAGTCTATTAGTGCAGCAAAAATTAACGCTACTATAGAGCTATAAAGTAGAGAATTGGCTGGCTTATCTCCATAATCTTGCTTTAGTATTATGAGGCAGTATATAAAACAAGTATAAACTATTGCGTCAACACCTACAATCATTCCCCACAGCTCAATGCCATAAGAGTTTACGTTATAAAAGTTTGCACCAGTTAGACAACCTATGGCGATCACAAAGACTCCATCTTTGCCCCATAATTTTCGCATTAATATTACACTACCAAAGGCGATTATAGACATCAGTAGTAGATAAAATATTCCAGGCAAATTGAATGCTCCTCATTAGTAAAATTTAGTAGATAATTTGAACTATTACAAAACCAAGTTACATTTTACCAAACATGTGTAATACAGTCAAATTAATAGTTACATATCTTTTAAAAAAGTTTTTAATCTATTAAAATTATCTTCCTCAATTTCCAATAGTTTCTGACACAGTTGTAATAAATTCTGGTCTGAATTTTTGTGGTCACTGGCATCTTTATAACATTGGAGTGTGCCCATTACTGTACCAAGTAGTAGCATCTCAGCTAGATGCCTAGTACTTTTGTCAAAAAGAGTAGTCATTTTGATAGATGTCCACAGTCTCATTTTTTCGAATAATGAATTATCACACAATGTTTGACCGTTTTTGTGTGCATAGTCTAGACATTCACTTATAAAGTCTAGATATGTATTGTATTGGGTTTTCAATTCTTGTAATAGTTTCATATCCATTACTTTTGGTAGTATATCATGTAAACTTTGCGTTGCTGTTTTGCAGTTTTGGTATAACGAAGTTAATAAATTCAAATCGTCTTCACTCATATTATTACTCCTTTTTGTTTTATTATTTTTCAAAAAAGAGCAATTATTCATTAACTACGACTTTTCTTTCTTGTAACATATATTAATGTACTGACTGTCAAGAATTAGGTTGGCATAAAAACATGAAATAAATCATGTTACTTTTGTGTGACTATGAAACGACAAGCATCTATTACTTGCAAGGTAAGGGTAGTATATTTATTAGTATATTAAGTAATAAAAAACACCGATAGATATGGGTCAACCCTTTTGAAACTAGCAAAAAGATCTAAACTAAAATATGTTTAGATTTTTTATATGGTTT
>CALWPF010000006.1 GCA_944383355.1 uncultured Clostridia bacterium
AGCGTATTTGCAGAGTTTACTATAGATAGTACTAGCTCTGTAGGAGATTTTGATGCACTTACAGATTATATAGTGATACCGAATCAAGTGAGTTGGCAGAAAAATAGACAAGATTCAGTGAATCTGATAGGTCTTAGTAACTATATGAATAACGAATCAATTACCGAGGGTGGTGATTATAGTGGCTATGATTACTCTAAAATAGGGAATTACTCAGATTGGGGTAGTGATTATCTGTGGTTACCTAGTCTGACAGAGATGGGATACGATTCTTCAAACGATGGCTTGTGGGAGGTAAGTATAGAGGAGAGGAAGAACTACGATGGTAGTACTACGAGAGTATCTAGCAGCGTATCACCTGGTTCAAATAATACAACTTCAACTTATACCTACGCCTATTCGTGGTCGCGCTCCGCTTTCTACAATCATTCTCACAGTGCCTTCAATGTCGACCCCTCCGGCGCTGGCAGCGATCTCAGCAATGTACTCAGTGCCCTAGCCGTGCGTCCTGCGCTTCACTTAAATCTTAGTGCGTTGTCTACAGTTGTGAGTGGCGGAGAAGAAGGAAGTGGGGTAGAAGTAACTATAAATGGTGTCCCAGATGGTAGTGCGACTATAGTGGATACTACGCAATATAATGTAAGTGTATTGGACAGCAATGGGGCAATAGTTTATAGTAGGACATTTGACTCTGGTGCTACCAACAATACTGTTACAACAGTATCTCTGCAAGAGGGGGCTACTTACACACTACTAGCGCAAGTACCAGCAGGATATGCAACTTTTGTAACGATATCTGGGCAGACATATTATGCAAAAGTAATTAACTTTGTAGCCCAGAGTGATTTGGTTATAGGTGTAGAGGCAAGACTCCGATCACAAGGCTGGTTTGATGATGTTACTATATATTGATAATGAGGAAAAAATTAATTCTGGATATAATTTAATTTTTGCTCTCGTAAGGCAATAAAGCCTTAATGTTTATTATGGATAAAATTATAAAAAGGTCGCAATAAATAATTAGACCTTTTTATTTTTATATTAGTTTTTGTTAATTTGAATTTATGTAATTTTTATATAAATATTATTTATCAGTACAAATATTGTTAGAGTACTTTTTAGCCTAAGGGGAGCATTGTAAAAATTATTTTTTAATAAAATCATATTGCAAAATATTGGTAATATTTTATCACAATTATTTGCATAATTATTTATACTTTTTTGTGTCATCAAAATTTGGGTATTATTAATAAAAAAAGTAACTTACTACTTTTATGAAGGTTATTTACCGTTTACTGTACTAGTTTTTTTAATAGTCTAACTGTTTTAGTTTTTTTGTTTTGTAAAATTAATTAAGTAAGATATCCAACAATTTGTTATTTGATTTTTGTTTGACTATTATTCATTTGATGTGGTAAACTAAAATTAATAAAAGATAGTGGAGGAGTATGGAGTGAAAGGTAGCCCAATAGTTGTAACAAGATTGTTTGTTATCATACTTAGTTTTGTTATCGCTTGTACAAGCGGACTGGGTGTCGGTCTATTGTATAGTGGTTATAGTGCTCTCAATGCATTGTCTACTAGTACAGATACTAGCACCTATGTCAAGGTAGACGAGCTCTGGGATAGTGAGGCAAAGGCCATGAGTGGAGACAATGTGAGTAAATTGCTGAGTTATCTATCTAGCGATGGCACAATAGATGGGGTACAGGCTAGTACACCACAGACTGCGACAGATATCCGAGGCTATACATATGGAGGCAAGTCAGCAGAGCAAAGTGTAGTAGTGCGCTTGGGTGGACTAGACTGGATAGTTACATATATATCTACTGCTGGAGATGACAAGATAGCTACACTTTGGCTGAGCAATTGTATCCAAGATGCCTTTGTTGGGCGTAGCCAGACAGAGGGAGAAAAGTATGGTTATGTAACCACTAGCGTAGGCACAGGGTTGTACAGTGACTGGTCATATGATTGGTATAGTAGTACAGTAGGTACATATCCTAGTAATATGTACAGTACCAGTTATATTAGAGTAGTCACACTCAATAACGGGGGACAATATGCTACTAGCAACTCTGCATTGTCTAGCAAGCAGAGTAAGATTAGTAGTAGCGTATTTGCAGAGTTTACTATAGATAGTACAAGCTCTGTAGGAGATTTTGATGCACTTACAGATTATATAGTGACACCAAATCAAGTGAGTTGGCAGACAGGCAGACAAGATTCAAAGAATCTGATAAGTTGGAGTTATTATATGAATAACGAATCAACTACCTTGGGTGGAGATTATAGTAGCACATATGATTATTCTAGCAAGAGTCATTATTCAGAGTGGGGTAGTGATTATCTGTGGTTACCTAGTCTGACAGAGATGGGATACAACAATACAAATGGCTTGTGGGAGGTAAGTATAGAGGAGAGGAAAAACTACGATGGTAACTACGATGGTAGTACTACGACAGTATCTAGTAGCGTATCACCTGGTTCAAATAATACATCTTCAACTCATACCTACGCCTATTCGTGGTCGCGCTCCGCTTACGACTCTCTTTCGAACTATGCATACTCTGTCAACCCCTCCGGCGCTAACGACCTTGACTACGGTGTTCACAATGCGCTAGCCGTGCGTCCTGCGCTTCACTTAAATCTTAGTGCGTTGTCTACAAGTGCCAGTGGTGGTGGAGACGAGAGTGGGGTAGAGGTAACAATAAATGGTGTACCAGATGGTAGTGCGACTATAGTGGATACTACGCAATATAATGTAAGTGTATTGGACAGCAGTGGGGCAATAGTCTATAGCAGTACATTTGACTCTGGTGCTACCAACAATACTGTTACAACAGTATCTCTGCAAGATGGGTCTACTTACACACTACTAGCGCAAGTACCAGCAGGATATGCGACTTTTGTAACGATATCTGGACAGACATATTATGCAAAGGTAATTAATTTTGTAGCCCAGAGTGATTTGGTTATAGGTGTAGAGGCAAGACTCCGATCACAAGGCTGGTTTGATGATGTTACCATGTATTAATAATCAGGAAAAAAATTAATTCTTATTATAATTAATTTTTGCTCTCGTAAGGCAATAAAGCCTTAATGTTTATTATGGATAAAATTATAAAAAGGTCTAATTATTTATTGCGACCTTTTTATTTTTATATTAGTTTTTGTTAATTTGAATTTATGTAATTTTTATATAAATATTATTTATTAGTACTAGTGGGGGCGGTGCTTTTTTTAGTGTGAAGAAGAATTGTAAAAATAGTTTGATAAAATTATATCAATATGATGTTGGTAATATTTTAACACAATTATTATACTTTTTGTGCCGTCAAAATTTAGAATATTATTTAAAGTAATAATTCCTCTTTACATTGTGGTGGCTATAGGGTATGATAGATATCATATTAATGAAATAGCATAATTATATCAATGCAAATAGTCGGTATTTGATGTAGCGTATGATAAATCGGGGAGTAGGATATGCGTTGTAATATTTGCCCTAGGCAATGTAGTATTGATAGAGTAGATGGTATAGGTTATTGTGGTATGACAAACAATCTCAAAGTGGCAAAGGTAGGGCGCTTTGATTGGGAGGAGCCTATTATCAGTGGGACTAGAGGTAGTGGGGCTATTTTTTTTAGTGGTTGCAACTTGAGGTGTAGTTTTTGTCAAAATTATCAAATCAGTAGTGAGGGATTTGGCAAGATAATATCTGTGGAAAGACTAGCACAGATTTTTTGTGAATTGGAAAATCTGGGTGTACACAATATTAATTTAGTCAGCCCTACCCAGTTTACTGAGCAAATTATCCAGGCGTTAGATATTTATAAACCCAATATACCTGTTGTATGGAATAGTAACGGTTATGAGAATGTAGATACACTAAAAAAATTAAGAAAATACATAGATATCTTTTTGGTTGATTGTAAATTTGCAAATGCTGAATTGTCTAATAGATTTTGCCATGCGGTTGACTACCCGGAGGTCAATAAAAAATGTATTTTAGAGATGCTTGAGCAACAGCCAGTATTAAAATATAGTAGTGATAGTACCTTGAGCAAAGGCGTTATTATAAGGCACCTAGTGATGCCTAATTGCACAAAAGATAGCAAGTTGATTTTGGATTATTTGATTAATATAAAGGATAGAGATTATTATCTCAGCCTAATGGGGCAATACACTCCATATTATCTCGCACGCAATGATGAGATGATCAATAGGAAGTTACGCCCACTGGAGTACAAGGCTGTTATAAGTTATGTCCAAAAATTAGGTTTTGAAAAGGTTTTTATCCAAGACCTAACTAGCGCTACCGAGGATTATATACCCAATTGGGATTTGAGTGGTGTTTAGGATAAAAAAGTTTTGGTAATGACTTGGGATAGTCATTCTGCTTTTTGGTGGTTGTATAAATTTTGAGTATTTAATAGTTTAATCACAAACCGCTTTTGGTATTGGGCTGGGACTAAAAACTCATTTAAATATTAATTTTATTACTTATAAATTTGATTGATTTTTGTATACAAAATAGTAATTTGTGTAATTCACAAAAAAGTGTAATTTAACTCTTGACAATAAAAAACATTCTGTTATATATTGTTAGCATACTAACTAAATCTAAATTGGTGGAATACAATATGTCACAGGTGAATTACAATAGTTTGGATAGTGAATTGCGCAAATTAGTGATATTAATCAAGCGTAATTATGATAATTTTCATAGGCAATACTTTAGTGATTTGACCCGCTTGCAAGGAGAGGTGCTACTCATCATTACTCATGCCTCTAGTGATGTTTATCAACGGGATATAGAGCAAAAACTGTGTATTAGGCGCTCAACTGCAACTCAACTGTTATCCACGATGGAGCGCAAGGGTTTGATTACTAGAGAAAATGTGGAGCAAGATGCTAGACTAAAAAAATTGGTAGTGACAGATAAATCTCGTGCGTTATTGGATATGATGCACAAGACTGCCAAAGATGTGGGTAAAAAATTGATAGATGGTATCAATGCCAATGAATTACAGCAATTTTTAGAGATATTACATAAAATGCAGGACAATATGTCGCATCAGATTGTTTTTGACACCATTTAGCAAACTTTTATGAGAAATACATAATTATTTAGCACTTTTATACAAAAGACAACATAAAATTAACTTATTACGAGGTAAATCATGAACTTTTTGCAATATTTCAAGACAAGAGAATGGATATTTACAGCAATGATAATAGTGTTGATAGTAGGTCAAGTTTGGTTGGATTTGAAGTTGCCAAATTATATGACTAAGATTACACAATTGGTGGAGATGGGTGTAGATAACACTACTGATATATGGATTGCTGGTGGCAAGATGCTTGCTTGTGCTCTAGGTAGTGCTGTAATGGCGGTAATCGTAGGCTATTGCTGTGCAAAATTGGCAGCTACAGTTGCTCAGCGTATGCGTGCTGATGTGTTTGACAAGGTGCAGTCATTTGGCATGAATGAAATTAAAAAATTTAGTGTACCTAGCCTAATTACTCGTAGTACCAATGATATTACTCAAATTCAGCTCACTGTTGCTATGGGATTGCAGGTAATAGTCAAGGCGCCAGTAATGGCTATATGGGCAATAGTGACGATATTGGGTAAGAGCTGGGAATGGTCCTTGGCTACTGCTGTTGCGGTAATAGTGCTGATGTTACTCATAGCGTTTATAGTTATTTTTGCCCTGCCTCGCTTCCGTAAGATTCAGACTCTTACTGATAATGTCAACCGTGTCACTAGAGAGAATTTGACTGGGCTCAGGGTCGTGAGAGCATACAATGCAGAGGCCTTTGAGAGTAAAAAGTTTGAAAAAGCCAATCAAGAATTGACTGGTACAAACTTGGTAGTAAATAGATTGATGGCGATACTCAGTCCTGGTATGCAGTTGATGGTGAGTGGATTATCCCTAGCAATATACTGGATAGGTGCATATCTAATTAATGCTGCAGATGTTGCTAATAGGTTAGTATTATTCAGCGATATGGTAGTATTTATGAGTTACTCCATGTTGATAGTAATGTCTTTTGTAATGCTAACTATGATATTCATAATGTTACCTAGGGCTGTAGTATCTGCAAAGCGTATTGGGGAGGTGCTCAATACAAAGCCTAGCATTATAGACGGCAAGGGTGATGTTGCACCTACTGAGCAGGGTACTGTAGAATTTAAAAACGTTAGCTTTAAGTACCCTAATGCAGATGAATATGTCTTGAAAGATATTAGTTTTAAGGTCAACAAGGGTGATACTGTAGCATTTATCGGTTCAACGGGTAGTGGAAAGTCTACATTAATCAATCTAGTACCACGCTTTTATGATGTGACAGATGGCGAGGTGTTGGTAGATGGTGTCAATGTCAAATATTATAAACAAGCAGATTTATTAAACAAGATAGGTTATGTATCTCAAAAGGCAGTATTATTTAGCGGTACCGTTCGCTCGAATATTTGTTATGGAGATAATAGTAAACCTGAGCCAACTGATGATGAGATAAATAATGCTCTGAGTATCAGTCAAGCCTCGTTTGTAAGTAAAATGCCAGATGGTTTGGATAGTCATATTGCGCAGGGTGGTACCAATGTCAGTGGTGGTCAAAAACAACGTCTCAGCATCGCAAGAGCTATAGCACGCAAGCCAGAGATATGCATATTTGATGATTCATTCTCTGCATTGGACTATAGGACAGATAAGAAATTGCGTGATGCCCTACGCAAAAAGAACAAAGGCGTTACTAATTTAATCGTGGCACAGCGTATAGGTACAATAAAAGATGCTGATACCATAGTAGTATTGGATAATGGTACTATGGCAGGCTGTGGTAAGCATGAGGACTTGCTAAAAAATTGTAAAGTATACAAAGAGATAGCGTTATCACAATTGACAGAGGAGGAGTTGGGCAATGAGTAATAATAGTAAATCACAGACTGCTCCTCGTAGGGCTATGGGTGGAGTGAGAGCAGTGGAAAAACCAAAGAATTTTAAACACGCCATGGCTAGATTATTTGGCTTTTGCAAGCCGCATGCGGTATGGATAATTATAGCAGTACTGTGCTCTGCCTTGGGGGCGGTGTGCTCGCTAATAGGTCCAAACAAGATTAGTGAGTTAACCGATGTTATTAGTGCTGCCATTGGCGGTGGCAATGTGGATATGGGTGCTGTCACTGAGATTGGTATATTTTTACTGTGTATTTATGGTATAGGTTTGATCTTGAACTATGCCGAGGGTTACATCATGGCAACAGTTACACAGAGAATATCCAAGCGTATGCGTACCAGTATATCTGATAAAATTAACAAATTGCCACTAAGTTATTTGGATAGGACCACATATGGCGATGTGTTGAGTAGGGTAACCAATGATGTGGATACTATTGGGCAAACATTAAACAACAGTATTGCATCACTAGTAGGAGCTATTACACTATTTGTAGGTGCCTTAATTATGATGTTTGTCACTAACTGGATAATGGCTTTATCTGGTATTGCCGCTACCATGTTGGGTTTCATAATAATGGCAATTATTATGGCAAAATCACAAAAGTACTTTATTCAACAACAAAATAGCCTAGGTGAGTTAAATGGTCATGTTGAGGAAATTTATACTGGACATACCGTAGTCAAGGCATATAACGGTGAGCGCAAGGCAAAAGAGCAGTTTGACCAAATTAATAACAAACTGTATACCAGTGCATGGAAATCACAATTTTTATCTGGTATGATGATGCCATTGATGAATTTTATAGGTAACTTTGGCTATGTGGTAGTATGTGTAGTGGGTGCAGTGTTGGCAATCAACAATATTATTTCATTTGGTGTTATAGTTGCATTTATGATTTATATTAGATTGTTTACGCAACCTTTATCACAAATAGCGCAGGCATTTACTAATTTGCAATCTACTGCAGCAGCAACCGAGCGTGTGGTAGAGTTTTTGGACGAGACAGAGATGAGTGACGAAAGTGCAAAGACCAAAACATTGACAAATGTTCGTGGAGACGTGGAGTTTCGTCATGTTCGTTTTGGATACACTGAGGACAAGGATATTATTCATGACTTTAGTGCTACAGTCAAAGCTGGTCAAAAAGTAGCAATTGTAGGGCCTACTGGTGCGGGTAAAACCACAATAGTCAATCTACTCATGCGCTTTTATGACGTCAAGAGTGGAGAGATACTGATAGACGGCGTGCCTACCCAAGAGTTGACTAGGCAAAATGTTCACGACTTGTTTGGTATGGTGTTGCAGGATACATGGCTGTTTAATGGTACAATCAAGGATAATATTAGATACAGCAAGACTGATGTGACTGATGAGCAGATACACAAGGCATGTGAGGCTGTTGGGCTAGACCACTTTATACGCACTCTGCCTGAGGGATATGATACTGTGCTAGATGATAGCACTAGTGTGAGTGCTGGGCAAAAGCAGTTGCTCACTATTGCTAGGGCGATGGTACAAAATAGTCCTATGCTGATATTAGACGAGGCGACGAGCTCTGTTGATACTCGTACTGAGATATTGATACAACAGGCAATGGATAAATTGACCAAGGGTAGGACATCGTTTGTAATAGCACATAGGTTATCTACTATCAAAAATGCTGACATAATACTAGTTATGAAAGATGGGGATATAGTAGAGCAAGGTAATCATGAGCAATTATTGGCAAAAGGTGGATTTTATGCTGATTTGTACAACAGTCAGTTTGAGCCTGAGGATACTGAATAAAATACTTTATTATTAGATTTATTTTAGCATTTATAATATAATAAAATATAACAGATAATTACTGTTATATTTTTCTTTATTAAGAGCTCCTAGATTTTTTAATTATTTTTGCTATTTAAAATCAATAAAAATATAATCCATTTGAGGTTTGTTTTTATTTATAATTGTGTATTGCAAAAAAAGTTTTATTTTGATACAATACCTCCGAATGAGGAGTGAAAATATGCAAAATATAGAATTATTAGCACCTGCTGGCGATATGGACACTTTGCAAGTTGCGATTAATAATGGGGCAAATGCGGTCTATCTAGGTATGCAAAATTTTAATGCACGCCAAAAAGCGAAGAATTTTGACGCTAGTAATATAAAGGAGGCTGTAGATTACGCTCATTTGTTTGGTGCAAAGGTGTACTTGACCATAAATACACTTGTAAAAAATAGTGAGATAGATACTCTCATAGATACAGTTAAAAGTGCTGTAGAGGCAGGAGTAGATGGATATCTTGTACAAGATCTAGGTGTAGCATATATTTTACGAGAATGTTTCCCTAATATCGTGTTGCATGCTAGTACTCAGATGGGCATACACAATTTGCGTGGGGCAAAAGTTGCTGAGCGCATAGGTATACAGCGAATAGTGTTGTCTCGTGAGACTAAGTTAGATGACATCATAGCAATTCATCAAAATACCAATCTAGAGATAGAGTATTTTGTGCAAGGTGCCTTGTGTGTGGCATTTAGTGGTAACTGTTATTTTAGTGCATTTGAGAATAATGACAGTGGCAATAGAGGTATGTGCAAGCAATTGTGTAGAATGCGTTATAGTGCAGGTACAGTAAAGGACGAATATTTATTATCCCCTGCAGACCTGTGCCTCATCAAAAATCTTAAAAAATTGATAGATGCTGGTGTAGTTAGTTTTAAGATTGAGGGTAGGTTGCGTAGGGCAGGATATGTGGCACAGGCGGTTAGTAGTTATCGCAAGGCACTAGATACGCTTTGTAATAATGATAATTTTAATATTGATGATGAAATATTTAAATTGCGTAAGGTATTTAGTAGAGGTGAATTTAATTACAATGCATACCTAGATAACGGTGCACCTAGTGGCATAATTAATAAAAAGGTCCAAAATCATTTGGGTATAAAAATTGGTAAAGTAAGGTCCATTGAGCCATTCAAAACATTGTCAAGAGTAGTAATTAATAGTACTCACTCTTTACACGAGGGGGACGGATTAAAGTTTGTAGATAATGAGCGCCAAGTAGTTAGTCTAGGGGTAGGTAATGTGGACAACTTGGGTAACAACAATTATGCTATATATACCAAGCATCAGTTACAAGTAGGCTATGATGTATATTTGATTTTGGATTATGAGGCAGAACAAGAATTGATAGATACCCAGCGTCATATACCGGTAGATGTGGCGATTAATGCTAGCGTTGGTAAGCCTCTCTCATGTACCTTGGTCGCAAGTGATGTTAGTATTGATTATGTTACAGATTTTATTTGTGAAAAAGCAAAAACAGTACCAACAACTGCACAGGAATTAGCCAATCAATTTGGTAAAATGGGAGAGACTCATTTTGTTGCAAAAAATATTAATGTAATTAGTGATAATGTTTTTGTGCCAAAGTCAGTAATTAATAATATGCGTAGATGTGCTCTAGAGCAGTTAAAGGCACAGATTTTGGATAAAAACTATGCTCAAAAAGATGTAAAATTTATTCAAGATAAATTGCCAAATTTGCTTGACTTATGTAAGGAATTAGAGCAAAATAAACGGACAATATATGAGCGAGTCTTGGTAGTAGATGAACGATTTGATACTAGTGTAATTACAAAGTTTGGCAAAAACTCTTTGTTATGCCTTGCTCCAAGTAAATATAATGTAGATACCGTAGGAGAGTGGCTTGGCAAGGTAGGGACTAACATTGATGTAGCCATTAATTTACCTATAGTGGCAAATGGTAAAGATTTGCAAGTCTTAGATGAGATTTTACAAAAATATCCTAGCCTCAAAATTGTGGCAAATAACCTATATGGTTTAGATTATGTGCCCCAGGGCAAGACAGTATTATTTGGAACGGGACTAAATGTATTTAATAATTATACTGTATACCATTTGTCTAAATTGGGTGTAAATAATGGAGTAGTGTCTATCGAGCAATGTCTTGATGATATTGCATTGACTCCAAATAATTTTGTGTATACCATAGGACAATTTGCTATGATGACTTTTTGTCATTGCCCGTATCAAACAGTTAGCGGTAGAGACTGTACAAAATGCGCCTTTGATAATAAATTGGCTTTGGTGGATAATTCAAAAGTCGCAATGCCAGTGCGAAGATATATTATTAGTCAATGTTATTTTGAATTACTGAATAGCAAAATAATTAATAATATCGGTTGGCACAAGTATTCTTGTTGGATTGATGTGCGGAATTTGTATGATTATATCGACGAGATAGCAAGTGCATTAAATGCAAATAAAAAGGCTAAGATATTTCCTATAGAGACAATAGGCAAGATACAAAAATCAGTTAATTAAAAGTGAGAAAAAATTGGAAAAATATACTTATTTTATAAAAAATATTGATTGTGCACATTGTGCAAGTGATGTTGAGAAACGAATTAGTAAGATTAACGGGCTAAATAATGTAAATTACAATTTTGCATCTACTCGACTTACATTTGAGACAGAGCAAAAACCAGCTGAGTTTGAGTCCTTGATAACTAAGGCTATCAACAGTGTGGAGCCAGATGGTACACTGGTACATATGAATGCACAAGCTAATATACCTACACCACCTAGTTTCAAATGGGATTTGATAATATTTTTGGTTGGTGCAGTGCTGGGTATCATAGCCTTTGTATTGGAGAAAACAGTTGAGATAGATTGGTTGATTATTACATTGTATTGCATCTCTGCTTGTGTGTTGATTTCAAAAACATTTATCAAGGCAATGCAACAATTATTCCTCAGTAAAACTATAGCGGAAAGTATGCTAATAACTATTGCCGTGATTGGTTGTTTTGCACTAGCGGAGTACGAGGAAGGTTTGATGGTAATAGGGTTGTACTCTATAGGTAAAATGTTAGAGGCTAGGGCATTGTTTAGTAGCCGCAAAAGCATTCAAGGTTTAATGGAAATTCAGCCAGAATATGCAATCTTGATTGATGGCAGAGATGAGCATAGAGTTGCTCCAGCAGATGTCAAGATAGGGTCAATAATAATAGTGCGAGCAGGCGAGCGTGTTGCATTGGACGGTACTATAATCAGTGGAGGCGCTACTATTAATTGTGCCCATTTGACTGGAGAAAGTTTGCCTAGCCATGTCAAAAAGGGTGATAAAATCACATCTGGCTCAGTAGTGACTGAGGGAATGATAGAGATTAGGACGGAGAGTGAATACAAAGATAGTACTGTAGCTCGCATTATGGGATTGATAGAGAATGCGACAGACAAAAAGAGTAAGACTGAGACCTTTGTCGCTCATTTTAGCAAATGGTATACCATAACAGTAATGGCTCTTGCGGTATTGGTGACTGTTATATGTCTAGCGTGTGGAGTATCTACAGCAGAGAGTATCAACAAAGGATTAATTTTCTTAGTAATATCTTGTCCTTGTGCATTTGCTATATCAGTACCTCTTGCATATTTTTCCGCAATTGGAAAGGCATCTAGGCGTGGTATCTTGATTAAGGGTAGCAATTATCTAGATGTAGCGACACACATAAAGAGAGTAGTCTTTGACAAGACTGGTACACTCACTACTGGGCAATTTGGAGTGGAGCATATATTGGTATTGGACAATCACTATACCGAGCAAGATATATTAAAGTTGGCAGCTATGGGTGAGCAACATTCTATTCACCCTATAGCAAAAGCTATAATACACAAGGCTCATGGTATTACTCTGGATAACATCACAGATTTTCGTGAAGATGCTGGGACTGGTGTCTACTACAAATATAATGGTGATGATGTATTTGTAGGTAGGGATAAAGATGATAAGACCGAGAATACTACCTCGATATTTGTGCACATCAATGGCAAAGCTGTCGGAGAAATATTCTTGGCAGATGCGATTAAGGCGGGTTCCAAGCCTACCTGTGATTACCTAAAAAGTCAGGGAATTGCTGTTACCATGTTGAGCGGTGATGGAGCAAAAATTACAGAGAGAGTGGCAGGGCAACTGGGTATCAATGATTACAAGCATTCGATGTTGCCAGAGCAAAAATATGAGTGGCTAGAGAATGAAATTAAAAAAGATGCTGGATACATTAGTTTTGTGGGTGATGGCATCAATGATGCCCCATCACTCAGGCGTGCTGACTTAGGTGTCAGTATGGGTATGGCAGGTAGTCCAGTCACGGTAGAGGCGTCAGACATTGTCCTTGTAGATGATGAGCCAACAAAATTAGTAGATGTTATTAGGTTATCAAAATACACTCGTAGTGTAGTTATTCAAAATATTATTTTTGCTATAGTAACAAAAATCATTATTTTGGTGCTCGGTTCATTGGGTATAGCAGGTCTACTAGCTGCAGTGTTTGCAGACGTTGGTGTAACTTTGATTGCTATCCTCAGTAGTTTGCGTATACTCAAGTTTAATTTTGATAAATACCAAAAGCAATATATCATACAAGATAGGCAAGATATGTCACAACTATCACAGTAATATTTTAATTTTTGCAAAACAAAAAAGTTTTCCACAATTGTGTATAAAAGTGGAAAACTTTTTTTATAAATAAAATTTGAATATTAACATTTAATTAACGTCTAGGTGTAGGAATATCAAAGTTTGTTTTGTGTGCTTCTTCCCAACCGTTTTTAACGCTTACATTTGTGTCACTGGTTGAGTAACCTTGGAACACGTATTGGTTGTCAACATCAAATTCGGAGAAATGTGAGCGTACTAATAGGTGATTTTCATTCATGTATATCAATGCAAATGACTCAGGCGGTATTTTTGTCTGGCTAAATCCAGATTTCCTAGTGGTATCCGCTAGTAATGCATTGGATACGCTTGGGTCTAGGAATACTATTGTCATTTCTTGAGATTTTGCGCCACCTTTGATTTTCTTATTCATCTTCCATAGTTCTAGTTCCAATTTTTCTTGTAAATTTTTGTTAAATTCATCTAATTGTTCATTTGACAACTTTACTGCATCATGTGGCATATCATTCCAAACCTTGATAGCAGTCTTCCAGTCATCAGCCAACCATTTACTAGCAATGCTCATGATTGTAGTTTCATTACTTAGTCTACTGTCTTTTACTGTCATAGTTTCCACCTCTTAATTTTATTGCAACTAGACACCTAATTGTTAGGAATTTTTTTAGAGATTATCATCTCATTTCATCTTATTGCTCTCTCATTTTATCACAAAATATGGTTTTTGTCAATATTGGCTTTTTGTCGTGAACACTCTAAATATTGGTGTTATTTTATATAGTTTTAATATTTATATGCTTGTTTTACTTTAGTTTGGTATCACTTTTGTCAAAAACTCGTCTAAAGCTTGTTGACATTCTTTTGTGCATTTGACAGTACTCAAGGCGTGCCCTGTATCTTTAGTAATCAACCGCATTTTTGGTCCAGCGTAATTATCATAGATATCTTGTGACATACTAAATGGGACAAAATCATCTTTGTCTCCGTGAATAATTAATGCAGGTATTTTTGCCTTTTTTATATTGTTGATAGGTGAGTCTATAGACATATCATAGTGGTGAAATGCTTTTGCATATCGTTTCGCAATTTGGGTGGATAATTTGCCAGGTATTTTGAATGTTCGTTTTATTATGTGTCTTGATATATCCATAGGTGATGTATAGGAGCAATCAGCCACGATACCTACTACATTGTTTGATAAATCAGGATTGCCAGAGCAGTTTAGTACTGTAGCGGCTCCCATTGACACTCCATCTAGTATAATTTTACTATTGTTTGTTCTTTTGGATAGCCATTTTGCCCATTCTATGGTGTCTTTGCTCTCTAGAGCTCCCAATGTGATATCTTTACCTTCGCTCTCACCATGTGCTCTCAGGTCAATGAGCAGTACATTGTACCCCTTTTTGTAGTAATAAGGTACGTCCATTAGTCTATAATATAGTCTCGCACAATAGCCGTGTACTATGATAACGGAGCGGTCACTATGTTGGTCATAAAATACCCCATGTAGTTTCAAATTGTCTACTGTAATATATTCATCACTGCGTGCCTTGTCTTTGAGATAATCTTCGGCCTCCTCTATTTTTGACTTTAATAGTTTCATTTCATCTGAAGACATTACAGCATTATCTTCGTTAAAACGTGGTTTGCGTAGTAAAATATTATATAGTATGATGCAAGACGTTATATACAGTATTACAACTCCCAGTATAACTATTAATAAAATAAAATACCATTCCATTTTTCACCTCTATCTATTATGTTAGCACAAATATAGTATAATGTCGATTAATTAATTTGTCTTTGATTGATTTTTTTGTGTTGATATAGTAAACTAATTGTCAATAATAATGCTGGGAGGTGTACCAATGCCAAAAGTTAAATACAAGTACAAATGGGTCATATTAGGAATGGCAGTAGTCAATCTGTTGGTTGTATTGGGTGTCCTTGTATTTCGCCTACCTAGTTATGTTCCTATACATCTTGACAATACATTGACAGTTGATGCTATGGGGTCTTCGTGGGCGGTATTATTGCCTTTTGCTATAGTACCTATTATATTTTGCCTAGTGTCTATACTCAGCAAAGATAATTCACGAGATCCAAAGGTTCAGGCAAGCTATCGTACAAGAGATGTAGTACTAGCGGTATTTGACGTGATATTCATTTATTTTGGTTGGCTCATGATAATAGTTGCTGATACAGGTGGACAACTAGAGCAGACTGTCAACCTTTCTCCTATGTTATTAATTATGCTACCAATAGGATTACTTGTGTATATTATTGCTGGTTATTTGCCTACGCTAGATGTAGAAAAATCTCGTGGAATTAGATTTAGTTGGACAGATGGTAATCCAAAAGTTTGGCAGAGGACACAGTGGGTTGCAACCATATCAGGAATAGTGGCAGGTGGATTGATATACTTTTTGTCAATTATTGGTAATTTTGTTGGAGTAGAGTTATTGGGATACATTGGTGCAATAATATGCTTAATTGTATTGTGTCTTGTGGTGGTTTTGTATTCTTACCTTTATTACCAAAAAACAGTTGTATCACGTGAGAGTATCTCTCATGTAAATAGACGGCTAGAGATAGCGCAGACCAAGTTGGATAATTTAGATGCCGTGATAGACACGCAAGAAACTTTGGCGCAAGATGCTGATGACGCAAGTACTATAGCCAATACTAGCACACAGTCTGTCAACACTTTGCCGACAGAGCAAGTAATAGATTCTAACGGTATAGCTAATGTGAGAGACACTGCTGATGTAGTAAAGGAGCAAAAGAAATTGGCAAAAAAATCTAATACAGCAAAAAAAATCAGTACTCCACAAAAAGCTACTAGCAAAACATCGGTAAAAACTATAACCAATACTAGTGCCAAGGTAAAAAAAGATAAAGAATAATCAAGTTAATAGAATAGCAATTGATGTTATTCTATTTTTTTATCAATTATTTTGTAAAATTAAAATATTATTGTTTTGCAAAGTGAAATTTTGGTTAGTTAGCAATGTATTAGGTTATCACATAGTTGACTTTTGTAAGTTGCTATGTTAGACTAATTGTTATACAATTGAGCATTTTTGTAGTGCTTTTTATAGGCTATTTACGGATTATTTGCCTAGTATTATGACTATATGAGGATAATTGATTATGGAAAAAACTTATAACCCAAAAGATTTTGAAAAAAGAATTTATGATGAATGGTTGAGCAAGGGATATTTTGCTGGTAATCAGGATAGTACAGCGCCTAAATATTCTATTTTGATGCCACCTCCAAATATTACTGGTAGATTGCATCTAGGGCATGCCATGAATAATACAGTATCTGATATTATGGCAAGGTTTAAACATCTGCAAGGTTATAATGTAGAGTATATGCCAGGGACAGATCATGCAGCTATTGCTACCGAGGCAAAAGTAGTAGATAAATTGGCAAAGCAAAATATTCGTAAGGAAGATTTGACTCGTGAGCAATTTGAGCATGAGATACAAGATTGGTACAAGACATATGGTGGCTTTATCCTAGAGCAAATGCACGATCTAGGATTGATGGCTGACTGGGACAAGACCTGTTTTACTCGTGATGATACTCGTAACAAGGCGGTTACTCATGCGTTTGTGGAATTATGGAAAAAAGGGCTTATTTACCGAGGGGAGCGTCTCACCAATTGGTGCCCGCATTGTAATACTGCCATTTCAGATATAGAGGTTGAATACAAGGATAATGAGTCAAAATTGTATCATATAAAATACTTTTTGGAGGGAAGTGCTACTGAATATTTGGTAGTGGCTACTACTCGGCCAGAGACTTTGTTTGGTGACCTTGCTGTAGCTGTCAATCCTAATGACAAGCGTTATACAAAATTTGTTGGCAAAAATGTAATTTTGCCAATTGTAAATAAACCTATACCAGTAATCGCTGATGAATACGTAGATATGCAGTTTGGTACAGGGGCGCTAAAAGTTACTCCTAGTCATGATATTAATGACTATAACCTTGGTAAAAAATACAACTTGGGTTACAATCAGGTTATCAACAAAAATGGTGAGTTAAATGAGAAATGTGCTCAATTCAAAGGGCTAAAAGGTATGGATGCTAGACAAAAAGTAGCACAATATTTGGCAGAGATAGGTAACTTATTAAAAGAGGAAGATTATCAAAATAAACTAGGTTGTTGTAGTAGATGTGGGACACCTGTTGAGAGTTTAATCACAGAGCAGTGGTTTGTAAAAATGGCGGATATAGCCAAAAAGACTAAGCAACATATAGATGCTGGTGAGGTAAATATTGTACCCGCGATGGCAAAAAAACGCCTATATGAATGGCTTGATAATATTCAAGATTGGTGTATCTCTAGGCAATTGTGGTCTGGACATCGTATTCCTGTGTACACCTGCAAAGATTGTGGCGAGGTATTTGCTGCAGAAGATGATGTAGTATGTCCAAAATGTGGAAGTCACAGAGTCACTCAGGACCCAGATGTACTGGATACATGGTTTAGTAGTGGTATTTGGCCTATATCTACATTGGGTTGGCCAGAGCGTACCAAAGCGCTAGAGGTTTACTATCCTTATGACCTAGTAGCAACTGGGTATGATATCATTACTTTTTGGATAGCGAGAATGCTCTTTATGTGTATTGAGTTTGAGGACAAAGTACCATTCCACAATGTAGTTATAACAGGACTTGTGCGTGATGCTCTGGGACGCAAGATGAGCAAAAATCTAGGCAATGGAGTAGATCCTCAAGAGGTGATAGATCAGATAGGTGCTGATGCTTTGCGTATGTCAGTTATATACGGATTATCTTTGGAGAATGATAGCCGTTTTGATGATTCCAAAACAGATTTGGCTCGAAAGTTTATTAACAAAATTTGGAACGCTAGCCGATTTGTAGAAATGAATATATCTGGTAAAGACATCTTACCTCTGGGCCAATGTAAATTACAGTTGGCAGACAAGTGGATATTGCACGAATTAAATTATACTATTGGCCGGGTTACAAAGTTTTTGGATACTTTTGATGTAGGGCTTGCGTTGAGTGAATTGTATGATTTTACATGGTCAAAATTCTGTGATTATTACATAGAATTTAGCAAACCAAATATGCAGAGTGATGACAAGGCTATAGTAGATACTACTGCATCGGTATTGCATTTTGTATTAACTAATATTCTAAAGATGTTACACCCATTTATACCGTTCGTGACGGAGGAGATACATACCAATATTTATGGTAGTAGTATTATGGAGGCTGATTGGCCTACTACTAATGATGCTTGGGTAGCAAATAAAGAATGTGAGCAAATGTTGTCTATTATGGAGTTGACTCGTGCTATTCGTGCCGTTCGCACTGAATACAAGTGTGATCCCAAAAAGACTTTGACAGCCAAGATGTTGGTGCGTGGTACTAGGGATAATTTGAATGAAAATATCGTTTATATTCAAAAATTGACAAATACTGCTATAACTGTCGTGGATGCTGAGTCAAATAATGCGCAGGATATGCTGATTACTACACCATTTTATTTGTTGTACTTAGATGTCAGTGAACTTGTAGATGTTGATGAGGAGCGAGCAAGAATCCAAAAAGAATTAGATAAGATAAATGCAGAGATTGTTAGATTGGAGTCATTACTAGCAAATGCAGGATTTTTGGCTAAGGCCCCAACTCAAGTAGTAGAAAAATACAAGCACGAATTAGCAGATTATCAAGATAAACTGCATACTCTTGCAAAAGACTTAAAAAAGTTGAATTAAAAAAATAAATAGTCCTATTTTGGGGCTATTTTTTATGTTTTTTAATAAATATAAATTTTTTTGATTAATTTTTATATAACATTATTTTATAGTTAGTTGTGGGATAAATGTAGCTGTAGCTTCATCGGATTTTTGAGTGTAATGTGCTACTATATCCTCAGGGCTATCCTGTATAACATGGATTACATATTCGTCTTGAGGTTGCTTTTCTTTCATCTTGTGCCACAGTATTGATTTGTCATGTTTATCCAATTTTTCTTGTTTGATTTCTTGGTAAGTTTTCTTTTCCTTTTTTACATTAGGAGATATAGTAGTTGATTTTTTGTCTGTGCTATTTGAGTTACTGTTATTTTTATCTACTTGCCTCAGCAATAGACATGAATGTTCTTCATTAGAGCAGTGTAATTCAAATTCATTTATTAACTCATTAAAACTGTGTATATCTTCTATTGGAGTTTTAATTCTTTGCGTTACAGTTTTTTGAACAGTTTTACGGTGATGAGCTAACATCTTTGTGCCATATTCCATACGCTCAACACTACACCCGCTTGCAGTAGGTGTAATCTTGTAATGGTGACACTCTCTCAATACTCTAAAAAATGTATCAATTATCATATCTTTTGATAGCATTTCACCATTTTTACCAAAACTATAGTTGATTTCATGTTTTTGGACTCCGCCACGGTGACGGTGTATGGCGAGGTCTTTTATATTTTCTACCTCAGGGGCATATTCGGGATAACTATGTGCTGCCTTTGCTGAGTAATATGTAGTAGCCTGATTTATTGATATTGGTACTTTACTATCCGGTGTATAGTTTATTACAAAATAATAATCTTTATTTAATGCAAAAAATGGTATATCCAAAAATTGTGTATAAATTAGTTTAGTATTGGTGGGTGGGATATATCCACTATGAGCGCTGTTACGGAATTTTGATGTTTCTCTATTGATGTCCAGTGGCATATCGTAATAAATTTCGTTTGCACAAGTTATAGCAATCTGTATTGATGTTTTGTCTTGGACATCTTTGCCTATTGATAGTGACAAGTCGCTATCAAACATACCTTCTTTGCATTTTAATTGTATTGGTATGACTAGTGTAGTGTCTTGCTCATCACTGTACTGCACATCAACGCTTTGCATATCACTTATTTTTGTGAATGCATTACAAAAAATCTTATTTTGTGCCATGTGTGCCATTGCATCTATGAGTAATTGTTGTTGAGTTTTGTTTAAATGTGGTGAGACTAAGTTTTGTAATGTAGATTGATTTTGGACAAAATTGGATAGAGGCGGCATAATATCCCTCCAAAACTTTTTCTAGACATATTATACCACAAAAAAGCATATTGTGCAATATCCGTAGCTCGATTTAGTGATTATTCTAAATAAGGTATTGTGGACATACAATACTATATAAATGGGGGCTAGCCTATGTTTTTGAATGAATTAAGCCAAAAGTTAAGTATGCAAATTGATGATATATTGGGAGGCTTTAGAGTAACCAATGTAAACAATAAGGCTGTAATAATAGATGCAAAAGCGGTAATTGATATATATAATTCATGCAAAATCGTGTTGTCTGTCAAGCGACATAAGATTTTTGTATATGGCAATAACATGACCATAGTCGATTATGGTGCAGGGCAGACAGTGATAAAGGGGAATATAATTTGCATTAGTGATAGAGAGGTGAATTTGTGAAATTTGGTCTAGGGAGAGCACATATAAAGGTCGAAGGCGTTAACCTAGTAAGGTTATTAAATAATCTCAAAGCTCAAGGTATCGTAATATCAAAAATTATTAGGCAAGAATCCAATTGTGTAGAGATGCAAATACCATACGAATACCTACCTCATTTGATTGCTAAATGTAGGGAATTGTGTTATACTACCACTATACTTTCTATCCCTTGGTATGTTAGATTGTATAGGTGTATATTTTCACATATAGGAATGGTATCTGGTGTTTTTGTGGCGAGTATTGTTATAGCAATATGTGGTCAACTATGTTTGGGTATCTCGGTACAATGCAGTGATAAAGAGCTTGAGGATAGTATCCAACAATATTTGAGTGCAGATGCTGTACTATGGCATGCAAAGTCTAATATAGATTGTGTCAGTATAGAGCAGGAGTTGCTTGATGAGTTTGAGGAAATTAGCCTATTGGATATATCTTTTCGTGGAGTTTATATGATAGTCAATACCACACTTGCTACACCACCAATTGATACTGAGGTCGATGAGGGCGGTGCTATTCTAGCAAAGGCTGATGGTGTAGTCACTAGGATACACTTGGTATCTGGCACTGCTGAGGTCAAGGTCGGTGATGTGGTGACTGAGGGGCAGGTGCTCATATCCAATTACTATATTGATAGGCTGGGTGAGCGTGTTGAGTGCGAGGCTGAGGGGACTGTATATGCCACTAAATGGTACTCGGCTACAGTAGACTTTGCTATCAACACTATAGAATATACTCGTACCGGAGAATGCTTGGTAGAGACCAGTTTGAGCTTTTTGGGTAAAGAGATACCTCTAGGCGTGCCTGTTGATTTACCACAACATTATGATGTTGAGGTAGTTAAACAACCTTTTGGAGAAACCGCATTACCTGTATATGTAATTTTTACACAATATTATCCTACTACTGCAGTGGAGGTTACTAGAGATTTTGAGTCACAGCGTGAGGCACTGATTTATGAGGCAAAGGAGTTGGCGCTCTCTCAATGTGACGAGTCTATGGTAGTAGACCAAAAACATACTATTAGCCTAGTAGGCGGAGTGTACTTTGTGACATACTATTTGAGTGTGGATAGACAAATTTCTTAGTTAATCAGGAGAAAAGAGTAATTTTTATGCAAGTATTATTGACAAATAAGACTGATGCAGTATTGCCAAATGCAAAAGTGCTGACAAAAGTGGCAAAGTTTATATTAAAAGAGCAAGGTCAACCTACCCGTCATATTTCTGTTGGCGTTTTTTATGTAGATGAGGCGGAGATACAAAAGATAAACAAGGAGTACCGTAACCTTGACAAACCAACTGATGTAATTTCGTTTCGCTTGTTAAATAATCCAGAATTCAAAAAAATAAACAAAAAGAATTTTGCATTAGATTATGACAAGGATAATCATACTATTTATATTGGTGAGATATTTATTTGCGAGAGTGTAGCTAGTGCTCAGGCAAAAGAATGGCAACATAGTCAATATCGTGAGGTAGTGGAGTTGTTTTGTCATGGAATGTTGCATTTGCTAGGGTATGATCACGAAGAGGAGCAAGATATGCTAGTGATGCGTGAGCATGAGCAAATAATCTGTGAGCACCTTGATAAAATGTTAAAAAATGTCAAGTAGTACAATAATCATGGCATTAATCTACAATTTATTTACAAGGGGTAAGTATTGTCTATGGATAAAAGTGTGGTAGACAAGTTGGTAGAAAAAGCAAAAAAATTTTCTGAGTACGCATACTGTCCGTACTCGGATATACCCATTGGAGCGTGCGTTTTGACACAAAATGGTATGCTTTTTGGTGGTTGTAATATAGAAAATGTTTGCCTAAATGGTAGTCTGGGAGCAATAGAGGTGGCAGTGAGCAAGGCTGTTAGCGAGGGGTGTTACAATATCATGGCAGTGGCAGTGTATAGCGACAATATGCTACCTTTTCCAACTGGGGCAGAGAGGCAAATTTTGCGTGAGTTTAGCAGTAAGGCACAGGTTATCATAGCGAATGGCAAGGGGGACTATGAGGAGTTGAGTATGCAAGAATTGTTGCCATTTAACCGTGAAAAAGAATAGACTTTTGTATACTAGGGGGGTAAAAATTATGGCATTTAGGTCGGGCTTTGTAGCTGTTGTTGGCAAGCCTAATGTGGGTAAATCAACTCTAGTCAATGCTTTGCTTGGACATAAAGTGTCTATAGTATCTCCAAAGGCACAGACAACCCGTAACAATATAATGGGGGTGCTCAATGGCGATGATTATCAAATTGTTTTTATTGATACACCAGGTATACACAAGGCAAAAAACAACCTAGACAAGTATATGCAAAAAAGCATTGATACAGCTACTAGTGATATCAATTTAATGCTGTATGTGTTAGATGGATCACGAGATTTTGATGCTGCTGACTTGAATACTTTGCAAAAATATTGTAATGCTGAGTACCCAGTGATAGCGGTAGTAAACAAAATTGATACAGGTAATTTTGAGAGCATATACCCAAGAATAGCAAAATTAAATGATATAAAAGGGCTAAAAGATGTGTATGCAGTATCAGCAAAAGATGGCAAAAATTTGTCCATGTTGCTAGAGGCTATTTTGCCTTTTATGACAGATAACATAAAGTACTTTCCTGATGATGAAAGGACAGACAAAGGGATAGAGTTTGTACTAGCAGAGATTATTAGGGAAAAAACTCTGTGGCTATTAGATGATGAGATACCTCACGGTATTGGCGTGCGTATTGACCTGGTAGAGGACAAGCCACACACAGCAGTGATACATGCAACAATGTTTTGTGAAAAAGATTCACACAAAAATATTATTATTGGCAACAAAGGGAGTATGTTGTCTCGTATAGGTACCGAGAGTAGGAATGCAATGCAAAAGGTGCTAAATAAGCCTGTATACCTAGATATATTTGTAAAAGTCAAACCAAATTGGCGAGACCGTGAGGGCGTGATGAGTGATTTGGGTTATCATTCTAGTGAGTGAGTAATATACAAATAAATACATATTTTTGTCGAAATACTACACAATATCATAGAGGTGTGGTATTATGAAAAAAGATAAAAAGTTAAAGCAACAATTGTGGCAACAAAAGTTATCTAATCTCGCTTGGAAAAATTTTTGCGAGTCAGGTGAGATAGGCGCATATTTGTTTTACAAGGAAGTGAGCAAAGGACAAGACAATGCAAGAGAGTATTTTGAAAGGGATAGTACTGAGGGCGATTGATTGGAGTGAAAAAGATAAAATATTAACCGTATTTACTCTAGAGCAGGGCAAGGTTTCCATAGCACTTAAGGGGGTGCGTCAGCAAAAATCAAAGTTAAAATTTGCATCGCAACCGTTGTGTTTTGCTGAGTTCAGTGTAGTGGGTAGCGGTGATATTTTGCGTTGTACCAATGCTATGGAGCTGGGGAGTTTCTTTGATATTACTAATGACTATGATAGGATTGTGTATGCTAGTGCAATGCTTGAGATGATAGATAGCACTACATTGGTTTATGAGAGTAATGCTCCGTTGTTTTTGTGCCTAGCCAAGTCTCTCCAAGCACTGTGTGATAATAACATTGCTGGCAACGCTGTGTTGGCTAAATTTGTTTTATTCTTGCTCTATAATGCGGGATATGGACTCAACCTTGTTCATTGCAAGGTTTGTGGTGCTAAGTATGATGGAGGTGCTAGCCTAGACCTCAATACAGGTCAATTAAATTGTCTGCTATGCGGAGATAGTGACAACAAATTGCTGTTGAGTCCACAAGTGTTGCAGAGCTTATCATTACTGGATAGGTTGGATATCGATGAATTGGGTAAATACAAAGTGCCTAGTGGTGTAGTTGAAGAGATATTGCATATATTAATAACTGATTTTAGTTATAGATTCAATAAGAGGTTAAAAAGTATCAAGTTTTGATGCTTTTTGTTTTGTACTAAGGTATATTATTTAGGTTATAATAAACAGTGTGTTCAAATTTGAGAAAATTTGTAAAAAATATCAAAATAAAAAAAGGATTTTTGGACAAACTTTGCGAATAATACAATTACTAATACTTTTTGGATAAATTTGGAGTAAAATGGCAAAGTTGATTTTTTCTCCTGAGTGGCTTGATGAATTAAAGTCTAGATGTAGCATTGTAGATGTAATATCACGTTATGTACCACTAAAGAGGAGCAGTAGAGATTATGTAGGGGTATGTCCTTTTCACAACGAAAAGACTCCTTCTTTTATGGTAAACGAGGCGGGGCAGTATTACCATTGTTTTGGGTGCAAGGAGTCAGGTGATGTTATCAAATTTGTCCAAAAGTATGAAAACATCTCGTTTTATGAGGCTGTCCAAAAACTGGCAGAATCTGCAAATATGCCATTACCTGCTATAGATGATGATAGCGCAAAGATGATTAGGCAAAAAAAGGCGGAACGGGATCAGATTATTAGACTTTTGCGTGATTGTGCAAAGTATTATTTTGACAATCTATTTACAAATCACCCCCAAGCCCAATCTGCTAAGGCATATTTGGACAAGCGTGGTATCACTAGACAGAGTATAATTCGGTTTGGTATTGGCTGTAGCCTAGATTTTGAGTCAGTTATCAACCATTTGAGTAAATTAGGCTATAGTATGGACCTAATGCGAAAGGCTGGGGTGGTATCAGAATCAAATGGCAGGGTATTTGATGCATATGGCAAGCGTCTAATTTTCCCTCTAATAAACACTGAAGGCGAGGTTTTGGGATTTAGTGGTAGGTTGCTAGAGAATAGAGATTTAGCAAAATACAAAAACACTACTCAAACGCCCGTGTTTAACAAATCTGAGGTGGTATTTGCTATTAATCTACTCAAGAAACAACGTGATGTCGAACGCCGTGAGCATGCGACAGCGTATAACGGTCTAGATTATGTGATAGTGGTAGAGGGCCAAATTGATGTCATATCTATGCATCAGTATGGATTTACAAATACTGTAGCTTGCTTGGGGACAGCACTGACACCAATGCATGCACGCAAGATGAAACAATTTAGTGACAATATTGTACTGCTAATGGACGGTGATGAGGCTGGACGCAAGGCGGCTTTGCGAAGTATTGATACATTGAGAGCTAGTGGATTGAATGTAAGAGTGGTGACAATACCAGACAATCATGACCCTGATGAGTATCTAAAATTGTATGGGGCTGATGCTATGCGTGCATTACTGCAAGATTATACTGAGGGTATTGATTACAAGATAAAGGTATTGGCACAAAAGTATGATTTATCATCTAATGCGGATAATTCAAAATTTATACACGAGGCATTGGTGGTCATCAAAATGCTAAACGAAGAGGCTGAGCAAGATGTGTATTTGAAATTGGTCCAGCAGTATGCAAGTGTGCCTATTGAGGTTTTGAGAGCAGATTTGCAAAAAATAGATACTGAAAAAGAAAAGCCTTATTATGAGCGCAATGTGGAAGACAAGCCAAAGGCGGTACCAAGTGCGCCTAAAGATGCATATACTTTGGCGGATCAGTTTGTACTGGCTAGCCTATTGTTTCAAAAGCCATATGCCAATCTAAACGATTGTAAAGAAATGGAGTTTGTAGGTAATTTTGCGCCAGTTTTTGATTATATATTGGAGGCTCGGCGTAGTGGCGGAGTAGCAAGTATTAGCGGTATGTATAGCAGGTTTGATATCGATAATGAGCCCATAGAGGTAAGAGAATTGATAAATTATACCTTTGCACCCGATCCGCTACCTGAGTATTATTATAAATCTTGTATTCTCAAAAATATTCAAAATAAATATATTCGAGAACGGGATAGGTTGGAGACAGAATGCAGTACAGTAACGGATAAAGCACAGCGTGACAAAATACTAGGTAGAATATTTGAATTATCCAACGATATAAAAGATGTCATTGCACAACAACAAAAGTTGTCTATGGAG
This sequence comes from uncultured Clostridia bacterium, assembly GCA_944383355.1. Classification (GTDB taxonomy): domain Bacteria; phylum Bacillota; class Clostridia; order Christensenellales; family UBA1242; genus RUG666. The sequence continues at coordinate 26,861 of CALWPF010000006.1, forward strand.
CATACGGTCAAGTTGAATGACTTGAAAGCACAAAATATCAAATTTAAAAAACAAAAGTCAGAGGAGTAATATTTTGGAAATATTAGAAGAGGTAGAGAAGATTAAAGAAGTAGCCCAGAAAAAAGGCTATATCAACAAAGAAGATATTTATGGTCGTTTGTTAAAATCAGATGCCACAGCAGAGCAAATTGAGGAATTGATGAATTCCTTGAGAGAGCAGGGTGTCACCATAAAGGAAGATGAGGAAGACATTGAGGAAGATAATGCTTTGCTTGAGAATTTGATAAACCAAGCAAATATTAATGACCCTGTCAAAATGTACTTTAAGGATATAGGCAAGGTAAATCTCTTGACTCCTGAGGAGGAGGTCGAGCTAGGCAAGCGTATGATGGCTGGTGATGCTAGTGCCAAGCAAAAGTTAGTTGAGGCAAATTTGCGACTAGTTGTCAGTATCGCAAAACGCTATTTGGGTAAGACCAGTATGAGTTTTAGTGACCTAATCCAAGAGGGTAATATGGGTCTAATAAAGGCGGTAGAGCGTTTTGATTATAGGCGAGGCTTTCACTTTAGTACCTATGGTACATGGTGGATTAGGCAGGCTATCAGTAGAGCAATAGCAGACCAGGCTAGGACTATTCGTATACCTGTACATATGGTGGAGACAATCAATAAATTATCCAGGGTATCTAGGCAACTGTGGCAGTCATTGGGCAGAGAGCCTACAGATAGTGAGATAGCAGAAAAAATGGGTATTAGTGAGGAGCGCATTAGCGAGATTAGGCGTATATCTTTGGAACCTACTAGTCTAGAGACTCCTACTGGCGAAGAGGGAGATAGTCAGTTTTATGATTTTGTTGAGGACGAGAGCGCAAAATCGCCTGCTGATGCTGTTGTGCAAACAATACTCAAGGAGCAATTGTTGGCGGTGGTAGATACTCTTACCCCTCGTGAGCAAAAGGTTATTCGCTTGCGCTATGGACTAGATGATGCTCACCCTAGGACACTAGAGGAAGTGGGTAAGGAATTTAATGTTACTCGAGAGCGTATTAGACAAATTGAGGCAAAGGCACTCAAAAAGTTGCGTAACCCTAGTAGGAGTAAAAAGTTGAGGGATTTTGTAGATGATTAGAGATTATTCTAGGCTGGCAGAGATTGTATCTTTGGCAGAGCGTAGCAAGGTTACAGTAGATGTTGGTTGCGACCATGGTTTTGTTACTGAGTATTTGTTGCGAAATCAAATAGCCGACAAGGTAATTGCTACTGATATTAGTGAAAAATGTTTAGCAAAGACAAAAAAGTTATTAGAAAAAAAAGAATTGTCAAGCAAGGCTGATTTTTTGCAATGCGATGGCTTGAGTCAAGTACATGACAAGGATATTGATCAGATAATTATTGCTGGCATGGGTGGTGGCACCATTGTATCCATATTGGATAATATGAGTGAGGACTGCAAAAGCGCTAGGTTAATCTTGCAACCAATGAACGAGTTGCGAGATGTGCGTCTTGCTTTGTGTAGGTTGGGGTACAAAATCACTCGTGATTTGATTGTGCGTGATGAAGATAAATATTACCACATCTTGGTCGCAAGTATTGGCACTCAGGAGTTGACTGAGACTCAAATATATTGTGGTGCTGTTGCCGCAGATTATGCTAGTCAAGATTATCAGGACTGGTTGGCTTATACTATACAGAGTATGCAAAATATTGTAAAAGATATGCCAGAGAATAATGAACGTAGAGCAAAGTTTTTGCGGGCTATTGACATACTCAAGAGCGTAAAAAATTAAAGGAGTAGGATACTATAATGTTAGATAATATATTGGAATATCAGAGGAAAGATGCACAGTTGGTTGCTATTGAAAAAGAGATAGCCTCTAGCCCTGCAAAAAAGATGGTCAATCAAATGGTAGACTATGTAAAGAGTGCTCAGCAAAAATTGGTGCAAATTGAGAAAAATGCTAGCGTTTTGATTGTAGAGTTTGAAGAGTTAAAAAATCAATTTGATGAGTCCATCAAGGCAGTAGAAAGTTTAACTAGACAAAAGCTAGATGATCAGACTGAGGCAGAGTTAAAAGAACAGGCAAGTACAGCCACAAAAGAAAACGCTAAGATATTGAATATTGAAAAAAATATTACTAATTTATCAAAAAAGATAAATGCTACATTAAAAGATTTTGAAAAGACAAAAGAGCAAGGTAATATGGCAAAACGCAAGTATGAGCAAGGTTTGCAACAGTATAATGATTTTGTTAAAAGTAGACAGGCTCAGGTCACAAAACTACAAAAAGAATTAGCTGAGTTGGAGAAAAAAGTAGAGCCAAAGATGTTGGCAAAGTATAAAGAGTTGCGTAGTGATAAAAAATTTCCAATTTTTGTTCCTCTAATGGGACATTCATGTGGAGCTTGCTCTATGCAGTTGCCTAGTGCAAAGTATGATAGGCTAAAGGCAAATGGTATGCTGGAGTGCGAGAATTGCCACAGAGTGATATATTTAAAAGACAAATAATGATAAGAGGCCTCCAGAGGCCTTTTTTTGACATCAATTTACAATGCGTTTTATTTTGAATAATATATCAAATCGGTAGATATTATAGAGTTTTTAGTTTAATATTGTTGATTGGTTGAGTATAATTTTTCATTTAGTATGTACCTAATACTCAATCATTTTTTTGTCTATTTTTTGTTTTGTGCGAATACACTACAGTATGGGCAAAATATTGAAATTTAACAACAACCTAGATTATTACCTAAAATTATATGATACACGTAAAATTGATAATGATTTGTTGGGGGCATTAGATGCTGCGAGGTCTGCATTGACTCACGCAAAAACTCGTATAGATAGAGAGGCAATTAATTTACTATTAGGACAGGTTTACTATGATATGGGACTTTTTTCTCTATCTTGCGAGTATTATTTTCGTGCGATCAAGACTCCTTTTTCTCGTGCGGGGGCATATTTTGGCATAGGAAGAAGTCTAGTAATGATGGATAAATTGTTGCTTGCATTGGAGTATTTTGATGCAGTTTTGGCATGGGATTACAAAGATGAATTTACAGATGCTGTGCTAGAGTGGTCCGAGGTCATAAAAAATAAACTCAAAAAAGCAGAGTCTACTAATTTAAATAAAAAAATCAAAACAAATATCGCAGGTATATTTAGAATAAAAAAATATAATGAGGCAGAGAGTTATTTATCTCAATTGGTTGAATTGTACCCTAATGACCCAGATTACAACATATTACTCGTACAGTGCTATTTTTATCAAAAAAAATTTGATGATGCTAGGAGAGTCTTGTTTGATATCTTGAGACTATTCCCAGAGAATATAAATGCTCTAGTGATGTCATGTCAACTTTGCATTTACGTAGAGGATTATAGTAGTTTAGATGAATATTTGCATCTGTTATCCAAATTGGAGATTACAGAGCAGGGGCAAATGTTGTCAATAGGCAATATTTATTTTAATCTTGGTAGATACAATATCGCATCACAATATTTTGAGCAAGCGTTGAGCAATAATGAATACAAACCAAAGCTGTTACTATACATAGCTATTTGCTATTATAATCAAGGAGATTATGAAAATTCATTGTTTTATGTTGCTCGTGCTCGCTGGATAGATTTTGAGAGCCCTACATTGGTTCAATTTTACAATTTATTTCGTGAGCAACAGTATTCAGAGCATTTGGGATTGAGTGACAGATTACCTGATGCTGTAGTGGCTCAAAAATATGAACTCGTCAAATCATATCTCGAAAATGAAAATTTTGGACAGGAGTTTTTGCGTTCAAATACTATGCTAGATGATTTGGAATGGTCGCTAACATTGAGTGAATTTGAGATAAATCAACTGTTAAGTATGCGTCTGACATCTATAAAGCACAAAAAAGCTATCAATATGGTATCAAAAATATTATTATCCACTAGACCAACTATCAAACAAAAATTTTTGTTTACAAAATATGCCTTGCAATCAGGTAATTACAAGTATATAGATTTGACAGCTAATTACAAGTTTCGTAGCTTTAGTACCAAAATGCAAAAAGCATTATTCAACAACGAGTTGGTAAGAAATGCAATAAGTAGTGCTCGAGCATATGTTGAATGTTATGCCACGGGCGTAGATATATTGAGCGAGTTGCACGAATTATCTAGAGCAGTCATTCGCAAAGGAAATGATATTAAGATAGATGAGAACACTTTGGCATGTGCTTATTTTTACCAAAAAAGTCAAGTTTTGTTTGATGCATGCATATATTTTGGGGTAGATGTTGGTACAGTCAATCTTGTGTTGAGAGAGCTGGGTATAAATAATTAGGTGTAGTTAATGAAAGATATAAAAGAAATTTTGTTAGTGGGTGGTATGATATTTGGTTCTATTGCTGGAGCAGGCTTTGCCTCTGGCAAAGAGGTATGGTTTTATTTTGCCCAATTTGGCTGGATATGCTATCCGTTAATAATTGTTACAGGAATTCTGTTTTTTTTGGTTGCATTTGTGTGCTTGGAATTCGGTAAAAAATTTGCTATATATTCAGTACAAGATATGAATTCGTTATTATTTAAAAAAGCTAGTTTTTGGGCTGAGTTATTGTTTGCTATGAGTAATTTGGTGCTCCTAGCATCTATGTTTGCTGGGGCAGATAGTTTATTAGGAATCAATTTTGATAATGTATACCGATTGGGCGGAGTGATAACTGCGGTACTGACTGTCATAGTAGTATGGCTTGGGTTTGATAAAATCGTCAAGGTAAACTGTATAATTGTGCCAGCTATGATAATCGTAGTGGCACTAACATTCTTTTATTGTATGGCTGGAATGCCGGCTATCTCTTTGCCAGTAGTTACTGATGATTGGAATGTTTTATTTGCTATACTAAATTGCTTGACTTTTGTATCTAGTAATATTTATTTTGCTGGTTTTATATTTGCAAAACTTGGTAAGGCACATAGCACTCGTACCAATTTATTGGGTAGTATGTTGGGAGCAATATTTATGGTAATATGCGTGCTGGGTATGGTGACTACTATTTATCTCAACCCATATTCTAGTATGAGTGATATGCCATTAATATATATTGCTACTGAGGTATCTAGTGTTTTTGGTGTCATTACACAGGTGGTAGTGTGGCTGGGTATATTCACAACTGCAGTTACCCTATTGTATGCTATCGGTAATTGGCTCAGAGAATATTTTGGACACTATCATTTGGTTACAATCATAGCTAGTATTTTGGCATTAGGTCTAGCAGGTATGGGATTCAGTAATATTATTAATTATTTTTATCCTTTACTAGGTGGATTAGGGGCAATATTCGTAATAATAATGTGCATTGCCACATATCGTAATCCAAAGAAAAAATTAAAAGATGTGGAGCAGGGAAATATTAGGAGGCTGTCAGGGTGAGTAAAATTAATAATATGTCTATTGATTGGAATAAAAAATATTTAAAAAATAAAATTTATTTAGACAAAAAAATTAAGATAGATATTAGTACAAAAATATTTCCAAATAACTTCATAATTGGTAGCACAAAAATAGGAATTAATTGTATTTTTTTACCTAATAATTTTTTGCAGAATTGTACTATAAAAAATAACGTCACTATTCACAATAGTGTATTGTCAGATTGTGAGGTTGGTGTAGGTTGTAAAATAGGGGTTTTTAGTCATTTGCGTGATGGAGTAAAGCTAGGTAAAAATTGCAAAATTGGAAACTTTTGTGAAATCAAAAATAGTACACTAGGTGATGGTTGTAAAATGAGTCATTTGGCATATGTTGGCGATAGTGAAATTGGCAAAAACTGTAATATAGGTTGCGGGGTTGTTTTTGCTAATTATGATGGTACAAAAAAACAAAAAATAATTGTGGGCGATAATGTATTTATAGGTAGTAACAGTATTTTGATTGCTCCACTTAATATTGCAGACGGTACATATATATGTGCTGGTAGTGTGGTCACAGAAAATACTAATGTTAATGATTTTGTAATTGGTAGAGTTAAGGCAGTGCACAAGGCAAATAAGGCAATAGGTAGGTATTGTCCAACTGACCATCAAAATCAAAAATCACAAAACGAGTGCATAGTATCCTAAAAAACTATATAAAATCACAAAAAAATGCGACATTGTTATGTATTTTGATGTGCATAGTATCAAAAATATGAGGGGTAGTATTATGAATAATGCTGTAATTTTAGCTGCGGGGAAAAGTAGCAGAATGGGAATGGGGATAAATAAGGTATTGTTAAATTGCGCAGGTGTACCAATTTTAAAGTACCATCTTGATGCCTTGCGTGCTAGCAAAATAGATAAGATTATCGTAGTGCTCGGGTACCAGGGTGACCAAGTCAAAAAATTGCTAAATAAGGATATAAATATAGTCTATCAAAATAAGTGTTGTGGAACAGGTGATGCTGTGATGACTGCAATACCCCAATTGTCAGGAGATGATTATACTATTATCATAAATGGTGATGGACCATTTTTGAGTGCAGAGCAGTTGAATAAATTGTTGGAAGAGGCTCAAAAATATGATTTTTTATTGCTTACCCAAGTGATAAAAAGTAGTAATAAATTTGGCAGAATTTTGCGAGATAAAAATAATAAAATATTAAAAATTATTGAGGCAAGTGATGCTACAAAAAATCAATTAAAAATTGAAGAATGTAATAGTGGTGTATATGTTATAAAAACAAAGATTTTGTGTGAATATATTAAGAAAATAAAAGCCGAAAATAATCAATGTGAATATTATTTTACTGATATATTAGAATTGTTGGTGAATGATAATAAAAATATAGGTAGTTTTTCTTTTGATGAAGGTGATTTTTTGAACAGTGTTAATACACTAACTGAATTTAGTGAAATGGAAAGCGTGGTTAGGTATAAAATAAATAGTGATTTACTTTCACATAATATTTGGATACATGATGTGCGTAATACCTATATAGATAAACAATGTAGACTAGAGCCAATGTGCGAGATTTATGCTAACACACATATATTAGGTGAATCAGTAATAGGTGAGCGTACCAAAATATTACCTAACTGTTATATAAAAAATTGTAAAATAGGTAGAGATTGCTTGATTGATGTGAATTGTGTGCTTGAGGGAATAAATTTGGAGGATAACACAATTTTATCTCCAAATACCAAAATGATTTGTGTAAAATAAAAATGTGGTAGTTTAACCACATTTTTACCTATTTTGTATTAGTTGATTTACTTCCTTTTCTCCCTCGGCAAGGAATTTGGCCTCGTCGGGAGATAGTTTAATCAGTAGTGTTAGTAATTCTCCAACGTGCACTCTTTCTTCGTTGCGTATATCAGTCCAGACTCTTTTTGCCAATTCATTATCTGTCATGCGTATGTGTTCATCATACTGAATTATTGCCTCCATTTCCCCCATAATGTCTCTGCGTACAGCATCTACCAATTGTGAGTCGTTTAGTTTACCTTGTAATGAAACATTTCTTGAGAATCCCTCATTGCTTCTATCCATATTTACTCCTTAAAGATTTTATTTATTGATAGGTATAATTATATATGCACATATTTGATATTAGGTGTTATATATTATTTAGTCTGGTTTTTGCACTAGATATTGACAAAATTCTTGTTATTTAGTAAACTGGTACGGTAAATAGTAAAAGGGAGGTTCGGCTATGGCTGATGGAGAGGGGATAGGTAGTGTTTTATCAAAGATTTTTGATGTGATCAACAAAATCTGTGCTTTTATCCTGGTAATAGTTTATGTATTGTTTGCTATCAATGCAAACTGGGAATTTATCACTAATGAGACTGTTCTTGAGATAATTGGTTATATTATGCATTATGGTCCGCTAGTAATTGTGTCTTTGGTATGTATTGAGTTCGCTATCAAGCGCAATATTGCATTGCAAATTATAGTATATTTGTTATTGGCTGTTATGATAATATTCCAGTTCTTACCTGGTACATGGGACCAAATTGTTGGAAGCATCAAAGGTTAATTAATATGTTAACAAAAGTGATATAGGTCGTCTATATCATTTTTTTATTATAATATACATATAATAGCGAAACTACAGCACATATGTATGATGGGTTTATTTGTTACATTTCTCTTACTCAAATCTGTTGTTTTATATGCCTTCTTGATAATAATTTTAGTGCTATTTTAGTATGTTTCTTTTGGTTAATAGTTTTTGACTGATTTTATTGATTTTAATATTAGTGTTTAGATTATTTGACTTTAAGTGCGTAGTATTGTAAAATGTTGCTATAATATTTTGGAGGTGAATATGAGCGTATTTTTTACTGATAGTAATAGTGAATTGTGGTATACCGTAGTAGATGAGCTCGGTATTAAATATATTAGTATGCCTTATGCTTTTGGTGATCAAGAGAGCGGATATGACTTGGGGCGCACTCATGATTTTAAGACATTTTATTCGAGAATTCGTGCAGGAGAGATACCTAGCACTATGGCACTCAACCCACAAAACTATATAGACATTTTTGAGCCTATATTGGCTAGTGGGCAGGACATATTGTATGTAACATTTAGTAGTGGTATGAGTAGTACGTTCCAGTTTATGCAACAGGCTATTGATGAGCTAAAGCAAAAATACCCAGAGCGTTCTATCAAATATGTAGATACACTTAATATATCACTAGGTGCTGGATTGATAGCATATGAGGCTGCTAAGTTGCACAATCAAGGCGCAAGTGATGATGAAGTGATAGAGTTTGTAAAAAAATTTCGTAACAAGGTGGATATATATTTTACTGCGAATGATCTAATGTACCTCAAACGTGGTGGTAGGATATCTGCAACTAGTGCTATTTTTGGTACAGCGCTAGGCATCAAACCAATTTTATCAGTTAGTGCTGGGGGTAAAGTTGTTGCGGTAGGAAAGGTTGTTGGCCGTAAAAAAGCGATACAGACCTTGTTGGACAAACTGATAACAGAGGGAGAGAGTGTGGCTGATTATCCAATAGGCATATTGCATGCAGATTGCGAGGCTGATGCCAAATATTTGGAGTCAAAGGTTCGTGAGATTGTAGGTAAAGATGCTACTATTTGGGTCCAACCAGTAGGCCCTACGGTAGGTACTCACTGTGGTCCTGATACATTGGGGTTAGTTTTCCATAAAAAATAATATCTAAGTTAACACTACTTGTTGGGATTGTGGCAATCTCATTAAGTGGTGTTTTTTGTTAAATAGATACAAAAAAAAATTACAATTGCAAATATTATTTGATATTGTTTGACCGCTATGAATAAAAGTGTTAAAATTATACAAATTATAAAAAAGGAGTGTGTGTTTTGTTATGGCAAAGTCAAAGAAGAATAATAATTCCATAATCTGGGCCATAGTCAGTATAGTAATGGCAGGTCTAATGATAGGCTCATTCTTTATGCCTGTAATTGCTACTAGCATAGGTACTGGATTGGGAGGTGGAGCGAGCACTACTAGTACTATATCATGTTTGGACATTATACAAAATACCGATGTTTACGATGACACTAGGATAGCTATTGGTGTAATGGGCTTGATAGTAATGATATTGGGCTGTTTGTTGGCACTTGGTTCAATAGTTTCATTGTTTATGAAGAGTAAAGGCTTGAATATGGCAAATATTTTATTTGCAGTACTTGCTTTCTTGTTGGCAGTGGTAGCCTTGATCCTTACATTTACATTGAATGAGTCTGGTGGTTTTGGAGATATTGTTACAGGTTCTGTTAGTACTAGTTGGGCCATGATTGTAGCAACTATTGCTGGTTTGATCGCATGTGTTTCAACTATGATGAATCGTAAATAGATTAATTTAAAATACTAATAAAAAATACTGGGACTCCAGTATTTTTTATTTATACAAAAATTTCCTAAATTAGATGATATGGAAACCTAGTTTTAGTATTAGGTAAACAATATTTACAATAATACCTAAAAAAGCTAGTATGATGCCACAGTTTGCCCAACTCATACCTTTTTGTGTGGCATCTTTTTTCATTTGTACTCTAGCCACAAAACAAAAGTACAAGGATATTATTGAGATAATACCAGCAAAATTAATATAAGACCAACTGAGTACTAAGGCAACTAGAGATACAATAAATCCAAGAATTGCATTGCCATTGTATCTCTTTTTACCGCTGGTGATAATAGGGTACTCTTTGGTAGAATATTCTCCATCTCTTTTTTCGATAGGTTGTGTAGTGATAGGTGGAGGGGTATCTTTCTTTGACTTTCCCCAATCTAATCCAAACATACTGCACCTCCCAATCATTTTTGTTAATTTTAACAATTTTGATAGGATTTGTCAATATTTGGAATGCGTTCAAACCTATGTAAATTATTTTTACTTTATTGATAAATCTTACAAAAAAGATATGTGTGTATTACAAATTAGTTGCCAATTTTGTATAAAAATGATATAATCAAAATAAGAATAAATTAGCAGGCTATTTCCTTTTTTAGTCATATCTTGTGAATTTTATTCCCAGTTCACAAGGAGGTTTACACTATGGAAGACAAGACATTGGTTTGCAAAGATTGCGGAAAAGAGTTTGTTTGGACTGTTGGCGAGCAAGAATTTTTCCAAAAGATGCAATTTGAGCATGAGCCATTACGTTGCCCTGAGTGTCGTAAGGCACGCAGAGCATCTAGAGATGCCAATGCACAAAACAGCAATACTGGTGAATAGTAATTTTATCAGATTTTGGGTGGGTGATTTGCCTACCTTTTTGTTTTATATACAGCAAATGACTACCACCCCAAGTATTATCAAGTATGGCACAAAATACCAAAGGTTAATTTTCCTTATTATCTTTTGCATCAACAATAGTCCAAGCCATGCTGTGATAAATGCTGATATACAAGCAACTAATATGGAGTACCACTCAACTTGTATAGGGGTAGTCCACACATCACTAAATATCAATTCATAAACTAGACTGGCTAGTATAATTGGTATGCTCATTAAAAAGCTAAAGTCAAGAGCGGATTGTCTCTCTGTCCCTGCTACCAAACCTACTGCTAGCGTTGTACCGCTACGACTGAGACCAGGGAATACTGCAAACGCTTGTCCTATTCCCATTAGTAGGGTGTTTTTGTAATTTAACATAGACGGTACAGTGTATTTTTTTGTTACTAACTGCGCTATACTCAACATTACTGCAGTAACTAAAAATCCTATACCTACCAATGTGGTATTGCTCATATAGTCGGTAAATAATGGTCCTAAGATTAGTACAAAGATTACTGCTGGTAATGTCGCAACAACTAGGTATTTGTTCATTTGGCAAAATGGGTGAGTTATCAAATAAAATATTTGTTTACGATAAAAATATATCACAGCCAGCAATGTAGATATGTGTAGCAAAATATTTAGAAAAGTGTAGTCTATACTAATATCAAAAATTGCCTCAAGAATTACCAAATGCCCACTAGATGATACCGGCAAAAACTCAGTAAATCCTTGGACTATCCCCAATACTACTGCTAGCCAAAATAACATAAACAATACCTACTGTTTTTTTAATTAGTATATGGTTTATTATGATTTTTTATGTTTTTATTGCAAAATATGGCTAACACTTTGGCATTATCAATATAGTATTCTATTGACTATTGTTGTAGTATTTGTTATAATTTTTTCATTAAACCTTTGTTTGCTAATGTGGTTATTGGCAGTATAATTACCATATTATTAAATGTTGGGTACTAGTATAATTTTTGAGGTAAATAAATGAGTAAGATAACTATGCAAGATTTAGTTTCGTTATGTAAAAATCGTGGTTTTATATATGCAGATAGTGAGATTTATGGTGGGTTGTCCAATAGTTGGGACTATGGTCCACTCGGTGTTGAGCTAAAGAATAATATTAAAAAGGCTTGGTGGCGCAGGTTTATCCAGCAAGAGCCCAATAATGTGGGGCTAGATAGTGCCATTATTATGAATCCAAGAGTCTGGGAGGCTAGTGGGCATTTGTCTGGTTTTAGTGACCCTTTGATGGATTGCCGTAATTGTAAGTCTCGTCACAGAGCTGACAAATTGATAGAGGAATGGATAGTAAAGCAACAAGACAATGGTAGTACTGAGGAGTATCCTAGTGCTGAGGCGATGAGTGATGAGGAGAGCCAAGCATTTATAAGAGAGCACAATATTACTTGCCCAAATTGTGGTAAATGTGATTTTACCCCAATTCGTAAGTTTAATTTAATGTTTAAGACATTTATAGGTGTGACAGAAGATGCAAAGGGTACTGTTTACTTGCGTCCAGAGACCTGTGCGGGTATATTTACCAATTTCAAAAATGTGCTGCGTTCTACTAGGGGTAAGTTGCCACTAGGTATTGGACAGATAGGTAAAGCTTTTCGTAATGAAATAACTCCAGGGAATTTTATATTTAGGACTAGGGAATTTGAGCAAATGGAGCTAGAGTTCTTTTGTAATCCTAGTGAGGGTATGGATTGGTTTAAAAAATACCGTACTGCATGTATGGAATTTGCAAAATATTTGGGACTATCTGACAAAAATTTGCGTTTTCGTGACCATAGTCCAGAGGAATTGGTATTTTATTCTGCTGGTACCACAGATATTGAGTACAAATATCCATTTGGCTGGAGCGAATTGTGGGGGATAGCCTATCGTACTGATTATGACTTGTCTAGGCATTCAGAGTTTAGTGGCGAAGATATGACATATACTGATCCATTTACTCAAGAGCAGTATATTCCACATGTAGTAGAGCCTAGTGTCGGTGTGGATAGAATGTTGTTGGCTATTTTGTGTGATGCATATAGGGTGGAAAAAATCGGTGATGGCGATGAGCGTGTGGTTATGGGCTTTAAAAAATCCTTGGCTCCTATCAAATGCGCAGTGTTGCCATTGAGCAAAAAATTGGAAGACATTGCATCTAATGTATATGGAGAATTAAGTAAAAATTGGCGTGTTGAGTATGATACCACTGGCTCCATAGGAAAGCGCTACAGACGCCAAGACGAGATAGGTACGCCTTACTGCATTACTATAGATTTTGATACTGAGAATGATAAATCTGTAACAATACGAGATCGTGACACTATGCAACAGGTGCGTGTCAAGATTGATGATTTGGACGCATGGTTGCATGAGCATATTTATGATTAAAAATATTAATATTTGACAAACTAGATGTTGGGCAACAATATGTCAATTACCTTTTAAAAAGTTGACTTTTGGCATAATTTATGCAAAAATTAATCAGTACAATGTGTACAAATGTGTATAGGAGGGTGTTATGAAAATAAAAATAACATCAGATACCGGTTGTGATTTGACTAAAGATTTGATACAAAAATATAATATAGGTTTGTTACCTATTCCAATTTTTTTGGGTGATAAAGAGGGGCGAGATGGTATAGATGTGCACTTGCCTGACTTGTATGAGTACATCGCACAGACAGGGCAGTTACCTAGGACAGCATCTTGTAATCCTGCTGAGATTGAGGATTTTTTCCGTGAACAACTCAATAGTGATGGTGGATATGATGCTCTGATACATTTCTCCTTGTCTAGTGGTATAAGTAGCCTTTGTCAAAACGCAATGACTGCTAGCGGTGAGTTTGACAACAAGGTATATGTGGTGGATTCTTTGTCTTTGTCTACAGGTGTAGGTTTGCAGATCTTGCGAGCATGTGAGTTAGCAAAGCAAGGTTTGACTGCTGCAAAGATATTTGAGGATATAATGGCACAGAGGAAATTGGTACAAACTAGTTTCATTATAGACAAACTCAAGATGTTGTATAAGGGTGGTCGTTGTTCTGCGCTCGCTCTTTTGGGAGCAAATCTATTGAATATAAAACCTAGTATAATTATGAAAGATGGTAAGCTTGGGGTTGGTAAAAAATTCCGTGGAAAATATCTAAATTGTGTACTAGAGTATGTAGACTATATCATGGAGACCAATCCTAATTATGACCGCTCTAGAGTATTTATTACTCATACCGATATGGACGATGGTATAGTAGAGGCTGTACATGAGCGGATAAAAGACAAGTTTGATGAGATTTTGGAGACGAGTGCTGGTTGCACTATAGCTACACATTGTGGTAAAAATACTATAGGTATATTGTTTTATAACAAGCCAACTCCAGATGCTGAATAATCGTATTTTATAAAAAAGTCTAACAGTGTTAGGCTTTTTTATTTTTTATAAAATAATCTTGTTTGTTACCGATTATTTTAATTAATTAAATTCGTGATATTTGTTATAATATTTTGTATAAAACATTCAAAAGTTTTGTACCGTTTTATTGAATTTGAGCAGTAAGATAATCATAGTGAACATTGGCAATAAATTTTATTATTTGTGTCATAATTTAAATAATAAATTAAATAATATTAAACATTTTAGCAAGTCCTGGAATATATCTAATATTGACAATTTTTTTGGTGTGTGTTACAATATCAACATACTTAAAAAAATAAAAAGGAAACGATTATTATGGCGGATATAGAGAGCAGATTTTGGGAAACAAAGGCTAATACTGAGAAAGAGGTGGATAACTTTAAACGCTTTGCGGATATGATGAAAGATGAGTTGCTGAGATATGTTGATCGTATTCGTTTTAGTGCTGAGTCTGAGCAGGATTTGGCAGAAAGAGCAGGGATACCTGCAGAAAAAATGAGTTATATAGCACGAGAAATGCAGGATAACCCTGATTTTGACCTTGGCTCATATTTGTTGGCTCAAAAAATAGATATAGCAGTAAGACAAATAGATACAGGGGAGGTTGTTGATGTTGTACAAACTCAACAGGTACCAGAATCACAAGAGCAAGGTGTAGAGATAGTGGATACTGTCAAAGACAAGCAAAAGAAAAAATCAACTACAAAAGTTTTTACCATTGTTGATGGAGACATAGATGATAGAGATGGGCAAAAAATCAAATTGCGCACTTTTGTCTACGCAACAGATAATGGTACTGTTAGTATAGGTGAGCCTCCTATCGGTGAGAATACTTTTTCTCCTAAATAAAAATTTTTATAGTGCTGTTGTAGCACTATTTTTTATTAATATTAACTTAATTATTTTATTGATAATCGTATTGCATTTTTATGTTAATTAATATTCTAACATTTGACCTATAAAAAGAGATTTAATATTATTATCCTTTATTAATTTTTCTGCGGAGATTTTTAATTTTTTGGATATGCTCTCTATGGTATCCAATGGTTGTACAATATATATGTTTTTATTGCAGTGGGACATATACAATATACAACCCGCATAAAGTTCACTAAAGTATGGGTTATCTGCAAAAATTCTCTGTGTAGTTGTCCCAAATTTTTTGCAAATACTCTCCATTGTGTCGCCATCTTTTACTCTATACAACATATTTTCTGTAATAGGCTTATTAATTATTTCGATCATACTTTATTATATGTTTTAATTTTTTGTATTAGCATATTTAATCAAAAAAATTCTATTTTGCGACTTTTGTCAATACAATACTATTATTAGGTGGTGTGAGATTGGCAAAGTCATTATTTAAAGCAGTAGTACTGGTAGCATTCTTTAGTATACTCACCCGATTACTTGGTTTTTTATTTAGAATTTATTTATCAAGAGAATTGGGGGCTGAGTTACTGGGTGTCTATCATGTTGCATTCAGTATTTTTATGGTTTTTGTGGTCTTGGTATCCAGCGGTATACCGCTGGCTGTTTCAAAATTAACTGCTGTATATCGAGTAAAAAATGACAAAAAAGCTGAGGCATCTATCACCACATCTGCATTGATTGTTGGATTGGCTGTAGCTATCTTTATTTGTGCTATTATTTTGATTTTTCAAAATTCAATCGGTGCTCTATTTACGGATAATAGGACAATTTTGATAATTATCACATTATTACCAGCTATTGTGGCTAGCGCTGTTTATTCTGCCTTTCGTGGGGCGCTATGGGGGACACAAAATTATTTTAGTGTTTGCTGGACTGAGTTGGCTGAGCAGATTGTGCGTATAATAGCATTTTTTGTACTGGCTAGTACTATATTTGACGCTACTCAAGGTGCTATCACTGCTGGTGTGGCTATGTCAGTTGCTTGCGTAGCGTCGGCTATTCTTGTGATGGTGGCATATTTTGCTGACAAGCGAAAACTTGCGAGCCCTAGAGGTTTTTATAAGCCATTACTAAGGAGTGCAATGCCGGTTACTGGGGTCCGTGCTGCAAGTAGTCTAATACAACCTCTGATAGCGGTATTATTTCCGTTGATGATGGTATTCCATGGTTTTACAAATGAGCAAGCTATGAGTTTGTATGGTATAGCTATGGGAATGACTTTCCCTTTGTTATTTTTACCATCTACAGTTGTTGGAGCACTGAGTTTTGCACTTATACCTGAGTTATCCACAGCATTAGCCAAAAATCAACAAGATTTGGTAAAAGAACGCATAAAATCCAGTTTGCTATTTTCTACATTAGTCTCTGCTCTGTTTATACCATTTTTTATGGGGGCAGGTGAGGGCATAGGCGTATTTTTGTATGATAATGCAACTAGTGGAGTGTATTTGTCTAGAGCAGCATGGGTAATGATACCTTTGGGCTTATCCAATATCACTAGTAGTATATTGAATAGTTATAATCTTGAGGTTCGT
Organism: uncultured Clostridia bacterium; assembly: GCA_944383355.1. GTDB lineage: Bacteria > Bacillota > Clostridia > Christensenellales > UBA1242 > RUG666. Next base: position 43,494 of record CALWPF010000006.1, read on the forward strand.
TCTTTTATACACAATGTAATTGGTGGTGTGGCGCTAATACTCTGTGTAGTCTGTTTGTCTGGTGTGTTGGGGGTAGATAGTCTAATTTGGGGATTTGGGATATGTATGTTGCTGACTACTGGGCTCAATTTGTGGTTAATAAAGAGGCATACTGGTTTTAATCTGGGATTGACTCGCTCTACAATTATGATGTTGCTATTTATTATACCTAGCACATTATTGTGTCATTTTACTTATAACCTTTGTATTGCAATTTTTAATTACTTCTTTACTCTTTGTGTATGTGGTATAGTATCTATAGCTAGTTTCTTATTGCTATGTTGGGTATTTAAGATTGTGGATATATCCTTCTTTTTACAAAAATTTGTACCCAATCGACAAAAAGCACAACATTTTGCACATAAAAAGTAAACTTTTATGCAATCTATCAATATGTTGATAATTGTTTTTAGAGTTTTATTAATTTATATTATAGTACTTTTTTATTTACGAATCATGGGCAAACGCCAATTAGGTGAATTGCAACCTTTTGAGTTGGTGATTACATTATTGATAGCTGATATAGTAGCTCTGCCCATGACGCAAAATAGTATGCCAGTGTTGTTTGGTTTAGTTCCACTGACAACTTTAGTTTTGGCACATTTTACTTTATCATTAATCACACGCAAAAGTATTTCTTTTCGTCGTGTGGTAAATGGTAAACCTGTAGTGGTTATATCTCCCAATGGTATACAATTTGATGCTCTCAAATCACTCAATATGAATATGGACGATCTTATGGAGGGGTTACGCAGTTGTAATTATTACAAAATAGAAGATGTCGAGTATGCAATAGTAGAGACAAATGGTGCCATAAATGTTATACCAAAGTCAGAGTCAAGTGCTGTAGTCAATCAAGATATGGGCATCAAATTGCCCCCAGCATCTTTGCCACTCAATTTGATAGTGGCAGGCAAGGTTATTGGTGAAAATTTACAAACATCTGATTTGAGTTTGGGGAAAATAAAAGAGATATTAAAAGCACAGGGAATTAATCAAATACGAGAGGTCTTGTTGCTTACCTTGGACACTAATGGCAAGTGTTATATACAGGAATTTAACATGCAAGGTAAAACCTTTAATATTGAATACAATGGAGAAGGTAGGTGGTAAAATGAAGTGGAGAATATTAATCTTGGTAGGTTTATTTTTGCTACTAACGGGCACAGTTATTTGGCAACAAATCTATACTGATACCACAATGAATACCGTGATAGAAAAAGCGCAAGTACTTAGTGATAATCTAATGCGAGGAGAGGTGGACGATGCTCCTACCCAGGCAAAGGAAATGTTAGACTATTGGCACACTAGAGAGGTAATAGTTAGTCTTTTTGTAGACTATAGAGATATTGAGCAGATTGGAAGACAAGCTGACTATGTCTTAGCTTATGTCGAGAGTGGAGATTGGGAACTAGCTAGAGTTGAGTGTGAGCAATTGTTGCATGTTACTCAAACCTTTGCCAATATAGTTAGCTTGGATTGGCAAAATATAATTTAGTTCAATATCGAATGTGCATAGTATGCATATTTGATACTATTTTTTAATTAATTAAATAATTATTTATTAAAAAGTATATTTTTATTATTTATAGTTAATATAAAATTAATATTACTTAATATTACGCAAGTACAAGTATATAATTTATAATAAATGCAAAAGGTAGTATGATGCAGATAGCTAAAGGTATGCTACGGAGAGTAGATGAATTGGGTAGGGTGGTAATACCAAAAGAAATTCGTGGAGCATTAAAAATAGAATGCGGTAGCTTGCTTGAATTCTTTGTTTCTCCTGATGGTACAATACAATTACAAAAATATCAAAAATTAAATGAGGTAAATGATTTTGCTAATATTTGTGCAAAAACTTTTGCCAATATTTATCAATGTAAAATATTAGTTATAGACACAGAAAAAATATTGGCAGTAGGTAATTTATCACATAAAAAATATTGTAATAAAAAAGTGCCATCAATAATACTTGATGAAATATTTAATAAAAAATCTAACACTATAAATAGTGAAATGCTTCCTAAATTGTTTAATGAAGAAGATGGTGGTCTAAGACAAGGAAATATTGCAGATATTTTTCTCATTAATAGTAATGGTGATGTATATGGTGCTGTAATAATTATTGATGATAGTACACAAAAAAATGTGATGCATGGTATTGGGAAATTTGTTGCGAATATATTAGCAGAGTATTTACAATAGTATCTGGTATTAATCTACTATTGCTATTTTAATTAACAATGGTTTACATTGGGCTAATGGCGACATATAGTTTTTGCGTTGCGAGACAAAAAATGGTGCATAGTATATGTTTTTTGATGTTTTTGTGACAAAAATTTGTGACTTTATATTGTTTTTTTGATGTTTTGCCCTATTATATACGAGATTATACTTTTTATGAGTAACACAAATAGGTAAGGCTGGAATTTTAAATTTTTGATAATGAATTATTAAACTTTTGCAGTTGTTTAATTTTATAGTTATGCACTATATAATACGTACTATAAACAAGTAGTTTCCAAATGGTTATTTTATGACAGTTTTTTATTTTTGTGTGGAATGTATGTGTACCACAGTAAATTAGTATTGTTGCTGTTTAATACTTTATTTAAATATTAATAAATTAAATCACTAGTTTTTAAATTATTTATTAATAGTGTTTTACTTTCCGTAAAGCAAGGTTGATTATATTAGCAACATTAGTATATTTTTTATTCTTTTTATTAGTATATTTTTTCTGATTTTGTTTTTAATGATATTCCATAATACCTAGGATATAAAGTGGCAAAATTATTTATAAACTTTGTTGAATTATATAACTAAAGGCGACTCAAATTCTAAAATACATATTGAAATTGTTTATTTATAAAATTAATTAATATTTTTATAGTTATTTAATTCGCAATATTTTTTGATAAATGTAAACAAAAAAGCCGACCTCAATTGTCGACTTTTTATTATTACATTTGCATCTCGCCGTATTGCAAGCCCCTTGCTTTCCTCTCGTCCTCTACTAGGTCCATTATCAAATTGCGTACTTTCTCGGGATCTTTGACTCTCACTAGTTTTACTACTTGGCTAGACGCATCTTTGCAGTGTACAGTGACTGTACCTGTTCCCCAAAACTTGTTACTGAATGATGAAAATATTGTTATATCATCAACACGGAACAAATTAACCTCCTCAATATGCGAGGTAAACAAACCAGTGTCCTCGATTAACTTTATCCACTTGCCAGGCTTTTGTACTACATAGTATCTTGTAAACGATAGAGGTAGACCACACCATCTCTTGCGGTCTTTCCATATTATTTTTGTTCCTGGCCCAAAATCTTTTGCTGCCATATTTACACCTCGTTATCATTTTTTTGTCTTAACAACTACGCTAAGTTTAGCATATCAATTGTCAAAAGTAAATAATTTTGTCAAAATTTAATAATAATTGTGATGAAGTATTTTGGGATAGTTTATTGTATGTTATTATGGTAATTTTATTTATTATCAACTATTTCCATCAAATTAGGATAAAGCTCTTGTACTTTTTTTGCATCTTTTAAATAAATATATCCTAATTCTATTTTCCCCCCATTTTTAAGGAAAATATGAATTTTTGTCACGCCACCATCAGCTAAATCGCCCATATACATCGTGATTAGATATTTCCATTTAAACGCATAAAATTTCATACTCTGTATGTCTGAAATTGGGATCTCGGTTCTTTCTTTATTTTTTATAACAGTTATTTTATTTTCTTCAAAAATAAATTGGGGTCGAGGTTTAATTATTAAAACGAGCAAAACTGTCAAAAATAACAAAAATATTATTCCAAACACAATTAATTCAGCTTTTCGCTCTAATAAGCCGTTGAAATCTATTATTAATCCTACAGTAAAAATCAATATAAAAATAGATAATGTTATTACTAGAGTATAAATATATAATTTCCTATTTGATTTCAACTCAATCATGAAAACTCCACTTATTGTTGTTTTGTTATGCAATTTTAATGTATGTTAATAGACTCCATAATGAACTTTTTAAAATGAAGTTGCTATAAAAGTTTCTTGTGGTTTCTGTTAATAGTTTCGCTTTTATTGCCAAACTGGACTTTGTATATGAGTTAATGCTTTTGGCAAATTATTGGCAGCAACTCTATCCATTAAAAATCTCAAATACAATAAAGAGCTTATAATTGTGAATGCAAAACAAATTATGTTACCAAACTAAATCGTTTTTATCTTAAATTGATTAGTCACTAACTATACAAACAGTGCCGTCTGCTTTTATTTGCAATTTGTCACCTGTTTTCACAGTATTCAAAAAGTCATCGCCCAATTTGTCAATTGCTATTATTGGACTTTCTTCCCATATGTGTGCTAGTATTACGCCACTAAGAGCTAGAGAATCTATCTCTTGACTAAACAATAATGCGCTAGGGTTGATGCCCATTTGACATATTGTTTGTATCACCAATCCTCCTGTGGTTGAGCCAATGGTGATGGGGAGACATAATATTTTGCCAGTCAATACTTTACCGTAAACATCTGGATTGTTTTGGTCACTACCTATTATTTGCTTTGCGTTTTTTAAGGCACTTTTTTGGAAAGTTGCCAGTGTATTTAGACCTTGGTGGCTGACTACCGCTTCACCTGTCAGATCTCCGCCTGCTATGACTCTGCCTTTAAAAGTATTCTTTTGCATAACTATTTCCCCTCCTTTTTGCCACATAAAATATCAACTATTTCGGCATCTTGATAATATCTAGCGCCTGAATAAGTGCGCAACTTGTTGCTATTGGTAATTATAGGTTTTTTACCAGCTATGGGATTGTTTGTGTACATTAGTGGGCAGATACTACTAATCTTTGCTCCAGTGTCTATTAATTGTTGATATTCATGTTTTTTCTGGAACGCCTGCAGCACTGCAGGTGATGTGGTAAAAATTGTGCGAATAGCCAATTTTTTCTTGTTATTTTCTTGTAAAGCAACGGTTAGTCGGTGTGTCCAGTCTACTAATTGTTCTAAAGATAGGTGTGGACAACCAATAAAGCAAAGAGTTGGTTTGGCGTTTTGATTTTTCCATAAAACTGGGTAATTGTTGTATACATTTTGTAGATATTCATCAGTAATATCTAAATGTTTTGGGCTAGTTTTTATGATAGCTGTGCCTTTTTGTATTGCCTCTGGGGTTAGATTTTGCACATGGAATAGACCTACCGCGCCGTTGCTGGCAGATGCTGCTCCCATATCTTTAAGATAGGCGCAAGTTTTTGCATCTAGCTCTTTGCCGAGGAATTTATCCAAGCCTTTGATAAATGGCACGCCATCTCCGACTGCCATACCTATAGCGCTACCTAATACTTGTGCCTCAGGTAGAGTAGTGGTTTTGATATTTACTACCCAATTTGCCTCTCTGTTTTCGTCTAGCAATAGCCCAAACTCTGGTACTTTACCTATTATATTACCAAATAAGTCTATCATACCACTATTGCGGTTACATCGAGCACCTAGTACGGAGTTTGCATATACTACGGCGCTACTTTCTGCCCAAGACAATATATCGCCCATCTTTGGAGTATTGCCCACCTCAGGTAGATAACATGTACAAGTAAAATCACTGGGCTTGCGTAGTCCTACTTTTTGCAATTGCTCCTCATATCTTTTTTGTTGTCCATACATTATTTTGCTAAAGACTAATTTATTCAAAACATTGCATTTTACATTTTTGTAATCAATTGGTCTAGGGTCAGCTGTAAATTGCCATTTGGATTTGATACCTGCATCAATAATTTCGTCCATGATTCTAAATAATGGTTTAATCAAACTGATACCAAATGATGTTACTAGGTGTCCCTCATGTGTTACGGGTACTAGCCGTTTCGCCCCCGCCATATCTCCAAACATTACTAGAGTTTTCATGATTTTTGCCATGGTTTCGCCTTGGCTACCATTGAGTATTTCTTTTTCCTCCGTTGTGAGTTTCATACCTTTCTCCTTTTTGAGTTGATGTGGGGATTATACACATAAATTGCTGACAAAATACGGCTGTGATTAATAAATGCAAAAAATATAAAAAACTTGTCGCATAAGAGCTAATATTCCCCCATTTTTCGACAATAAAATTATAACTAAAAAATAATTAAAATACAATCAATTTGATGTTTATTTTGACACTTTTTTCAAAATTATTTATTGTGTAGAATGGATATTATTTTTTGTGCTTTTAATAGTTATTTTTTGTTATATTTATTTGACTTTTTGTAGATATATTTACTACAATAAATATTGTAGTATTATGGCGTTTTTTGTAAATAAAAAATAGCAATGAACGCAAACTATTTTTAGTAAGGTTGTAGGAGTAAGATATGAGGAAAAGTTGGGGGATAATATCGTTAGTATTTTGTGCTTGTTTATTGTGTTTTGCTGGCTGTGGTAATATTTATGCTAATATGAAAATTACTACCAATTGTGATGACAATTTGATGGAGATAGTAATCAATACTGATGACCCAGAGAGTTACAGCACATCTTTTGAGGCCACATTGACAGGTTATTCTGCTGGCATGAATACTGGCGTTGATGTGATTTTTAGCCCTACTGGAGTTGCTACTTACTCGGTTTTGAGCGAGGCCGATGGTGTGAGTAGAATACAGGTGACAGCTATAGCAGACAATCTCAGTACTGCTGGGGCTACTACCACCATGACCGTGGTTTCAAGAGAAAATAGTAGTATTCGTTCTGACCCTATTACTCTCAATGTTGTTTTGCCAGTAACGGGCATTACTGCTAGCAGTGCTACACCTAGCCTGATGGTAGGTAGTAGTATGACACTGCAGACAGATAATCTTATCAACTTTATTCCTTCTGCGACAACCCAACGAGATGTTTCGTATCAAATAGCTCCTGGTTATGAATTGGCTGGAGTATCTGTTGACGGCAATGTTATAACTGCAAATGATACAGCTAGTACAGGTATAGTCAAGATCATTGCTACGTCGAGTACAATTATGCCTGAGATGACGCAAGAGCAGATAGACGCACTCACCTGTGAGATTAATTTGATGGTATATAACCCTATTACAGGTGATGATATTTCACTTGTAGATGTAAATGGCAATGATATAGATGCCTTTACTATGGCTACTGCATCTGATGAGATTAATAGTAGTACATTTAGGATAGAGGTAGATACAGGTAATCTTGAGTACAGGGTAAATGCCTCAATTCAAAATGCTAGGATTGCATACGCAGAGCCTAGCGATGATGACCCTAGTAGGTATACCTTAAATGCTTTTGAGATAGGTGAGACAAATCTCGATGTGTCCGTCATATTGTATGACCCCGAGACTGGGAGAGATTATTTGAATATTCACCGTTATGTATTTGTCGAGGTTATACAGATTGCCTACTCAGTGCAATTTACTACTGCTAGTATTACTACGCCAACAGACCAGAGTATAGAGATAAATGTTTTAGAGCAGTCTGCTACTACTAGAGGTACTGAGGTGCATGTCAATATTGAGCCAGAGGGGGCTCAAAATAGGCAATATTCTATATCAGTACATGAGATTGATGGTGAAACTGAGAACTTGCAGAGTAGATTGCCTAGTATACTCGTATACCATTATGTCAATGGTGTGCGAGAATTGGTTACATTGGAGGAGCAGGCTGGAGATATTAGCGAGGCACTGCTCAATAACGATACATCATTCTATGTTTGCTTTACAGGTGATGGTGTAAAAGAGTATTTTACACTGGCTGTCAGTGCCAATTCAACAGACCCTAATATTCCAAGTGTTGTAAATTATGTAAAATGTAATATTAGGGCAGGGGTAACCTCTATCTCGGCTGCCGTTAATGGTAACAATGTAGAGGGCGCTATATATATGGGTTTATTAGATGGACAAAATGAATTGCCATTGACTATAAACTATTCCACAACTGGTGGAGTGTCCGTCGGAACACAGATTTTTAATATCGTATTTGATGATGACGGCGATGGTGAATTTGATGATAATGGTTTGGTAACTGCTGAGCGTACTAGTGAATTTAATATATTCACATTGCGAGCGCAAAAAGAGGGTACTACTACTATGCGTATTACCTCAAACGAAAATGAAAATGGTATTTATAGAGATTATCTCATTCACATTTTGGTAGAACCTACTGAGTTAAATTTTGATGTCGATACCACAGTAGCAATTAGCCAAGGAGGCAAAATCGCTTCTGCTGAATACAACAGGATAGAGAGTGATGTGGAGGCTGATGACTTTGGACTCAGGAATATGTATCTAACACTCAATACCGAGTTGGCACTAGGGCTATTTGCGACCCCTGCCAATAGTACCATTACTGATTTGGTCATTACATCTAGTGATTCACATACGGTTAGTGTAGATGGCAACAAGATAAGAGCTGTTGGCGTTAATATTACGACACCTACCTATATTACAGCCACATATACATATTGGCAATATCACGAGATTTATGGTTGGCAGATGATGGACGGTGTACGAGAGTTTACTGTTTATGTATTTGTACCTATCAAAAACTTTACATGGGCAGGTAGTGGTGAGATAGATACCAACTTGTTCTTGTATGATTCTACTGCTCTGTCATATGACAGGAGCAGTGCGGGTACCGCTACTGTCACAGCGACAGTGCAGTCTACTGGTACAAACTATGCTACATATCAGACTATACATTGGCAAAATACAGATGGCACCACTTTTTATGATACTGATTATCTGACTATTACTCCTAGATCAGATGGTAGGAGTTTTGATGTAACTGCTCGATTAAAAGATGGCGAGACTAGCGCCTCTACTACATTTTATCTAGTGTTGATGGAACCAGGGGCAGTATATACACTGAGTTGTACAGTGCACATTACCAAGCCTCAATTGGTTACTAGTATCACCTCGGATACTGGCACGGACGGCATATACCTAGAATATGGTGGACTTAGCCAGCGTGATAACGCTAGTTTTGCGGTGGAGACCAATCCGTTAAATGCCTATGACTCAAGAGTTGCATACTTTATAGCAAATGCTGAGAATGTTAATGGAGTAATACAAAAGACTGGTAATTGGTACTCAGAGAGGGCTACAGCACTTGGGTTAAACATTTCCTTGGCTAATAATGTGGTTAGGGCTCTAGGTAGTGGCTATGCTATCATTAGGGTAGTTCCATATGATAATATTCATGTCAATTTAGATGCATTTAACCCAGATGAATTAGGCGAGGGCAATACATATTTGGATATAATAGTCACCATAGCTAATGGTGATGACAACAATCCATTCCAATTGTACAATGCAGATGATTTGTTGGCACTCAGCCGTACTGCCAATACTATCAGTTTGTCAAAGACTTATGTATTGATGCAGACTATAGATATGACTGGTCGCACTTGGACTCCTATTGGTAGCGGTACCGCTGATGGATTTACTGGTAAATTTGTCAGCAATGGTTACTTTAATAACACAGATATTATGTACTCAATTATAGGTTTATCATTGAGTGCTAGTAGTAATGATGATGGTTATTACTCTGGATTATTTGCAAAACTTACTGGTGCAACAGTAGGCGGTATACAAATACGTGCTAGCCAGGCTAACTTTGACATGACAGGCGCTAGCAGTGGTGTGGCTGGGTATTTTGGCTTGTTAGCGGGTGAGATTGTAAATTCTAGTGTCAAAGATGTGAGTGTATCAATGCAAAACAACGTTAGTTTGTTGCAAGTGAGTGCCGGCACTGGTAATAATACTGTTTACTTTGGTGGTTTGGCTGGATACATAACAGGTGGTGCTAGTGATAGTTTGCAGGATATTAGCGTAGACCTAAATGTCAATGTCGACTCTAGTGACCAAAGTATACTGTATGTTGGTGGATTGGTTGGTTATCTTGGGCAAACATTGAGTACAACAAAGTCAAGTAGCGTCAATTTGACATTAGCATCAAATGGCACATTTAATAACGCAAATTTGACCAATTCAAATATTGGAGGTGTTGCTGGTTACCTTGCTAGTGGCAACCAATTGATAGGTTATTATTCTAGCGGAACTATCACTACACTTGCTCTAGATAATGTAGGTGGCTTGGTAGGGTACAATGCTGGTATAATTAATTCTAGCGAAACTTCTATGAGGTTGTATGCGCGCAACAATGTTGGAGGAATTGTTGGATACAATATAGGTAATCTAGTAGAATGTGTAGTTGAGAGTTATGATAGTGAGACCTTGCCTGCCGAAAATATTTACGCTGTGCGTGGAGTTAGCAATGTAGGTGGATTGATAGGATTTAGTGCGGGTGGTAATGTGAGGTATTCTTACTTGTTGAGTTATATCCGTACTACCAACAGGACGATGGCTAATCCTCGATTGCCGACTATTGTTGATCAGACAGGTAGCTTTTATGGAGATATCATAGGTAATAGTAATGTAGGTGGATTGATAGGTTACAATAGGAATACCACTGTGACAAATAGCTTTAACAAAGCTCAGATTAGTATATATAGCGAGACAGGCTCTGGCTTTGGCGGTGGACTATTTGGATATATGGAGGCTATTGAGAGCTTTGAGGTTAGCAATAGTTTTGCAAATAGTGTAATATTGGCGGGTGCATACAACGAGAGCGCAAACAAAGTTGGCGAAATTGCTGGTAATGTTGTAGCAAACAATACTATTAATATGTACAATGTTTACGCTAGAGTGCAGATTGACAGATTTGATGAGAATTTTGAGTACAAATATCTATTACAACAGGCATATGGTAATACTAGTGGATCCTTGAGCACAAATAATGTTTATTATTATGGTACGACTGGTACAGGCGCTGTTGATTCGTTGGATAAATTCCATAATGATAGTAGCACTGGTGGAGCATTGACCAATTTGCCTGCTGGCTCAATCTCAGGGGGCTCATATGGTGATAATGTTTATTGGATAAATATTGCTGACACCATAGGCTACAATGATGATGCACTTATTTTGGTAAATAGTGACAAAAATGGTATGCTGTACAAGCAAACCATTCAAGAGATACAGATAGACCAAATAAAGACAGAGGACGCAAGCGCTCAAGATAGCGTATTGCCTACCTACTTTAGTTTTAGCAATGGATTAGTTATAAATCTTGACAATTTGTGGGATAGTGCTACTCAGTCGTATCGTTCGCTCGCTATAAATGATTTACTGAGTCTGGTAGTTGCGCCAATTATTGTCAACGAAGACGGTGTAGAGGACCCTAGTCTATGGCAACTAAATGTCTTGTCTAGTGATGCATCAATAATGACAGTTTACAAGCCAAATCGTAGTCTGGAGGGGGCTACACTGACGTTTGCATCTACTGGAGTAGTGGTATTGACCATACAGTCAATGCAAGATTTGAATGCTCGTGCGAGCGTAGAGATAAATGTTATTGCTGGACTAAACTCATTTGATTTGCAAAATAATGCTGGACAGAGTGTTGCAAATACTATTGTGAACGTTAAAAAGACTAATTCTGTTAATTTAACACCAGTAGTTGGGCAAAGTACCAATTTGATTAATGATGTTGCTGTAATGTATAGCATTGATAAAGATTTTGAACAGTTCTTTAACCTCAATGGTTATGCATGGAGTGATGCTGGAGCAATTAATTTACCAGTTAGGAATACTACACACTCTATTCGTGGAGTAGAGTCTACCCTAGAGGATACAATTACTGTGACTGCCACACCTTATGTGACCGTGATATTTGGGGGTTTGCAAACTAGGTTATATCTCAATGGTGAGGGTATTGGCGCTACAGGTAGAGTAGCAAAAGATTTGAGGCAAAATTTTGAGGTCAGAGTATACAATGGTCTAACGGCAGCTAATCTGGATACATCTTCTGTAGAATTGTATTCTAGTGATAGTTATACTCTGGACTTGGATTTTATCAGTGATTTGCCTGAATCTGTTGTCTGTGAGCTTGTAGGTGATGACTACGAAACAATGTTGGCAAACGGCTACATATCTACATACAAAGATAGTGACAATAATAGATTCCAGTTTTACTTTGAAATACCAGAGGACGGTGGGTCTATTAGTAATATAGCAGATTCCAATAGGTATCTAGAGTCAGATTTGGTGTACAATTTTACCATAAATCTAATAGATTCAGAGATTAATGAGACATACCGCTCGTATGATGTGTGCGTTACATTTAAACCAACACCAGTTTCTCATATTACTACAAGATTTTATCAAAATGGTGAGAGTGGTATAGAGGCTGATGATGTGCCAAATAATGAGATTACACCAGGTCGTCGAGCAATAATGATAGTCAATGTTAGTGATTATTTTGCTTATTACGATTATATAGAGGTTAGCAGTACTAGAGACCCTGTTACTGGTGATACAGTGAGTCTTACCCAAGTGGTTGACACTGGTAGGAGCGACGGTAACGAGTCTAGGTTCCAGACCATATACGGTGGGTCTCAACAGATAGATGGCAAGTTGATGGCTATGCCAGTAACGCAACAAACTTTTGACGACCAGGGCAATTTAGTAAGTAGTGTATATCAAGATGGTATTATATATATCTCTGCGATTATTGGTAGTGATGTGCCAGAGGGGACAGTATTTACATTGACTCTGCGTGCTATCAAAGAGGGGGCTACCAGTGAGCCTTGTACTGCATTAGTTACATTGACATCTTGTTTTGCTCCTCGTGTGACCTTGTCTGCAGTTAATAACAATTACGACCAGATTTTGGTAGCAAAGGGTACTGTACTAGAGCTCAATATGTCTGGTATAGTACAAAATACAGAGGTAAATATTACAGCTGACTACTATGGTACTGCTGATGACTATGGCAATATTAACGATGAGCAGACTATTTGTAGATTTATAGATAATGGACAGGGTTATACTAATGTATTTACATATATGACAGGAGAGCGAGAGACAGTACAGACCAATGTTCGTTTTTATGTTGGTATGGCAGCTGCCCCTACTCGAGGAGTTATTACTCTTACTGTTAGGTTGACGACAATACTTGAGGACAATGTTCGCTCTGAGAGCGTATTCGCTGAATACCGGATATATGTTGTAGACTATTTGGTAGACAATATCTATATGGAAGGCATTGGTGACAATAATACATTTGTAATCAATCCTACTAGTTATACTATATTCCGTATGGCTTGGGATTTGCGTGAGCAAGATAGTGATGTATTTGAGACCTATATCAATACTGAGAACAATGTACAATACACAAATAACTTTTCATCATGTAGGCAGACTATCATTGCCAAGGCTGACCAAGATTTGCTTTTATTAAATTCAAAGGGTGCTACAGGAATAGGTGACAGTATATGGAGCGTGTATACCAATGGAGCTTATGCATCTATAGGGGCAGGATATTCAGGTAATGGATTTACTCTAGAGCCACAAGAGATAGATGGCAGGACATATTTTTGTGCCAAAGGTATTAGGATAACAACTGGTATCTCTATGAGGGCGGACTTGTTTACTAAATATGTGTGGGATTCTAATAATACTGTAGGTTGTTGGCAAATGAGCACCAATGAGCAAGATGCTAGAGAGACTTTGGTAATGGCTGAGCGTGTATATAACTTTACTATGAATGTAGAGAATAGTTCTACTGATGATTCGCCTTATAGTGTGGCTACAGCACAAGATTTGAGAGATATGCAGGCGGGAGCGGCGTACATGCTGACTGCTGATATAGACTTGTACAACTGGGCGCCTCTAGATACAGCTATACAATCTCTTGACGGTAACGGATACACAATTACTATTCATTCCTTTGCAGTGAGTGCTATGTCTGGCTCCACTACTACCAATATCGGTTTGTTTGGTACCTTGCCTCAAGGGACAGTGTTAAAGAATTTAATTATAGATGCCTCGTATCTAGCGTTTGTTGATGCTCGTAACTTTGCCACTGTAAACTTTGGAATAATCGCAGGTACCAACAACGGTGTTGTCTACAATAGTGATGTAATTGTTACTGCAAACGAGGCAACATGGTATGCAATGAATGCTGATGCTATCAATACAAATTTATCTTTTGTACCACAATTTGGGCGAGATGTATTCAATAGCTGGTTGGGTACTAATGAGGGCGGTATGCAAACAGGAAAAGCTACCACTATAGTATTGACTAGCAGTACTGTGTCAAATAATAGTGTTACCTCATACATAGGTGGTCTAGTAGGATACAATAGCACTACTGGTAGTGTGACAAATTCTAGAGTTGGTAGTCTTGAGAGAGTTGGTTACCTAAATTATAATGCTCAAGGTGTCCAGGTTACTGGTGAGCAGGGTAGTCAAGGATTGAATATTATGGCAAGTGGCAATGTGGCAGGTTTGGCTGGTTACAATGCTGGTGTGGTATCTGCTAGTTACTATGCTAATGGTTACATTGTGAATTCACAAAATAACGCACAGAATACTCGTACTGCAGGATTGGTTGCAGAGCAGGTAAGTACAGGTAGGATTAATACATCTTATGTTGCAGGTGTCAAGACTGCTCAGACCAAAGACGTTTTGCGCTTTACTGATGGTGGTATTATGTCATACGGTACAGTAGGTGGCTTAGTACACACCAATGCAGGTTTTGTAGAAAATTGTTACACAAATATTCCATTGCTGAGTTCCAATGGAATTGGAGGCTTTGTATACCAAAACAGTGGTGAGATTTACAAATCTGTCTCTTTGTCGACAATTCGTGAAAATAGGCGTACTAGTGGTAATTTTGTAGGAATTGATGCAAACATTGATGTACAAAATACTGGTACAATATCTCAATGTTACTACTTGTATCAAGATAATGTCATTATGAATTCTGATGAGCCGGCTACTGCGTTGACAGCAGAGGAATTTACTGATGTAGATGGTAAATATTTGCAAGGTTTTGCATTTGGTATAGATACATATGGTCAAGACGCTGTGGCTAATGTGACTTGGGAATTGACAAGTTATACCGATGGTAACAATAGTTATGTTATACCAAACCTAGTAGAGGCTGATAATATTACTACCTCATATAGAGGTGAGTTGGCAGGAGCCAGTGCAGATGCATTTACTCGTCCAGCATCTTGTCAATTGGGTAGTGAGGTAAATCCTATAATTATTAGTAGTGTTGCTGATTTTAATAGGATATTCAATCAAAATGTTGGCTCGGGCAGTAATTATGACAACAAATACTATAGAATTGTTAGTGATATAGACTTTGATGGCGGTAGTCCAGCATACTCAATGAGAAGAGAATTCAAGGGGTATATCCAAGGTAATGGTATGCGTATTAGTGGCTTGAATGTAGTTTACCAAACATCAACTGGTGATATGGGTAACATTGGATTGTTTGCAATGATTACTGGAGGAGTTGTTGCAAATTTGGAGTTGCAACTTGACAATGAGATTAGTGCGGGGCTAACCAACAGGGTAGGTGCATTGGCTGGTACTATTGGTGATGATACCGTGGATAGCAATGGTGAGTACGACCTGACTGTGGTGGAAAATATCCGTGTCAGCGGTATGCCAAACACGACTGGGGCCATGGTACAGGGCTTGAATATGGTAGGTGGATTGGCTGGTTTTGTATGTGGTAGGACTATAATTCAAAATATTGAGTCTACTATATCTGTATATGCTACTTACCAGACCCCTAGCAACGCAAAAATTTCGTATTATGAGGGTCAAAGTTCCTCTGGTCTGGTTAGCGAAATGTCTTATGCAGGTGGAATAATCGGTGTAGTATCATTGATTGATGGTATCACTGATGTAAATTATGATGAGAATCCTACTATAAAGGGACTCACGGTGAGTCAAGGCGTAGATATTTTGGCTGAGACTAGTGGTGGTGTGATAGGTTCATTATCAACTGGAGCTATTACACGAAGCGTATTTGAGGTAGATGCTGCATACACTCCTCGTATTCGTGCATCAAACTTTGCTGGTGGATTGGTTGGCGAAAATAGAGGCACTATACTGGAGAGTTGGGTATCTCAAGAGATGAATGCGCAAATAGCTAGTGACCGTAGCATTACTAGTGCTAGCAATGCTCAAGACTATTTAGGCTATACTGGTCTATTCCAAAATGATGAGGAAGTTATTGCAATAGGTGGTCTAGTGGGACTAAATAGAGGCGGTACTATTAGGAATAGTTACTCAAGAGAGGCTGTACTATCAGACAATGCGTTGATTGCAGGTGGTTTAATCGGTGTTGCTGTACCATATTTTGATAGCAGTAGTGCTGATTATGCTTACTTGACAGATTTGGTAATAGATAGGGAGCAGATATTTGACTGGCAATTTAATACTCAAGTGACGTACAATAGTGATACAGAGGTTGTTAATGCATACAACTCATACGCTGGTACAATTGCTCAGGCTTATACTACCAGTCCTGTATTTGCCACGACTGCGACTGGTGGTGCAATAGGCTTGCTCGCTGGCTCGTTTATCAGTAGTGGAGCAGATTTATCACCAGATATAATGGCTATTAATAATTATCCAGAGACTGATCGTTATAGCACAACCACAAACATTACAGATGATAGCAGTTATGTGGGTGGATTGGTAGGTTATATCAATATGAATCTACAGATGGCAGAGGGAGTATCTGGTGTGCCTACTATAGCAGTATTTGTGAGTGGTGCATCGACTGAGGTAATATATTCCGATGCTAGTATTTATATAGCAAATGGTATAGTGGATAATGATATTGGACATATTCAACAGAGTTATGGCGGATATTCTTCATTATCCCAGATCAATACTGTCCTGTCTCTCAACTACATAAATGTTGCAACAGATTCATCTATAAATTGTTTTGACGGTCTGATGCAAGTAGGCGATGTGTGGGCTGTAGATATTGAGCGAACAAATACTATATTCCCAGTACTAGCCTACGGCGAGGAGAGGACTGAGATAGAGATTAGTACTGCTGATGAGTTGTTTGAGGCATTGTTGGGCGGTGCTAGTGCGTCATACTACAAGGTAGTAAGAGATATTGTAATTGATGATGTCACATGGTATAGATATGTAGGTACAAAAGGCACTTTGGCTGGTAGTACTGATACCTATATCAATGGGCAGTTGTACGGTGCTGTGCCTGATGGAGAGGACACTCGCTCTGCGACAATAACATTGCAAATTTCGCAAACCAATGGTAACTTGGATAGATTCAACTCATTATTTGGCTATACTAGAAACTTTACAGTAATGGATATGGATTTTGTCTTTAAATTTGTAGATGGTAATACTTACAACAATTATACAGCTACAGACAAGGCGAACTTTGCATTATTAGTTGCTAGTGGTACCAATACAACATTTAGGAATATTAGTATCACTAGTCGAGACCAAGATGATAATGTAGCACCTCTCAATATTACATTAAATAATGTTACTAATTATGGTACTTTTGTTGCAGTAGGCGAGAGTTGCTCATTTAACAAAGTTACTACCAATGTAGCATTGACGGTAAATAATACGACAGTATCAGATGAGGCAAGCATAGGTGGCTTGTTTGGAAGTGTAGCGAATAGTGTGAGAGTCGCTGGTGCAGTCGAGGTAGAGGTAGACTTTGATACCAACTCAAGCGCTGGCGTGATAAATGTTGGTGCAATAGGTGGATACGCTAGAGATGCTTTCTCAGTTGAGTTGATTAGTACTGGTCTAGATAATGGTAACATTTGGGGTGATATTGCAGTAACTGCTGGTAATACCGCATATGTAGGAGGTATGATTGGTAAAAATGGAGGTAATGGATATAGCAAGATATCTGCTGTGGTATCCAATGCCAACATAGATGTTACACTCAACTCAGGTGTTAGCGAGGCATACGCTGGTGGACTAATGGGATACATGCTAGACACTAATGCTAGCGATAGTGCTAACTATGGTAGCATATCTCTATCAAAGAATGCAGACAGTGGAGTATTTTATGTCGGTGGTATTTCTGGTAGGATAGAGAATACTGGTACTCTACTAACTCTAGTAAATCTCATCAATGGTAGATTGGTGAGCGGTATGACAAACTATGGAGATATAACTGTAGATATCGGTACCGGAGTTGTCTATGCAGGTGGTATATTTGGCCAAGCAAAATATATAATGAATACAACACCATCAGGTACTACTAGGAATGTATTTACTGGACTTGCATCGATGGGTGATATTAATGTTGACAGCCAAGGTACTGTTTATGCAGGTGGTTTATTTGGTTATCTAGCACAGGCGTTTGGCAGTACTGAAGTTTGTAATAATACCTGCCTACGAGTAGCATCTAGCGTTAGTCTGTCTAATATAGCTGTACAAAATGCTACTACAATGTATGTAGGTGGTTTGGCTGGTTACAATGGAATGGCTATCTATAGCAGTTTAGCCAATGCAAAAGTGACTGCTACAAGTACACAGGCGAATGTTGCTTATGTTGGTGGTGCTATAGGTAATCAATGTTGTTATTTGAGTGGTTCTGTAGTGCTGAGTACTGTTATGTTGAGTGCTAATATGGGTTATGAGACTGTTAATATGGGTGCAATATCCGGTACTAATGGTACTTATGGTAGGATAATATCCGTTTATTATGTTCCAGAATTGGTTGGAATTTATGATAATAATGGAATTATCATTAGTTTAGTAGACTTAGATGATTGGCAAAATACTATGACTGGACTATCTACTGAGATATGGATGCAATCTATAGTTCCTGATGGGACAAATAGCAACTATACCTTTATGTATCCTAGTGAGGTGCGCAATAGTATTGATGCTAACGATGCTCGTATGTATATACTGCATTTGAGTACAGATGATATGTCGATAATATGGGATAGTCAATTTGCTAATGCTGATTATGCTGATGCAACATTGATGTTAGATTTTGATACAGTAGATGTTAGTCAGTTTGATAACAATGTTGATTTAAATAATATCCGTAGATTGATAGGTAAGACTACAGGTACTAGTATCAATGTAAATCAAAATAATCAAGCTATCACAGTTAGCAATGCTAGCGGTAATTGTGCTGTGTTTGACTCAATTAGTCTAGGAGTATTGGTATCCAATATAAATATTAATGCACCTACGATTAATATAGAATCTGCTAGAACAAACGCAAATATAGCAATATTTGTCGCAGAAAACCACGGTAGTTTATTTAACTGTAGTGCAGGACAAATACCTTTGGCTAGTAATAATGTACCTACACTTGCTGAGTTTGCAAATAATTTGACAGAATCAACTGGTTACAACTATGGTAATGCTAACATTAGATATACTGCGAATGTGCTGTATCCGACTAACTCTTATGTTACTGACGATCAGAGTACATTGGTTTACAAGGGCACAAACAGAGTAAATATCGCTGGATTGTGTGCTACTAACTATGGTAATATTGCTGGTAGCTATACCTATGTAGATATAGTTGTAGGGAGTAATTCATCATCAAATGTTGGTGAGTTGGTAGCGGACTCAAGCAATAGTCTTATTAGCAACAGTTTTGCAATGGGTAGGATAACTTATGCTGGTCAAGCATCTGGAGATACTGTTGGAGGACTGGTAGGTAATGCTACCAATACTAGGATTAGTACTAGCATAGCAAATGTTAACATATACCTTAGTGCTAATACAGATAGTAGTAATATCTCAAACATAGGTCTAGGTATAGGTCGCATGAGTAATAGTGTAATGAGGGGAGTTATCGTAAATAGTGATATCTCTATGGCTCATGACTTGACAAAGTTTAATACTAATTATGACCTGGCACTTACTACATATTCCTCATTGGATACCAATACAGGTAGGAATATGGGTATGAGTGCAACAAATACTAACACAAACAGTTTATTTAGTAATAGCGTGTCTGGATACAATTTTGATTTTATAAATATATGGGCACAAGATTACACGACTAATTATGGTATACCTTATCTGCGTGGTATGAATATGACAGTGGGTAATACTGGTAATGGGCGTACTGCTAATCCTTTCCAGATTTTTGAGGGTATACAGTTTACACGGTTAGCTGAGACAGACGGTATTATAGCTGTATTGTCTAGAGATATAGTGTATATTGGTAAAGACTATACTACTAGCTCGGATATTCGTAGTAGGCTAGATGGTAGAGGTCACTCTATATATGTGGTTCGCTATAATACCTTTACAGTCAAGGCTACACCAGATCCAGATGATAATACTTATATTACATATATTGGATTATTCCATAATTTGACTAGCAGTGCAGAGGTTAGGAATGTAGCAATAGTTGGTGCATATCAGACCTATGATATGAGTGGCAATATTGTGTTTGGTGCTCTCGCTGGTACAAGTAGTGCTAGGTTAGCTAATGTAGCTGTAGCTGGTGTAGCGACTAGTGCTGGCTCTGGAGTGCAATTTAGCAATGCATCAAGTGAGTCTAGTATGGGTGGTATTGTCGGTATCAATAATAATACCACAATATCTCAGAGTTGGGCTGATCTGGATATAATTGTGAACAATGGCTCTGTAGGAGGTCTCATAGGTACACAGAATAGTAGTAGAGATGGTGATATTAATTTATCAAAAGTATTTACGCTATCTACCTTGTCATCAAGTGGTCCTGTGGGAGCATTCATTGGTAATACCGTGAATAGTGCTGGTTCTGGCAGTATAAGAATCACTAACAGTTATTATCACGAGTTTGTGGCTAATCCTACCTCATTTACCACAACACAATTTGTTGGTGGAGGAAATATGTCGGCAACCTTGTCAAATACATATTTTGTGTATTCTAGCGGTTCGTTATTGAGAATAGCTCTAGTTATGGCTGATGGCTCTACCAATGATATGTTGGCAACTGATGCAAGAGCACAAAGTCAATTATTTGGTGAGGGCGTTAGCGACACTTGGGAAACTGCTACATCAGGTGTGATTGGTCAATTCTATCTACCTTGGCTAGTTGATGTTACTCCTGCAAGTTGCAGAGACCCAATACAATGGAATTAATTTAAATAAAAAATCCCAATTGATGTGATTTCAATAGGGATTGTTTTTATTAT
>CALWPF010000007.1 GCA_944383355.1 uncultured Clostridia bacterium
GCGGGGTGAGACCCAAGTTTTAAGGCTAATGGTGCAACATAAGTGTTTCAATTCACTCACCCCTTGCGGGGTGAGACAGATAGCTTGGCTGGAGCTTTTAATATGGACAGTTTCAATTCACTCACCCCTTGCGGGGTGAGACGGCAGTTACACTATATATTGATTTGTAACAACCGCTCACCACTATATTTTGCAAGAAGCGGAAAAAATAATATAAAAATCATTATGTTTACTATACTTTCGCACCGATCTACAGTATCAAAGTTCCAGTCATATTTAGAGTTTCCTTTGCTCCATAATGTTCTATGTGATTCTCAAACTTATTCCCTAAGTTATAAAACCTAACACTATCTGTAGTATTGTCTATCTCTGCAAGTATAGCTTTTTTTAATTTTAAAAAGGTTTGATAATCTATCACACACTCATATACAGAATTTTGTACTCTGATACCATAATTTTGACACAGTTTTGATATATGGCGCAAACGTTTGGCTCCATCTTTGTGAGTAATAGCAATATCATAAGAAATAACAATCATCATAATTTTGGAATAAATGCAAGGTATTCCTCTTGCTCTCCTCTAATATATTTTGCTAATAGTCGTGCTTGAATATAAGGCAGTAAACCAACTTGTACCTTTTCCTTTAATATTGGGTGCATAATGCTTTCTTTTTTGCGATTTTGCCACTCCGTGAGAACAATTCGCTTTGCATTATCTGTCATAGTTACTGCACCACCAGCATCTATCTCAAAATCTTGCGATGAAAGTTGCCTCAAATTTACCAAAGACAATATATATCTATCCACTAAATAACATCTAAATTCTTCCATTATGTCCAGAGCAAGAGCTGGTCTGCCTGCCCTATCTGTGTGCAAACAGCCTATGTATGGGTCTAACCCAACGGTTTCTAATGCCGATTGACAATCTAATGCCAGCAAGGTATAAAAATAAGATAGTAGCGCATTTACTGCATCTAATGGAGGTCTCTTTGACCTAAAACTAAATGTAAATTCTTTATTTAGTATCAATCTATCAAAGATACTAAAATATTGCCTAGCACAATCTCCCTCAATTCCTCTCAGCGTATCTACATCATTGCAATTTTTTGCTTTTTCTATAGAATCCTTTAAGGTCAACAGAACATTATCCACATATGCTAGCAAACTTTTATTTTCTCTACATTCCTTTGCCAAAAAGTTCGCCGTATTTTGTAATTTGGTGATGATAATACACTTTGCTAATCCTAAACAAAAATCTTTGTCGTCAAATTTCCTAAATTGCTCTCGTCTAAGGTGAACATTGCCCTTGATTGGTCCCTCCACTCTTCCCAAAAACTTACCATTGGGTGTCAAAAAATTCAAACTTACACCTTCCTCAGCACATTTTGACATAAGCATTGGAGTACAACCCATATAATTAAAACAAACAATACTCTCAATATTGCAAAATGGCACCCTCGCAACAATTTCTTTGCCTTTTGTAGCAACGACATTTAATCCATCTAATTTGAGATAAATATCATCTTGGAAAATATATAAAGTATTTAGTAATTTACGCATCACGCCTCCTATCTAGATAGGGTAAACATATCTCATACATAGAACAAGCTCTACAACTCTTAGTAATACTTTTTGGAGGAATATTCCCACTGGCTAAATACTGTCGCATTTCATCTAAGGTATCCAGCAAGAGGTTCTCATAAAAATCCAAATTTTTTAATTTTACTCTGCGCCTAATAGAATTGTAATAAATATACCCATCAATATTACAATCATATATTGACTGCAAACATCTCATCTGGGCATATACTTGTAATCCATCGTACACTTGCGCTTCACCATTATCTTGGGGCTTGCCCTTTTTGTATTCTACTACATTGATTCTTGGTGCATCACTATTTATAAACTCTACCAAATCTGCGATACCATACAACCCCAATGAATCATTATATACTACCACACTTCTCTTTGTTGTTATTCCTTTTCGTTTTTCCACAAAGTGTGGATCATCTACCTTTGTATGGACTATGTCTCCTAACACTGTATGTACATTTTGCAACCATTCGCCTTGGGTGTAATTTAACCACCATTGGTATTTACAAAAACAAAAATGCTCTAAACTATTTAATGTAATATCTGTATTCATTATTGCTTGTCTACTACTTTTTGCAATTTTACACGGCTATCCCCGCAAATTGTTATAGTATAGTCACCTAATTTTGTGGGTATCTCAATATTTTCATTCTTTTTTATAGTTACTGAATCAAACAAATCAACGCTAGGTATATCACCAGATGGCGAGTTGTGCTCCCACCAATATAATTTGACTACTCTCATACTCCCCTCTGGACGAGCTGATGACATATCATTTTCAAAAATGGTCGCAAGGGCATTTTTTATTTTTTCTGCATCTTCCTGTGTAAAATGATTTTTCTCAGCAAAATGTGGATTAATACTACCATTTGTTCTGTACAGGGCATAACTAACACGATGCTTTGTACCCATAGTATCGGAAGACTTATTACCAGTATCAGTTACATCGCTATTGACTGATTTTGTAATCTGAATTGATTCTATATCAACATTGTCTATAGAAAATGCTGGTTGTATAGATACAGCACCTCGAATACCTAAACTAAATCCAGTAAATGCCTTGAGAGCAAAAACCTGACCAAAAGACCTAACATCAAGCCATTTTTCATTAATAGCATTCCTAATATTTGTCAGATCAGTAGCTGACATATTTTTGCCCGCCTTGAGATTATTATCCTTGAGAAATTTATCAAATCTTTCGGACAAAGATTGACAGTCATCTATATTATCATCTTGAGATTGTACAAATATGTTTTCCCCACTCTGTAGCAATCTATTTCTAATCTTTCTCTTTAGACATACATCAGAAACTTCGCCAAGATCCTCTATATTTGTTCGTGGTCGATTTCCGTTCAAAGGGTCTCCATTAGGATTTGCATTTTGTACCTCAAATATTAATGTAAAATCTATTTTATTTTGTAATTTAGCCATAATTATTCATCTCCTTTTTCTTGTGGTTGTTCTATTTTTTCATTTCTGTAATTTCGCTGACCATAATAACCTAATATAAACATATCGGTTACAGCCTTTTTGCTTTCATAATTTTCCGTCCCCATCTTGTCCAATATATCTGCAATGGACTTTTTATAATAATTAACCAAACTAACTTTACCCTGACTGTATAATTTATCAAAGTATGGTGCGAGCAATTTATTTAGGGTAGTAAAAGTTTGCCCTGGGCGCATAGTGAATCTAGTAAATAATCTCTCTGCATTTGTATATTGATCATTACTTGTCGCCGTTTTTTCTACTCGCTCAGCCAGAGCTAGCAATCTACCAAACAAATAACTCCTATCAGTCTCATTTGTATCTAAACTCATATATTTACCTCCGTGATTGTAGTATTTATTAAAAATTGCACAAGCAATATTAATAGCATTCCGCCAAACTTTTATAGAAAAATTACCACTCATATCTCTAAATGACTCTGGTTTTCGCACTTTTTCAAAAGCTCGCTGTACAAAAAACTTTGGCAAATTTTTGCCCTCTACTACACAAGGAAGAATTTGTTTATAAAATTGCTTGTGCAACTTATTATCTTCCTTGCTCTCAGCATAAATTAATCTAAATAATTCGTCAAAATTAGGTGTCTTGAGTATATAACCATTTACATCTTTACTCCACCACTGCCACTGCAGAGTCTGAAACCAATTTTGCAAATTTTTGTAATACAAAGTACTATCGATTTCATTGTAATAACATATAGATATTCTACCTTTTGTGTCACCATCAAGCTCGATAATATTTACTCTATGCTCTTGAGTGAGTTTATCCAAAACCTTGCCTCTATTGCCATAGTATGCTATTGCTTGTATTGCCTTGTTACTATCTATCCCAAAAGAATAACTTTTTTTTGATTTATTGTCCTCTTCTTGCACAACGCCTGAATATATCAAATTTAACGCATTTTGCTCTACTATAAACTCACAACTCCATGCTAATATAACTAGATTATCATAAGAAAATGCATTATTATTACCTATTAACCAGCTGAGCGCATACAGCGATTTTGTCATAGCATCTTGCCCTAATGTTGACACCTCTTGAGGATTCCTGGGATTAAATCTACCGCCAAAAGTCCTTATAGATTTATCATTGGCAGATATTATTCTTGCGCCATCTCCTTGATGGCGAATTTTCTTTGGAAAGAATGTCTGGGCATCTTGTAAAGTACCTGTAATATAATCAAGTACCGCCTCACTTGGCTGTCCCAAAATTTGTTTGTAATTATTTGTCCATTCATTTAATAAATCTTCATTCATATACAGCGCAGACTGTGTACTATCATCAACAACCACATGGAATCGTACAAAGATATCTGCTAATTTTTTGCAGTTTTTCTCATTACTTGCCTTGAGAATATTACTTTGCAATCGTTCTTGAGTATCAATTAGCGCAAACTCTTTTGTAGCGCTACTCTGAACATCTACTGCTTGCTCTGCATTTATTGCTTCTGCATTTTCTTGATCTTTTGATGACGAACCAATCAAATCTTTTAATTCGAATCGGCTCAATAACAAATGGAGCAGATCAGTATTGGACACAAAACTATATACTGCATTGATTTGTGGATACTTAGTGGAATGGACCCACTTGCCTAAAGTATCTACATATGCTTCATATTTTTTAATATGGTTTTGGAGCTGCACTGAATCATTTACCAACAAACTCCAGTCTTTTGCCATGTAATCTAATTTTTCAAACAAAGGTAATGCTGCTATGGTTTCACCCGAACGTCTCACACTCTCTGGGGTAATAGGAAAAATTGTCCGAGTTTTATCTTTTGCTATAATGCTGGCATCTATGAGCTCGCCATTTTTATCTAGTATTATATCAATACCTGCATTATTTATGGTCAATCCATCTCTTAACAAAAACTTGTCAACCGACCTAGGATCGTTATTGTCTGGGTCTTGGCTTATTTTATCATAAGTCTCATATAGTTTTAACCACAAACTCATCTAATCACCACCTTTTTGTTGCAAAATATCTAAATCAACAAAATCTAGCCCTGTAGCGGTTGGCTGATATTCTTGGTTACTAACTACCCTAGACAATTTACACTCCTCTGGGCGCTCAAATTGTATCACGCCATTCCGCATAACTACTTGGCTCAAATTGGCAATTAATTTATCACTCTTTGATGTAGGATAAATGAAACTATGAAACATTACTCCAAAATTAATCTCTTGTCTATCAGCATAATATCCTGCCTCACCATCAAAATCGCATTCTTTTGCATATCCTACACATTCACGTTTCCCTAAAAATATATCACGCTTTCCACCTTTGCTAAGGTAACGCTTGGCAATATTTGAATGTTTGTATTCATCTCTATCCTGTGCCAGATCTGGTCTATCATCGTCCCATTCAAAATGTGCATCAACTATATATGCAACATCTTTGAGATAAGTATATCTATACAAATCACATTCATTTTTTTCTAACTTTCGTAATTTTATGTTTTTTGACTCTGTCTGTATAGGATTGAGTATCTTGACCCTATCTATTATCCACTTTATTGTCGGCTTCCAGTATATTGCCTCTGTTATCCCACGCAACGCCTCATAAGTGGGCACTTGATAGGTACATAGCTCTCCTCCCAACTTGGTGATAGGGTCAGCAAACATAGCATTTTTACCCCAAACCTTGTATGTTATCTTATTGTATATCAACTGCATAATCCCCCTTCGAATTCTAAACTCAAACCTTCGTCAACAACCAAGCCCAAATCTGTATCATAATTGTAGGAATACCATACACCAGTATCACTCGCAAAACTAGAATAATTACTAATCTTGTTAGTATATACATTCACCATATAACGCTCTATGTCTTTGGGCATAAAATTACCATCATTAATCAATTTTTGTATGTACTCTTGACCATTTTTATAAGGAACCAATACTCCGACTTGGTCATTTGATATAACTTTAAAGTTTTGGGATACTGTACCAAATCTAAACTTTAGATAATTAAAATTGTTTGGCGAGAATATCTTTTCTTTGGTATTTATCAATAAATCTACAGCATTGGTTTCATTAATAATGTACTGTAATTCTTCGTTACTAACGCTACCATACAAAGCCTTGAAATATCTCTCTATAACGTCACGAGACATCAAATCCTCTTGACCGTGACAAGTAATATTATACTTATTCACCCTTTCATAAATATCTGGCAAATATTTTAAACTCTCCAAATCACTACTGAGTTTTACAACGTATACCTCGCCAAGCTTTTTTGCACCATTTGGATAACAAAGTTTCCCTTCACGATTACATCTACCTGCTGACTGTATAATGGACTCCAAGCCACTCTTTGAACGAATAACGCATTCAAAGTCCAAATCTACTCCCGCCTCTATTAATTGAGTGCTAACTAATACAAATTTATCATCTTTTTGCAAATCAGCTTTTACCTGATTAATAATATCTAATCTATGTTGAGGACATAAATTAGTAGATAGGTGATAACTTTTTACATATTTTTTTAATACCAAAAATAATTCTCTAGCTGCTTTCTTAGTGTTGACTACAAATAAAATATGTTTATTTGTCTCCAATTTTTTCAAGACAAAACTACATGCTTGCTCTTTATTCATCTCTGTAGATTGATAATCAGTGATAATTTGTGTTCTCTTTAGTACTGGATAATTTCCCTCTATTAATGGAACACTCTCTGGCAATTCCAAAATTTTTCTACGAGAATTTAGCGAATCATAAGTCGATAGTTTGTCCAACACTGGTTGTGTAGCCGTGCACAAAACTACAGTGGTATGGAGGTCTTGGGTCAAAAATTTGACAAGCAAATTAAATAACCCAATACAATTAATTGGCAAATTTTGTATTTCGTCAAATATAATTACTGAATTAGCTAAATTATGGAATCTTCTATTATTTTGAGTAGAGCCTCCATATATGCTTTCCAAAAAACTCACCATCGTGGTAAAAATTATTGGCTCATTCCACGTGCACAACAAGGAATCAAATTTACCACTATGGTATTCGACAGATTCGTTCGCAAATTGCACCGCATTGCTGTGACTCTCCACAAGCATTTTATCTAGTCCCAAGGGATTTAGCACTTTCCTAATACTTTCTGCATTTTGCTCTATAATGGATATATATGGCACCACATAAATAATCCTTGCCAATTTATCATATTGTAATTTCTCCAGTGCAAAACGAAAACTAGCAAATGTTTTGCCACCACCAGTCTGGACATTAAGATTAAATAATCTATCTGGGGATCGAGCTTTTTTGATACAAGTTTGATAAATTTTATTCCTGATATTATTTAATTCATTATGCGGATAACTGGCAATCTTTTTATCCAGTTCACTTGCAATCAACTCAAACTGAGCGAATCTAGATTGTGTACTCACTTTGTGATTTTTATAATTGATTTTCCTACCAAAATTATATGCATCAGTCCTATCGGCATCTATGAGAATACTATAAAAATATCTCAAATACATACCTAAATAAAAATTAGCATCACTCCCGTTTTGATGATTTTGCACTATACCGCTTATTAACCTGCTACACTCAGCAATAAATTGCTCGCCGTATATTATTTGCGTGAGTTTGTCACAAATTTCCTTACCGTTTTGCATCACTTCGTCATAGGTAACTTTATATTTGGCATTTTCCAATTTACCCAACAAATTGTCTAGTTGACTCTCCTCATTATCTACCATATCTCTCAGCCCTGTATGATGACAAGAGGTGACAAAAGCACACATCTGCAAGACTAAAACAGCACAATTTATGTCTTGTTGACTGGTTGTATTAATATGTAATGCATAATCCTTGCATTTTGATAGAATAAATATAGCACCAGCAGAAGAATGATCCACACGCTCGGTACCGTTATTTTGTAACTTAATTTGGAACGAAGAACAAGCCTTGCCTAAGTCATGAGCATAACCAAGCACTTTTGCAATACATGGAAACTTGACCAAAAATTCATCACAGATTTCACTCACATCAGTCAAATGTGCCATGAGCGATTGGGTGGAGAGACCGTCTATTCCTATCCTGGCATTTATCTTATCTATTTGCATAAGGGCTCCAAAAAATAATCTACCATATTTTACCAGAGACTAGCAGACCTGTCAAGTATAAGAAAATACATATTTCGACTACAGAGCGCTGTTAATAATATTAAACAAAGTAGTCTAAATGATGTCAAAATTAAAGATGTATCTTAGGATTATATTGGCGTATTTACGATTGATTTGTATTATTAGTTAGTTTTTAAAATAAAAAAATCCACCTATGTTACCATAGGTGGCAATTGAGAAGTCTACGCACTAAGACCAAACGTTCTTCTCTGTCCACACGCATTCGCTGTTTCTTCCCTCTACAGGGCTGGTGGCCTTTTAAAGAGATAGCATGGAGGTGTTATAATTGTCAAGTGTAAATTATAATTTAAGTAATAAAGGTGTAAGACTTGTTGATGCTCAAGATGCTAGTCAGCGTGGTAATTGAGGAATTTACAGTTATACTTAAAAATATATTTATTGATGCCCAATATTATTTATTACTGCATCAAATAGTGTTAACTCACTCACCCCTTGCGGGGTGAGACGTTACATAACGCTACCAGTCGAATACTACAGTAGTTTTAATTCACTCACCCCTTGCGAGGTGAGGCTACAATATCAACACCGCTTAAACTCCAACCGTCATTTCAACTCACTCATGCCATCGTGGGTGAAACTATAATGTATATGTTAAACTTGATGATGAAATCTAAGTATTCCTAGGTGGTATATGCAAATAATGCATATTGGGTAATCTCTAGCTACCAGAGCTAGTAGAATTTGGCACTAGGAAAATTATTAAACAGAAAATTATATAAATTAATAATAAAACTACTGACAGTATGGTAAAAATATTTGCAATTTTTTTGTATTTGGTGTCACTAGAACCTCTAGCAAGTGCATTGACTACTATTGATGCTATAGCTAGCAATATTCCTGGTAAAAATGAATAGAATCCGTATGCTACAACAAAAAGTATTAATGTAAATGCGCTAGCGCTCTCATGCTCTATATCAGTGAATACAGCCAATGTTAGTATAATAGTAAAAATAAGGAATGCTACCGACAAGCCAAATAATACTATTCCAGTTATCATTAAGCCTTTTTTGCTGGACTTTGATTTATCTGCCACCATATTAGCCCCAACTTGAGTTGGGGTACTAGGTGTAACATCACTGACAGTATTACTATCTATATTGTTGCTGGATATTTGCCCTTTTCCCGCAGATTCTTGACTCTCTACAATAGGCTCGCTGACTTTATCTTGTACTTTTATTGTATCTTGTGAATTGCCTTGCTCTTGCCCATCTATTTGACTAACAGTATTTGTCGCTTGTAATGATTGAGCAGTATTGTCTGTCTCTCTTGTTTTATTTTTTTGTTCTCCGTCCTTTGACATTATATCTCCAAATATTTTATACCCTAGCTATTCGACCTTTTATGTAATTTATGTAATTATTGCACATACTTATTACTTTTGTCAAACCAATTGTTAAATTATCTAAATAACAAAAGTATTTTGATCAAATAAAAAAATTACAACTGCTAATTTACTAAAGCAGTTGTAATTTTTTTAACTAAATCTCAGTAATAATAGTCACATATTTTGAAACATGATGCCAGTATTCGTTATTTGTCGTCTGATAACCAACTCCGTCTCCAATACCTGCCAAGGCAAAGTACAACTTGTTATACGCATCTGCTGGACTGCACTGCGCATAAAGTGCACCTGGAATGCCAGGATACTCCAAGACCTCAAGTGAACAATAAATACCACTCTGTGTACCAAATAAAGTTTGTTTGCTTACATCTTTTTTCCAAGTTTGAGGGTATTCATTTTGTCCACCATCTGTCACATCATAAACCTTGTATGTTTTGGAATCAAAATATCTGTCAGCAAAAGGTACGGTAGAAGATGTTGATTCATACCTTTTTACTGGAAACATTGCCAAATAACTAGAGGTCAAGGTGTATTCACCCTTCCACAATATAGATTGACTAATTTGTACTCCAGTAGAATCAAACTCGTACATTACAGCATGCTCTGCTATTATTGTTGTGTGATCCTGTGGATCATACAAATTTGTATTTCTTAATATCCTCAAACTTTGGAAATCCCTCAACACATTTAGTGTTGTAAAATCTGAAATATAAACATTGTCTATAAACATTGAGATAGTGAGATCTTTTTCGTCACCGTGATATATACCACCACTAAAATCATCTCTCCCCTCTATATGTATAGCACATTCCCATTCGCCACCAGCACAGATAGAATATTTAGTCTCCATTGCGTCATTTGTTGCATAGCTAGCGTTTATTCTCCAGACATCATAGTTTTTGTCTGTTTCTTCGCTAATATTGTGGGTAAAATCATACTTTACGTAGCCTACTTGAGACGGAACAAAAATCTCCAACTTTTCTGTATCTCCCATAACATAACGCACAAATCCAGTGTCCTCGTCTTTTGCTGTAGATGAGTATGATACAGATACACTACTTGGATCCTCCGCCCAAATAAATCCAGAAACATAATTCTCACTGTCGCCAGTTATAACTTTTATATCCCCACCCATCTCATCATCACTCTCACATGGATAGTCAGATAAATACAATTGGATATTTACATTAGAAAAATTGTAAACTTCGTTAGTATTGATATAGAGCACAAATTTACCCAAACTCTCACTAGTTATTTGTATATTTTCCATGGTCCGTAATCCATTAGAAATACCGACTAGCGAGCCACCGAGCCTCACACCTAGAGATGGAAATCTAGACCCATCTGATTGGCTCTGAGCGTATGTATAGGGGGTTTTTATCGTATATGTTCCCTCTGGAACAATCATATTAGGCACAGACAATGATGTTGCTGCCTCGCCTGTAACTAGATCAAAATAACCTCCAGCAGTTGCTGTCCCTGTCATGGATAACCTAGAGCCAGAAATTGTTATAGTTATACCGTTAAAAGTAGTCGTTCCTTGGAATAAATTATAAAACAAATTCTTGGTCCCTACATGTACTGTTGTATAATTATCTTCCGTCCTTATGACACCAGTATATGTCGCAGGCAACTGTAAATACTGCTTGTTCTCTACGACAACAACTTGTCCATTGTACATCAACTTGCCATCTTCCTCAGTAAATTTGTCTGTTACTTGGTTACTTACCATAATATTAGCAATTATGTCCCATTTTACAGTATCAGCATCATTTACTTTTTTGTAAACATTACAGCTCTCAGTATCTAGGTATAGATCGCCAACTGCTCCCAACTCTATGCTAGGTTCACCTACTCCTGTCAACCATGTAGCACCATCTTTACCATCTTCACCCTTTAATGAACTGACAGCAATCAACTGTTTCCATTCTGTATCTTGCCCAGTCGTATAGCACCACTCAATATTACCTGAATTTACTCTCAGTGCTATCTCTCTACCATCTTTACCTGTCGCACCAACCAAAGAACTAACTTGGATCAAATTTTTCCAATCAATATCCTCTCCAGTTGTATAACGCCATTGAATATAACCGTCACTTACCTGCAAAGCAATTTCTCTACCATCATCACCCTTTTGACCTGCTAGAGAAGCAACTTCGACCAAATTTTTCCACTCCACATCGCTGCCACTTGTGTATTGCCACTGAATGTAACCTCCATTTACCCTCAAGGCAATCTCTCGCCCGTCTGCTCCGTCCTCTCCAGTCAAGGTATCAATAGCAATCAGATTTTTCCACTCCACATCATCTCCAGTTGTATAACGCCACTGAATATAATCACCATTCACTTGGAGCGCAATATTACTTGCTTGTTGATTATTACAAGCACCAAATAAAAAAGTCGCACCTAATACAAAAAGAATACTAAATGCAATAATCAAAAATTTTTGAGCCACTGCAAAAACTTTTTTATTTTCGCCCTCTTTTATTCCCATTAACTTTTACCCCCATCATCTTTTAACTTTATTCTAACTATAGCTTAATGATAGTTTGTTTGTCAAGCAAATAAAAAGTTTGTAAGATAGCATTAATGTACAGATCTTCAAAACTAGTTTTTACTAAATTAGTAATAATATATAAAAATTTTTATATACTTTGTAAAATAATCACAAATACAGAGTACATATTTTATTAACAAAAAAAGTGTGGTACATCACCACACTTAAAAATCTTGACTCTTAATGAAATATTAATTTATTTGGTAATTATATATCCATGCCGTTTGGGGCACCCTGCATTGTGCCTTCCTTCTCTGGAGCATTTGCAATAATACACTCAGTGGTCAACAATGTACCTGATACACTAGCGGCATTTTGCAACGCACTACGAGTAACCTTTGTAGGGTCAATGATACCAACACTAATCATATCTACATACTTGTCATTGAGAGCATCATAACCAAAGTTTTTCTCCTCACTGTTTATAATCTTGTCTACTACAACGCCACCGTCAATACCTGCATTCTCTGCAATCTGGCGCACTGGAGCCTGTAGTGACTTGAGGATAATCTGGGCACCTATCTTTTCATCGCCCTCTAGCTTATTGATCTCACGCTTGAGTGCTGGTATAGTGCGAATTAACGCTACTCCACCACCTGCTACAATTCCCTCCTCGACTGCTGCACGAGTTGCTGCTAATGCATCGTCGATACGGAGTTTCTTTTCTTTCATCTCTACCTCAGTAGCACTACCCACACGGATAACGGCTACACCGCCAGCAAGTTTTGCCAAACGCTCTTGCAATTTCTCACGGTCGTAATCACTAGTACAACTCTCAATCTGTGCCTTGATTGCATTTACTCTAGCCTTGATTGCACTTGAGTCACCAGCCCCTTGTACTATTGTAGTATCATCTTTTGTCACAACAACTTGATGAGCTCTACCCAAATCATCTAGAGTAGTAGTATTGAGCTGTCTACCCAACTCCTCACTAATGACCTTACCACCTGTCAATATTGCAATATCCTCTATCATTGCTTTGCGTCTATCACCAAAACCTGGAGCCTTTACTGCTACACAAGTGAATGTACCACGCAATTTGTTGATTACTAGGGTTGCTAATGCCTCGCCCTCAACCTCATCAGCAATTATCAACAACTTGCGACCAGTCTTGACTACTTGCTCAAGCAATGGCAATATCTCTTGAGTGTTACTAATCTTTTTGTCAGTAATTAATATAAATGGGTCATCTAGCTCAGCTACCATCTTTTCCATATTGGTAGCCATATAACTACTAGCATATCCACGGTCAAACTGCATTCCCTCAACCACATCAAGCTCGGTCTCCATGGTCTTGCTTTCCTCTACTGTAATGACTCCGTCTTTGCCGACTTTTTCCATAGCCTGACTAATTAATTTACCAACTTCCTCATCACCTGCACTGATACTAGCTACTTGGCTAATTGCCTTGCTGTCCTCTATTGGCTGTGACATTTTCTTTAACTCAGCAACGACAACATCTACTGCCTTTTTGATACCTTTTTTTAATACTATAGGGTTAGCTCCTGCAGCAAAGTTGCGCATACCCTCATGGATTATTGCCTGAGCCAATACTGCTGCTGTGGTAGTACCATCACCTGCTACATCATTGGTCTTTATGGATACTTCCTTTATAATTTGTGCACCCATATTCTCAAAGACATCGTCCAACTCGACCTCTTTTGCTATGGTCACACCATCATTGGTAATGAGTGGGGTCTGGAATTTCCTATCCAATACAACATTACGACCTTTTGGTCCCAAAGTAACCTTGACAGCGTTAGCCAAAACATTAACTCCACGCTCTAGAGCGGTCCTTGCATCTTCACCTGATTTTATCATTTTTGCCATAATTCAACACCTCCTAATCCTCAATCTTAGCCAAAATATCTTTTTGAGTAATAACTATCACATCTTCGCCATCTATCCTAAACTGGTTGCCCGCATATTGAGGGAACAAAATCTTGTCGCCCACCTTTACTACCATAGGTACCAATTTACCATCTACTACTTCGCCCTCGCCTACTGCCAAAACCTCGGCAATTTGAGGTTTTTCGTTTTCAGCGCCTGCTAGTACTATACCACTAGCGGTAGTCACCTCAGCATTAACACGCTTGATTACAACTCTATCAAACAAAGGTTTAATACGCATAATAAATCCTCCTGTCAACAAAAATTGGGTTTTTTAAAAACTCTGACCTCAATTATAACACAAAAATATGCTTTTGCTACTGTCTTTGTTCAACTTTTTTGTATTTTTTTGTATTTTTTTTCATAATGTGTAGTATGACACAATATAAAATTGACACTCATCGCAAAGTGTGTCCAGCAGAGCACCCTAGGCGCATAAAGTGGCTGGTAACAATTATTATATTATTTATTATTTTGATTTTGTGCCTTACATTTTGCGTGATAGGTCCACTGGGTCAACGCACCTGGGCATGGGACATTTTTGGCATAAATAGATACAATATCAACACTGGTACACATTATATAGTTTATACCGAGGCCACTGGTACAGAGCGAGATGCCGTCAAGGAAGAGGCTGAGCGTATCAAAGCACGAGGTGGTGCTGGAAACATTGTAGAAAGAGAAAAATTTTACATTGTACTCAATGCATATCAATCACAAGAAAAAGCAGATAGTGTAGTAGTAAACTTGTCCGCACAAAATATTACAGCAAAAGTATACGCATTGGACACAAAGCAATTAAATATTAGGAAATATGACTCAACAAATAGAGAAATTTTAATTAGCAATAATGATTTTTTGAAAAATCTAATTATTAACCTAGAAGATTGCATTACACAATTTGACTCATATATGATGAGTGCTAACAAATTACAAATTAATATCAACAGAATAAAATTAAATTGCCAACAAGAATTACAAAAATTATCTAGCCTGCCAGATTTTGAGCAAGATGAATTTTATACTAGAATGGTAACGGTATCCAGTATAGTCGAAGTAATGTGTGACAAAGATTATAATGCGACTACAGTCAGTGCAATCAGCTGCGAGATAAAAAATAATTTAATTAATATTATTTTTGCCCTAGCACAAAGTTAAAAAATTATCCAACAAATTTTATAATCATATACAAGGAAAATAATTTGTAATCAAAACAAAAAAAAGATGATAGAATATATCACCTTTTTTCACTTATTTAATTTAAACCGTACAAGCATAAAATTTTTGTTTTCATAGTTATAAATGACAATCCACATCATCTTATTGTGGGAAAGTAAAGGTTAGGTAATCAGTGATATCGGTACTCTCCGTCCCAAAATCAAAATTGGCAGAAGAACTCTTGATAAGAACAAGACCATACCAGCCATCTTCCTCAATAGTAATGGTAGAGGTAGTCCAGCCACTCACCATAGTAATAGATGCATTGGTGGTTTCGTTTTCTACATGGTACAAGCCATAACGGAAATTGTTAGTATCAATTACACTAATTTGTGTACCAGCAGTCAAATAGAATGCTTTGTCAGCTGAGGCACGGTCCAAAGACGAACTATTGCTATTAAATCTGTTACCATAAATTAAGTTATTTACAAATATACTTACTTCACCACAATTCCCTTTTGAAGTGAGTACCAAGACTCTAATGACTCCAGAGTCAGAGCCAGTGATGGTACAAGTATTCCCACTCTGTTGAGAGATAACTGCGTAATCTTCACCCTCGATAATGAGCCAAGAGTACACACTCTCTCCATCATTATCAATATTGGCTGTAATAGTTACTTCGTCAGCAACACCAACTATCCTACTAGTCACATCTACAGATATGGATGTTTGAATGTTTAGAGTCGGAGTAAATGTAAGATAATCTGTAATATCACTGCTATCGTTACTCAAGTCAAAAGTTTCGCCAGAAGTTTTACAAATAGCAAAGCCATACCAACCATCTTCTGCTATCGTTCTTGAAGTTGTTGTCCAACCTGTAATGGTTTCGGTAATTGTATTTGATGTTTCGTCTGCAATCTTGTAAAATCCATATTGATAATTGCTCGAATCAATAATACTAACTGTTGTACCAGCAGTTAAATACAGTGATTTATCTGTTGATAATCTTGTGTTTAGCATACTACCAGCGAATCTGTTGCCATATGCCAAATTGTTAACACTAATAGAAATTCCTCCCATAATAGTACCATCAGTTGAAGAAGCATGGACAATCACTCTACCAGAGTCCACTCCCGTAATAGTACAAAGGTTACCATTTGGATAAATAGTAGCAAACTCGCTCCCACTAGCAATTGACCAAGTAATCTCAGCCTCAACACTCAGAGTAGCAATAATAGTGGCTGAGTCTCCGATACCGATAACTGTATCTAAGGCATTCAAAACAATACCATCTGTAACTGCTGGAGGGTTGACAGTGATTTCGCAAGTTGCAGTATGCTCACCATCAACGGTCTTTACTATTATTTGTGTCGTACCGTTACTTAGGGCGGTCACCAATCCATCATCACTAACTACAGCAATCTCTTGGTTGTTTGATGTCCAAGTGATTTTTTTATTTGTAGCATTACTAGGGAGCACGGTGGCAGTTAGTTGATATTTGTCAGTAATATCAAGAGTAAGTTGCGTCTCATTTAGAGAAACACCTGCTACAGGTACATTCTCGACCTCAGGTAATACTGTAGCGTACATCTCAAGCCACTGTTTCATAATATTTGCAACGATTAGATGACCAGCAGTATTTGGGTGAAGCCCATCTGACATGTATTGATCTCTTATGATTTGTATATTTGGATTGAGCCCACTTATAGCAAATAAATCAATAACAGGAATTGAATTCCTCGTACAAACCTCTTTGATGGCATCTACGTAATCAGCTAAAACTTGCCCAGCAGAATTGTCCACATAATCGCCTTGCCTGTGCAAAGGTGTCGCAAATACAATCCTAGAATTTGGATGAGCCTCAATCAAACCTGGAATAATCACATTTAACGCACCATAAAAAGATATATCAGTTTGATCATCGATTGTACCAAGTGGGGTACCATGACCAAAGTCGTTTGTTCCCATAAAAACTACAATCAAATCAGCGTCAGGAATAGTGGTATATCTATTGATGAGTGGACTATGAGTTTCTTCATAATCACTTGTCGCACTAAAGCAACTCCCACTCACTCCCATACCTGTAACACTGGATAATCCCAATGATGTTTCCAACACTTCCCAGTATTTGTCTCCATCACAATAAGCACCAGCAGTGATGCTATCGCCCACAAAAACTGCAGTCTTGCCAGCATAAACTCCTACCTCAGGCTCAGCGTCCTCTCCCTTGATGTTCCCTATGTATTTCCAAGCCCCGTTCACCTTTTGATACAAATCATACGAACTTTGATTGAGGTAGACATCTCCATCTTTCCCGAGTGTATTAGATGGGTGCTCATCTCCAACCAATAAAGATGCACCATCTTGACCAGGTGCTCCAGTCTCCCCTATTGCTCCGTCCTGTCCAGGGGTACCGTCTACACCAGGCTCTCCGTCTTGACCAGGTGCCCCATCTTGGCCAGGCTTACCAAAATTTTGCATAACGACAGTCCAAGTACCGTCTATCTTTTGATAAAGCAAGTAATCATCTATATCAACATACATATCTCCGTCAGAGCCCTGATCGGCTGTTGGCACAGTGGTACCAGTAAACCATTTTGAGCCGTCAGCTCCGTCAGCTCCGTCAGCACCATTTTGTCCATCCTTGCCACAAGCAGTCAGCAAAACACACGAAAGCACAAGTAAAATTGCGACAAAAATAAGGACTGGCAATTTTTTTAAAGAAACATTTACCGTTTTGCTCATATCCCCTCCTCAAGTTACAAAAAACTACATTTTGTTTAACATATTTTATTAAACAACTACTCCGTATGTCAACTATTTTGTGCAATTTTAAAACTCTAATGAATTTGTTTAAATTATTAAAAAAATAATATAAATAGTAATATAAAATGTATAGGCAAAAAAATATTGCTCAAATAAATTTAATTACAAAAAAAATAAAAAGCACCACAAATGTAATGCTTTTTAATTATTAAATTATTTAGTGCCATTGAGCAAATATTGATATCTTGTATTATTCTAAAAATCAGTTAAATACAAAATATCCTTATTTTACTACCGACATCAAAATGCACTGTGCACTGTGATTTTATAAATCTGATTATTCCTCTGATTGATAAAGATTGCGATAAACGCTACAAGACTTGCGCAACTCTTCATGCGGACCATCTGCAATAATTTTGTTACCATCTATTACCAAAATCCTATCACAGTCTACTACTGTAGTTAACCTATGTGCAACTATCACTACAGTGCGCTCACCGCTCAAGTTGTGAATAACCTCTTTTATCTTACCCTGACTCTCATTGTCTAGGGCGCTAGTTGCCTCGTCCAATAGCAATACTTTGCTATCTTTGAGCAATGCTCTAGCAATAGCCAATCGTTGCTTTTGTCCACCACTTAGCATTATACCACTCTCACCAACTACACTATCGTACCCCTCTGGCTTGGTCATAATAAAGTCATGAATTTGTGCTTTTTTACAAGCGTCAATGATTTCCTCTTGGGTAGCATCAGGCTTGGCAAACAATAAATTCTCACGAATTGTCATATTAAAGATATATGGAGCCTGTGGTACAACGCTCACTGTATTGCGCAACGCATCTTCTGTCAAGTCAGCAATATTTATACCATCAAGCAAAATCTCACCTGAGTCTATATCATATATCTTTGGTATTAGATTGATAATAGTACTCTTACCTTGACC
The DNA here is from genome assembly GCA_944383355.1 of uncultured Clostridia bacterium. GTDB lineage: Bacteria > Bacillota > Clostridia > Christensenellales > UBA1242 > RUG666. Next base: position 18,899 of record CALWPF010000007.1, read on the forward strand.
AGACTTACCAACGATTCCTATTGTCTCACCAGCATTAATTTTGAATGACATATCCTGGAATAGTGACATATCCTCTCTATAACTAAATGTAACATGTTTAAACTCTATCTCGCCTCTAGGCTCAGGCAAATCAAGCGTACCAAAATGCTCTTTTGGATATTTTTCATCATTTAATATCTCGCATACACGCTCAGCACTCACCTCAGCATCTTGCATCAACTCATATACTTGGTTGACGTTATCAAATAACTCAAGCATATACCAACGGTATGTAATCAGCACCAATACCCCACCTAGAGTCACGGCATTGCTCTGCAACATTAATACAGCCACAACAAAAAATACAAACAATGCAAGTCCATGCAAAATCGAACCCGTCTTGATAAATGCTTGGCGTTGATTGGTAGTATCTACAATGGACTTGTAACGATTTAGTGATAGACCAACCATTTTCTTTAGCATTATGTGTTTTAGGTTCAAATTCTTTACATCACAATTACCACGCACCATCTCATTAAAGGCACTAGTATTGTTATCATGAATTAATTTGTTTCGCCTCTGATTACGCTTTTGAAAAAACTTGTTGTAGATAAAATAAGTCAAAAATTGGATAATGCTACAACCAAACAACACGAGCGCAAGCCAAGGATTCACAAAAAACGCATAAATAGTAAAAGCAAACGCCTCTATCAAGTTTGTTGAATAATTGATAACCTGTGTAAAGTTATCAGATATCTTTGCAGGGTCATTATTGATACGATTGAGTATATCTCCAGTACTGACTGTGTCGTATTTTTTTGCCTTGGTATCCAATATAGCCTCTGCCAATGCCACACGCAAGTTGTGGGCTGTACCCTGAGATGCTCTAGATATTACTAACATATATACCCAATATATGCCATACATTCCAGCAAAAGCTACTGCATACACAGCACCCCATATTAATACTTGTTGCCATTCGCTAGCGGTCAAGAGATCAATGATGTTTTGCAAAGCTATTGGTACCATTAGCGAAACAGCTGCAGCAATAATACCTAATACTATTGCCCAAATATAATAATGCTTTTCTCTACCTGCATAATGCAATAATTGCATCATGTCAGGAAAACCACGGTGTTTTTTCTTGCCACTTGCTACCTTGTCCATCACCTCACGGTAAGTTACGCCATAGCGTTCTGTGTATCTTGAGTCCAATGCATTTAGCTTCAGGTCCTTTTGCTCTTGGCGACCTTTCTTGTCAATATGCATAAAACTTTTCTCCCTTTTAATCTAAAAAATAATTTTGTATCATACACTCCATCAAATGGGCAAAAAAACAGCGGTATCCATAAACAAAAATACAAAAATAAGATACCGCTACCAAACTAGTACAAACACCTAACTGTGTCAAAAAAATTAATTTCCTGCCAATTTGAGGAGCGTATCAAAAAAATAATAATCTAAAATAATGTTCATTTATTTAATACCTCCTTTTGTAAAATTGTCTTAGTGTAACATAATAAAAATTAAAAATCAATACCCAATAATGTTTTTTATCAAAAAATATAAATATATAATTGTTAAAATACATATAAAACTTTATAAAATAGGGTATTGAAAGTTTATAAATCCTATGATATACTCTCTAATGAATGAGGCAAGTAAATATATCGGTACCAACAAAAGCGAGGGAAATATGGATAGGACAAAAAAAGATAAAGTTTCAAAATTAATTGAGCAATTGACTCAGGCGGAGACAGTAGCGCTCGGCGATGGCTTGCACCTAATAAAACTTGAGTTAGATGGTCAAGATGTAGAACAATTAATCAACACCATGACACAAGAAGATTTTGCTCAACTACTCAATAATATTCAATTGGGTAGACAACCCAACTCAGATGAAGTATTGCAATTAAATATAATGGATCTAACAAGTTTGCCTGGAATAGATGCATCAACTCCTATAACATTGGAACCAATGCCAAGCAAAACCACCAACAAAGCGACAAAAAAACTCAATACCATAATGGTAAAGTTATTTGCAGATGCCAAAAAATTCGCACAAAACAAAGTGGCACTAAAAAAAGATTTAATGTTGCTTGATATAAAAATCGCATACGCACAAAAATTGTTGGAGAAGAGCATACAGGAATACAATGGAAATAGCCTAGCATTTGCAAAGGTAATGGATAGTGAATTAAGAAGCATAGAATCAAGCAGGAAAAGTGTAAGAACCAAGATAGTGGAAATGCAAAAAATACAGCAAAATATGGACGCTTACGCAAGCAGTTGGGATAAAGAAATTTGTGCATTAAATGCCCAACAAAATCAAACAATGGCAATCAGTGATGCAATTATTCTCCGTGAAAATTTGCCCAAATTAAATAGATGCTATGATTACACTACTTTAGATATATCAATATATGATACACAATATCAAGAGGCAAAAAAAGGAATTGAAAATGTTACAACTAGGTACAAAAACTTTGTATCCTCTATCAACACCACTCCTACTACAACAACGGTAGCATCACCAATATCAACCCCAAGATAATGTAGCAATACACTATCTTTTATTTTATAAATTATAATAGTTGCAATAAATATCTTAACTAACCTATAAATGATATTAAATTATACAGGTGAGAATATGAAGAAAATAATATTTTTGGAAGGTTTACCAGGCGTGGGTAAATCGACTATAGCAAAAACGATAAAAAATAATTACCCCGATATAAATGTAGTAGATGAGATAATTAGTGGTCAAATGCCAAATTATCAAGAGCAAAACCAAGAATGGTTTATGAAAAATGATGATAAAAAAATATCGCTGTACAATCAAGGTATTATCGTAATAGATAGAGGTCCAATCAGTACATTATCATATAATCAAACCAGATTAATAACCGATAAAAACTATTCTTTTGATATTACCAAAGTAGTCAAATGGTTTGAAAGCTACCACAGGCTACTCACCGACCCCAATACATATGTATATTACCTTACCAACAAAAAACAAAGTTACTACATATCTATAGAACACAAAGATGACCCATATGGCTCAATAAAAAATCAGCAATTACTAGAGGATATTAGTATATATAACTCACAAAAATACGCCACTAATCTTAAAATCATAGAATATCACAAACAAAATATGGAGGAAATCATAAATGAGATTATTAATTAATTTGTGCGCACACGACGGCATCATTAGCGAATATACGGGTGTAGCGACAATGGTCCAAAGATACATAAAAATGATACACAAGATTTTGGACCACTCAAATATTGAATTTCAACTCAACCTGATTACCCCACAATACAATACGGATAGTTTTGGGTACTCGAGCTCAGTATTAGCAATGCACGATAAATTACCCAATACAAATATTATCCAATTATCAAATGGCTCAGATGGTAAGATAAATTTTGGCTCTATAGAAAATTGGCAAACGTTGACCAAAAACGCAGCAGATTATATTAATGCTATATCAAACGCCTCATATGACAAAATCATTACAATTTACAATGATGTACCATACACATCACTTGCTAGTTTGTTATCCAATCAACCCAACCATATAAAAATATGGATACCGCACTCGACCGTCAAAATACATGATACAGATGCATTTACAAAAAAAGATTCCCAAGAATATAACAGTCGACTAAAACTTGAATGTGATGCGATAAATTTTATCAATAATACTGACAATAATTTTGTAGCATACATTAGTACATTTATGAAAGAGCACTTGGTCAATGAATATGCATTAAACCAAACCAAATTAATTGAACTATTGAATGGAGAAATAGTAGATGATATTACACATACTACCCCATCACCTGACGCCTTGCAACTATATCAACAGGTACAAAATTATGACCAAATTATACTATCCTTTGGCAGAGCAGAAAAATACAAAAATCATGAGGCAACAATGCTACTAGGAAAAGCAATGAATATAAAACCTATTGTAGCAGTGCATGGTTATTACAAAGGGCAACCTATAATGAATGATTACATTAAGTTGTCACAACAAACCAATGCAACAGTATTTATTGACCCACCATATGATTTTGTAAAAGTTTTGTTGGAACGATTTAAAAATACTCTGATAATGTTGATTCCGTCAACCAAAGAGCCTATGGGGTTAATAGTAAACGAGGTGAGGAAACTAAACAAACCAAATATATTGATAGTCGCCAATAATATACCTGGGCTAAGAGAGCAAATAACAGATGGTGTAGACGGTGTACTAGTAGATTTAAGCAACATACAAGCGTCTGCAGAAAAAATACAAAGTTATCTAGACAGACAAAAAATGCAACAACTTATGTTTAATGCGCAAGAAACATTGCGCACAAAATACAATTTTAATAAATGTTTTGAAAAATTTTTTGATAGGATTATGAAAATATGAATAAATGCTTACCACTAAAAGATGAATTAACACCTATTACTAACCCATATACTACATTTTATGAATGCGGCTTTAATAAACCATTTGAGCAACTGGACTTTAGACAACAATTACAAGTAGTTAATGATCTAGTGCGCCAAAGTATGATACCTGATGCAAACGCAGACCCACAAACAGATGTGGATACCTTGATTGGCAATTGTCATACAGCATCACTCGCTACTATAGAATATTTGAATTATCTAGGTATAGGACACAACATTAGATATGTATTGTGTAGGCAGAGACCATACGATCCTCTTGATGTAGTATCAAGGCATACTGCAGTACTGGTAGATGATGCTGAGGGCAATACATATTTTGTCGACTCTACCCCATATGTTGGGTACAAATTTGGTAAAGTGGAAAAATTGAGCGAATGTATGCCATACAAAGAGTTCTCAGTAATCCAAGGTGAGTCATTTGATTTATTACTCAAAATGAGAGAGGTAATATACAAGTGCTCAAAAGGTTTGATGAATGCCGATTCCGCAAAAAAATACATAAAATACATTGCACCAAGTATGGCATACCCTTTTTTGAACGGTCATACCTCTCAATGTTTGTACTATCTGAGTCAATATATTACAAATCCACAAATCAAGTCTAAACTACTACAAAAATCAATAGAGCTAGACCCTTATGAGAGTCTAGCAGGTAGAGATATACAAAAATGCAAATATCGCAAAAGTTTGATTATACAACAAATCATACAATGGAGACACGAGCTTGATACGCTCAGACAATCACATTTTGACCCACAAAAAGAATTTGAATTGGCAAGATATATATACCAAGAAAGCAAACTAATGAACGAGAATCTAGAGACTCGCATAGACCTAGGAGAGCCTCACAATAGGATATCAAATCTCACACCTAGATTGTTTATCGAGGAAGGTGTAAATGTAGTAATGCTAAAACCTTCGGCATTCTTTACAAATACCCAAGATGAAATCGTCCAAAAAATGATACCAGACAAAAATAAAATTGTATACTCCTATACCGCAAACTTGGCCAACAAAAGAGAAATGACAAATCTAAGACCTATGTTGCTATCTCACACAGTAGGAGTTGACTTTGAGCAAGCGATGTACGGTAAATCTCAAATCTTTTTGGTGAGGGAGCCTGCACAAGATTTGTACAAAAATAAAAAAATATTGAGAGCAAATCTTGCTAAAGAATTTCACAACAAAGATGTAATATGGTATGATGGTAGTATTATAAATTGGAATCCTGACTTGCTTAACCTAGTCCACTCAACAGATGATGCTAGCGAGGCGTGTTTGCATTTTTTGATAGCACAGCCCGAGCAACAGTTGATGACTAGATATATGTACCCTAACCCACTTTGGAGACAGGTAGAGGATATATTATATCAAAAATATGGTAGTACTCAGCCATACGGCAATCAAAGGAAATTGGAAATAAATCAAGCATTAGATGAGATTCATGGCTATACACAATGGGATACAAATACAGCAAGCGCCAAACAATTTATAAACAACTAATGATGGAGAACTATATGCAAACAAAAGATAACGAAGAGATTAAATTTTCCATAATTGTACCTTATCACAATACAAAAGAAGAATATTTTGGCAAATGCTTGGATAGCCTAGCAAACCAAGATTACTCAAACTATGAGGTAATCATCATAAACGATAGCACCTCTAATGAATATGATAATATTTTGGAACCATACAAAAAATTAAATAATTTTGTAATCAAGCGGGAATCAGCACAAGGAGTATCAGCATCTCGTAATCAAGGTGTCCAACTATCGACAGGAGATTATATTTTATTTGTAGATGCTGATGACTGGCTAATGCCAAACACTTGCAAAATATTAGCTCAAATTATAGTCAATAATAATTTACCTCAAGTAATAATTGGAAGATGTTTTTTACATAGAGATGACAACATACAGGAAAGTGAATGTAACCAAGCTAGTGAGATAGTACCAGACAAACAACCATTGATTGATTCAATTTTTTTGAACTATAACAATAAATATACCTATGTAGATACCCCTTGGGCAAAAGCATTTAATAAAAAATTTTTACAAGATAACAGTATCAAATTCAAACAAACTCTATCAAATGGAGAAGATGGGGTGTTTAATTATGAAGCTTATACAAAAGCTAACTCCATATATTTTACTAGAGAAATAATTTATAATTATAGATTTAATCCATACTCTGTATGCGCATCATATACTGACGACTTGGATAAAAAATTTGCTACATTCTATGATGAGTACAAAAAAGCAATTGATACTCTTGCTACACAAAAAGATAGAGACTTAAACAACCTCAATTATTTAGCAATAAGGAACCTATGTAGATGTCTTCGTAAACTTTTAAATAAATGTCCAAATTACAAGAGTTTTAAGGCTAGATTAAAATCAATCTTGGATATGCCAGAATATAGTACTCCACTACGAGATATTAAATTGAGTGATTTAAACTGTGGCAAGAGATATGTCACAGCATTATGTAGACTAAAAATATATTACCCATTGTATAGAATGTCAAAAAAAGGTTTCAAGATTAGATAAAACAGGAGAGAATTGGGTCTCTCCTATTTTTTATCCAAAGTGTTTGTATAAAAACAAATCCCTTAGTATTGCAAGTAATATTATATATTTGCACCAAATGGTGCATTAATTTGTTTTAATGCCACTGTTGTCTATTTAATTATGCAATTAAAAAGTTATATAACTATAAAAAATATTAACAATATCTTTACTGGACATCTTTGTTTTTACTTGTGAAAAAAATCTTGATTAGTTATAATAATATAAAACTTGGGTGAAACGAAATAGTATTATTTTTGTTTAATATGGGCGATTAAGTTTATAATATAAAAAATGGGAATATAAGAGGGAGCTAATGAAAAACATCAAAAAAATAGGGATAATAGGCGGTCTGTTTGCCTGCGTGATGTTGGTATGTTTTTTGTGTTAGTCCAATTTACAAAACAATATGTTAATGCTGGTTGGATTAATGGCGGGTATTATACCAACGCCCCTGCTTATGTAGCGGGTGCACAAAATGACGCAATAGATAGGATTAACAATACTATAAATTCAAGCAAAGTTACTCCTCTCTTTACCGCTAATGGTATAAATTATAGTGTAGTAGCAGACCTACTTAACATATTAAACGATGGTGCAGTGGTAGGTAACAAGACATTTCCAACTGCTGCGGAAGAAGTAACATATTTTACAGCAAAAGATTTTGGGAAATATGATAACCAAACCAATGCCCAACTACTCCTCAAATTGCTAGACAACACTGGTAACGCAAATTATGGTGCAAGCACGGTTGCATCTACATATTGGCAAGTAGTTTATCGTACTACAACTACAGATCAAGATATCTTGACTCTATATATGGTCAATGGATATACTGGTAGTTGGTTTAATGATGTAGACGGAGATTATTCTGCAAGTACAGTTCAAACTTTTGTAAAAAATACCTACGATCAACTTACTCAATCATTCAATCAACTAGATGAATATGTCGTAGCGCCAAAGGACCTGCCAATGGAATGGCAAAGTAGTGCATATCAGACCTCTCAAAATAGTGTGGGCAATTATTTTGCTGGTGATCAAGCTAGCTCAGCTGGTGCAAGTGGTAATGGCGGCGGATATTCCATAAACAATGGAATGGATGGGCAAAATGCACGACATAGTAGCTGGGTGGAAGAAGCTGAAGATGCTAATACGCCCTATTCAGACAAACTATGGTTACCTAGTGCTTTTGAGGTGTTGAGTACAGGATATGGGACAGGTTATATACCTGGAACAGATAGATATTATGATGGTGTTGAGTCAGTATCAGTTATTAGTGATACCGCAGATAAAAATACAGGAATGGAAAGCGTAACAGATGATGGGCGTACTGGATTGTGGGAACTAAACGCATATGATAGAGCGACTGGAGCATGGGCATGGCTGAGGTCGTGTGACTCAGATGGTCGGAGAGCAAATGTAATATTTAATAATGGTAGGACTCATGCATATCAACACAATGATGGCTGTATGGTACGAGCAGCAATACATATTGATCTAGAAAAACTCAAAACATATACACTTAATTTTGATTCCAATGGCTCTGGAGAACCAAATAAAACATTAACAAAAACTTGTGGTGAAACTCTCATACTACCTGATAATACAGCGTTTACAAGATATGGATACGAACTTATAGGTTGGGCAACAACGAGCACTGCAACTACCCCTACATATGCTTGTGGAGCAGAATACAACTCTGATGACTTTACCACTCTGTACGCAGTATGGGAGCAGAATATATTCCAAATAAATGCTTCATCAAATATAACGCATGTGAGTTGTGTGACTGGTAGTGGCGTATACGAAAAGGGAGCCAATGTAACACTCTCAGCAAATGATGTGGATAAAAGATTTCGTTTTGTGCAATGGCAGAGTGATGGAGTACCTGTTTCCACCCAAAGCACTTACTCTTTTACCGCATCTGTTGACATCAATCTAGTAGCGATTTATCAATTCAATTTATCTTCTATGGATATCAATTATGCGACACAACTTTTTTGGATAGCGGACAGAGTCCAAGATGGTATTACTTTTGATGGTGTTATATTTAACTTGGTTGCGGATATTGACATTACTAATGTAACAGACCAAGTATGGCAAACTATAGGTGACAGTACACACAACTTTGCAGGAATTGTTAATGGTAATGGATATAATATACGCTACTCTGCCACAGAGAGCTCAATAGCAAATGGAGGTGTACCGACTCATGGTGACTATATAACACTGTTTGCAAACAATATAACTGGCGATTTATACGACCTATATATTACTGATGATGTAGCCGCTGGCGTAAATATTACTTTTGGAATGTCTACGCTGTACCCATATGACAATAGCCTAGAGCTCACAGATGATGAGAATAAAATAGTATTACCACCAAGATAATTACACTATTACAATATAAAAAACTATGATAAGCGTATAAGTTATCATCATAAATTAATAATACAAAATATAGTTAATAAAAATAGGATAACTTAGTCCATAATTTTAAAAACTAAAAAGGAGCTTTGCTATTTTTGTAAAGTTCCTTTTCTTATACTCTGCTAGTTTTAGAGTTTACAGACTTTATCCTATTTTTTGTTGCTGCAAAACTCAAAAAATATAATTTAATTGTTGATAAAATAAATTTTGAAATTGGTATAACAAAATAAATTTTTTATGTAATAAAATTTATATAAAAATATAATAATTAAAATTATTTGACACCCAAAAGGTTAAAATGTTATCTTAGATAGCAAGAGGTGAATTATGAATAATAAAGAGTATGAATATAGTTTTGAGGTGAAAGATTTGACCCCTTTTATACAATATTGCAAAGATAATGATTATCAGTTTGTCGAAAAACACGAGCAAGAGCGCACCATATACAGAGACAAAGACCGAACCATGATGGCTAGACTCACACTAAACATAAAAAATGGTGTGACAACTAGACAATTGGACTTTAAAGAGGATCAATTAGTTGAGGGACAGATATTGGGTGAACGCAGAGAATCACTAGCACTGGATTACGATAATAATGATGCCGTCTTGTCAATATTGGACTTTTTGGGGTTTAGCCAAGACAATACCCTAGTACGCACTAGGTATGTTTATCAAAAAGGCAATGTCAAATTTGAATTAGATGAATATACAGTGCCTCGCACCACATGTGTTGTGGGAATAGAGGGAGAAAAAAGCGCAGTAGATGCAGTATATAGCGAAGTCAAAGATTTTGCAAAACTATAGTCATTTATATAATAAAAACATAGGTAGCAATTTACCAATATTATCCTTACATAAAAATATCTTCTACTTATATCTCAAAACCTCATAAAAATACCAGTATTATGAGAAAAAACGTTATTATTTATTTTTCTAAAGTAATTAAGTAAAATTTTAATAAAGATAAAAATATACAAAGTAATTGGTTTTTAAATAAAGAGAGAAGTTATGAGGAAAATATATTCCAACTTAAAGACACTCCAACATATTGAATTTTTTAAGTGATTTTTTGATTGCCTTTTAAATATTAAATTTTGCCATATCTTTTCTTGCCTAAATAATACTTAAATTCAATCATTATCCTAATGCAAATACAATAATAAAACAACTGAAAAATAACTTCAGTTGTTTTTGTTTGCAGATGATAAAATTATAAAGGTAAAAATTAATCAAAATATCGTGTTTTTTAATTATCAATATAATATCAAAAATTTGAACAGCAATACAAAGTATGAATTAATTACCTCTGATTGAGTTAGTGTTTAAATGTAGTATATTTACCCTACAGTGGCAAATCTTTTTTGTCAAACCTAAATACACCAATAATTATTGTAACTATACCTATCCCTAGCAATATTGCAAATTTCCACAAATAATCCAAGGTACCATTTAGTATAGATACAGTATCAAAGAATGAGATAATAGACAAATAGTTAAAGAAATCCATTGCGGATATACGCATTGCGCTAGGTACCACACTAGACCCAAATAGACCCAAGATAGTACATACTAGCATAAATATTGTCAGACCTCCACCAACACTCATTGAATGTTTTGAACGATTGAATATTGCAGAACACATAAAGCAGAAGCCAGCAAAGGCAAACATCGTCAAGAATGCCCCTAGATTAAACAGCAAGATTTCACCATAATTGATGGCAAAACTATTCCCACCGACGACAAATACCGATATCACACTGACGATAGTAAGCAAGGCATACATAGCAAACAGCGCTACCACCAAATAAGTCATTTGCGTCACAGACACTGTGCGCCTCTTTGTTGGTGTCGAGAGCACATATGCCATTGAGCCAGAATCAACCTGTCCTGCTAGTAATGAATTTGCAGTCATTATAACAAATACCATAGGCAACAATAATCCAGCAATACGGTAGAATATTGAGCCTATAATCAACCCATACATATCCATATCGCCGAGCTCAGTAAGCGCTGTAGCTACTTGGTCTGGGATTTGATCAGTAATACTCTTGCAAGCCTCCGTCTTTGCCGCCTCAGGAACTGTCGTCTCGGAGGTATCAACAGTTAATGCAAAATCTTCATCAGTAATGAGCATTTGATATGTTGTAATTGCTGTGTTTGAGATAACCTTTACAGCCACAGCGTTTATCCTTGCATCATTATCTGTTTGACCTTCTCCAATCATGATGTCATAAACATTTTGATACATAGTATCATTCACATAATCAGTTGCAATTGTTAGATAGTTATTAGCATCATAATCGTATGTACCACCAGCATTTGCCACATCACCCTGATACTGTCCCACAATATCAATTGCCATAACTCTCGCAGCCTCTGCCCTTGATGTCGCATATTCCTCTGTTGCCCCTTCCTCTGCTATTTCTCTAGCATATGCCTCATTGTAAATCTGCTGGGCAAAATAGTTATCAATCACAGGATACTCGGTCTTGTCCTCATCAGTAGGCTCAGCATATACAGTATCATAATAATTAATTATGTCCGCCAACATGGCTTTTAACTCATCGAGGGTCATACCATTTGCCATACCAGGCAAAAATTGCTCTATTAAACTCTCTGGTACTCCAAATGAATCAATAAAAGCTTGAATAGTGTCATCAATGATTGTTTGACGCTCTGTCTCATTCGGTTGCCTTCCGTTTTGTGTTACAAAATCTTGCATACTTGTGTCAAACTGCGAGCAGGAATCTTCGATTTTGGAACCAACAGTCCCACTAAAATTAATGCTCAGCATACCATAGAGCCCATCATAATTACCCATTATGGTAAAATAGGAATCATAGGCATCAATAGATTCTTCTTTGAGCTCAGAATCTTGATTGGCTTCGGTAAATACATTTTTTAGCGAATCTCTAATATCATTAATACCGAGATTACCCAATACAACTATTACTATTGCCAACATGACACAAGTAGCCACTGTGACGGTTACCCAGCGCATCCAGTTTGCCTTGAGAGACTGTTTAAATAATGCTTTACTAATTAACTGCATTTTTTACCTCCTCCTTGTGCTTTTTGAGAACTTCCATAAAATATTTCTCTAGGTTATAGTCCACCTCAGACAAAAATTTTAAGTGATATTTTTTTAGCACTGTAAATAATTTACCTAGTTTATCATTATCAATTTTGACTGTTACTTGGTTGTATTTCTCCTGGTCACGAACTATCTCAAATTTTAATTTTTTAAACTTTTTATACTCATCAACATTCAAAAACTCAATCTTATACATTTTGTAAGGAAGATTCTTTATTTTACTAAGATCCGCTATATCCACAATATGCCCCTCAAATATGAGCGCAACTCTATCACATGTATCCTCTAGCTCATCAAACATTTGACTACTCATCAGTATAGTCTTGCCCTTGGCTTTTTCTTCTTTGATCAGCTCCAAAAATGTCAATCTCATCAAAGGGTCCAATCCAGTTGTAGGCTCATCTAATATCAAAATCTCCTTGTTAGCCATGAGTGCCGCAACTATAGCAGTCTTTTGCTTCATCCCCTTACTCATACGCTTTAGATTAGCTGATGGGTCCAACTGTAATTTCTCTATTAGATAATTGGCGTACTGCATATCATGTATCCCAAGCAACTCTGCTTGACTACGCAAAAACTCGGTCCCTGTACGCAAATCAGGAAAAGCAATCTCTCCCGGAACATATTCAACATATCGCTTTATCTCACTAGCATATTTCCATGAATTTTTGCCCACAACCTCAACCGATCCACTGTTTGGCTTGCAAAACCCCATAATGTGTCTAATTGTAGTAGTCTTGCCACTACCATTGGTCCCGACAAAGCCAAAAGTCTCACCTTTTTTGACATCAAAGTTTAAATCAAATATTCCTCTACCAAAACCATAGTCTTTGGTCAAATTTTGCGCTTTTATTACCTCCATTAGAATACACCCCCAAAATCTTTGTCCTCTTTATAAAAGTGCATAAAGTAATCCTCTAGAGTATACTTGTCCTGATGAAAATCTCGTATTGTATAACCACTGAGTTTTGCGACTAATTTATCAACATCCTTGTCATTTACTGCAACTACTGCAGTCATATTATCTGGCCTAGTTTCCTGGAGATAAATATTTTTATATACTTTTAGATTTTTGCGAAATTTAGGAATACCTTGGCAAAATTTTGTCAATTCATCAAGACTACCAAAAGTAATCTCATAAGATTTGTTTTGATTGTGTTTAATGTCGTTTGCCTCAAAATTGGATACTATCCTGCCATCTTTTATTATAGCAATCCTACCACAAGTAGACTCGACCTCGTTAAACATATGCGAAGACAACAGTATTGTCTTACCACGTTTTTTCTCCTCTTTGACAAAATCAACAAAAGTCTGTTGCATTACAGGGTCTAGTCCACTAGTGGGCTCATCTAGCACCAAAACCTCAGGATCCGCCATAAATGCTGTAACTATGGCAAGTTTCCTCTTGTCACCCAAACTCATACGTTTAGTCTCACCAGCAGGATTCAACTCAAATCTATCTAGCAACATATTTAGTCGCTCAACATCTTTGGTGTGTCTGAGCTCTCCCATCATATGTATGAATTCCCAGCCAGTTAAACCCTCAGGTAGTGCTATCTCACCCGGTAAGTAACCTACATTCTTTAAAATCTTGTAGTAATTTTTGAATGTATCTTTCCCAAAAACACGTACGCTACCTTTTTGAGGCTTGCTAAACCCCATAATATGTCTAATCGTGGTGGATTTACCTGCACCGTTGGGTCCCAAAAAGCCGAAAATCTCGCCCTCTCGCACCGAAAACGAGACATCAAATACGCCTCTACCGTGACCATAGTCTTGCGTCAAGTTGTCTATCTCAATTATATCCATAGCGCACCTCCAAAAAGTGCTAATAGTACAACGATTAATATTTTATATGATAAGTGTAACACAACGCCACAAAAAATACAATAATTCTTGACAAATTCATGATTTTTTTACAAAAAATTCATTTAGTACAAAAACTCACTCTACCCTATTATTTATCTTATAACATTTCAGTAAAAAATTATACTTTAGAGTTGATACTATAACTAAAAAAATTACAACAATTAAAATGATAATAAATACTTATAATATAAGAAATAATAATAATAATAACTAGTAATATGAATTTAGTATAAAATTTTTTATGTAGCTTCAAAGTAGTAATATATAAAAAAGTATAAAAAAATTCCAAATAAAATACAAAAATAATAAATTTAAATTAAATTTTATATTTTTGATAAATAAAAATTAGATTATTTAATTAAAATAAAAATCATTTTTATTATAGTATCTTATAAATAACATTCTAGTCATATGTAACCAAGTTACCAACACCATCAGTAGTATCCATACTATTATATAAATAAAAATTTTTTAATAGAATTATTTTTTACAATATGATTTACTCAAAATATTTATATTATTTTGAATGCTATTTAGTTTAATAATAATTAAAAATAATATTGTATTTTATTAAAAATACATTAATTATAAAATATAAAAATTTACAAAAAATTTATAATTAAAAAGTTATCCACTTTTGCACTCTTTTGTGGATAACTTTTTAAAAAATAAAAAGTTGTAAATCAAATAATGTTTTTTAATTATTTGTGGCAAAAAGAATAAAAATTTGTGCATAGTATAGTGCATAATACTTGTTTTTATACGATATTTAATAAAATTATTATTTTTATTTAAATTTTTGTTAATTTTATTTATATTTACTCATTTATTCCTTTTATGACTTTGTTACGCAATTGACCACACGCGCCCTCTATATCCTCACCCATAGTACGCCTAACTGTGGCTGATAAACCTAGTGAAGACAATTTTTTGCAAAAGTCCACAGCGGACTTGTGAGTAACAGTCTTTAGGTTGCGCTCTCTCACCTCATTGAGTGGTATCAAATTAATATGACATTGGAAACCTCTCAACAAAGAAGCCAATTGCTCGGCACATTCAGCTGTATCATTTACGCCATGCGTCAATGCATATTCAAAGACCACACGCCTACCTGTTACCTTTACATATCTTTTTGCACTATCTACCACTTGATGCACAGTATATTTATTGGCGATAGGCATCAACTGACGCCTAATCTTGTCATTTGGTGCATGCAAAGATATCGTCAAAGTAATTGGCAAACCCTCCTGTGCTAATTTATCTATATTCTCGACTATACCACAAGTGGATACCGATATATTCCTTGGTGAAACATTGATACCATCTGGGCTAGTTACCAATCTCAAAAATTTGACTACATTATCATAGTTTGCCAATGGCTCACCACTCCCCATCATAACCACATTTGTAATTGCTCTATCTCTTGATGTGCCGTGCAAATATCTATTGACAGTCAAAACTTGCCCCAATATCTCCCCTGCGCTCAAGTTGCGAATCAAGCCATTGAGAGTAGATGCACAAAACTTACAACCCATAGCACAGCCCACTTGGCAAGATACACACAAAGTGTAGCCATACTTGTACCTCATCAAAACGCCCTCAATCAAGTTGTCATCATGCAGTTTGTACAAAAACTTTTTAGTACCGTCAGCGCTCTCCACGACTGTATGTATGGTAATGGGCTCGTCCCAAAATTGCTCGTGCAACTTATCCCTCAATGCTTGAGGAATATTACTCATCTCATCTATAGTTTTACCTAAATAAATATGATCATAGACCTGTCTAGCTCTATATTTTGCCTCACCCAACTCAACTATAATCTGTTGCAACTCATCTAAACTCAAATCTTGCAAAAACTGCATAAAATCCCCCGTGCTACTTACATTTGCTTTAGTATATCACAAATAACACCAATAGTAAATAAATTTTGCTCTACAAAAAACACAAAAACACAACTTAACAGAGTTTTTTAATCACATAGTTATATAAAAAACAGTATTATGGTACAAATTTTAATATTTTATAAATTTTGTATAACGAGTTTTTGCAAAACCTAAAAAACTATTCTTAGTTAATCGCCTATAATCATCTATCGACCTTAATAATATGTAAAATTATGCATTATATTATCATTTTTTGCGTTTAAACCAACAAAAATGCAATACAATGCTATGAAATTTTGTAAATAAAAAAATCAAGTGCTATAAAATTGCACTTGACTTTTTGACCTACAAATTGAGTCTCTAGTTTTAACTAGAGTTATTTCATAGACATAGTAAACCTTGAGGTTACATAGACCCTATATAAAAGTTAATCAGTAACTGTGAGAGTTAGGTTTGTATCAGAGGTTATAAACGTTAAATCTCCTTCGCTATAACCATTAAAACCACTTTCACTGGAGCCAGACCCCATGATGTAATCATTTATAACAAGTGGACTATCAGCATCATCAGCATCTCCCTCTGTCACACGCAACCAGTAATCACAACCAATTGCATATTCAAATGTAACTGAGATTTTATCATCAACTACCGTACAAACAAAATCTTGATAACTAGGTAAATTAGAACCATCTATATGCTGACTATTACCGACCCTCACGTTATAAGTATCTGCAATATTAGATAAATCGGATAAATCAAATGTAACAGTCTCAGTCATAGTAGGTATGATAACTTTACCATACTCCACAACATCAATCTTAACGATCAATTTCCCCGCTTCGCTACTAATATTGGTACTAGCAAAGTCCATAATCAGATAAGTGCTACCTATGTTGATATCAAATGGTGATATCTCTACACTAATTTGCTCAATCACATTACTGCCTGTATGTCCAATTAAGTTGGCATTAGTTATAATATCATAATCAATAGCAGTATCTGGTATCACTGATTGGTTGGTAGAGGTGATCTCTGCACGACGCAACCCTGTGGTATAATTTGTATCTACATATAACATAAGGTCACGAGTATCCCAATCGAATGTACCACTGCCCGCTACTGCAATAATCTTTTGATTTTCCTCACCAAAACTAATAAAATTAGTAGTCAATATCTCCTGCAATTGACTAGTGACTACAGTAATCGTCACATCACTATCCGGCATTGTAAATGAGTAACCACTACTAGTTGCAGTACAACTGGTACCATTGTATTGGACATCGTCTACTACGATCTCTGCATTATTGAGTGTCACTGTAATTTTTACCGTATCACCTGCTTTTGCAGTACTTGGCGCTGTAACAGTATAATCTGCTGTAGAAGTTGCGGTGATATTATACTCTTTGTCGGCAGGATTAGCTGGTTCGCCACAGGCACACAAAAGCAAGGCGCACGCCACCAATAATACTATACTGAGAGTAATAGACATAGATAATCTGCTAGACTTTGTCATAAAACCTCCTCACCTTTTTAATTTATTTTGATATTTACACAGCATCTCGCAAGATAAAAATACTTTAGATAGGTATGGTGTCAAATACCTCAACAAAAGTATTGTACCACAAATCACTAACATTTGTATAGTGATATTCTAAATTACACGTTACTTGTTTGTTGCATAATTCAACACATAATAGACCACTAAAAAATAATCCTAACTAAATAATATCGCATTGGGCACAATACTATCTACTACTATGTGTCTTTAAGGTAGTCTCTGTTGCATTATCGCTTTTCTCAACCATAGTGTCGTTGACTTGACGGCCTAAAATGGTTGGTTTTACCACAAAGCCGTGAAAACTATCTGTATCATCGGTCTCAACCGACACCAATCCACGGTTACGTAATTGATTCCACCTATAGTACTCTCCGATATTATCATTGTTAATATCAGCACTCATAGATATTGACTCTTGACTTACCACATTGTCTAGCAATGCTTTTTGCGTATCATCAAGAGTATGATACACTTTGTCCACATACTTTGAATACATACTGTGTGCCAATTGCATTGCATCTTCATCAACAAAAAACATTCGTAACCATACTCCAGCCTCAGTACTACGCCTCCAATCGCCATACACAACACCATAATCAAATAATGCATCTATCGCACGAGAGACCTCCCTACGCAAGTCACTTATAGTCATAGTATTGTATGGAGTAATGTGCGCTAACTCTTCGCACATATTTACAAACGCACTATCAGCCTTTGATAATACTGTACGCTCATATATTTTAAAAAACACATATTCTTTTGCAGTATATTGCTCCAGCCCTTTCATAAAATACCTCAAACCAGTTTATATCTTATATATTAAATATATAATAAAAAATTGTCACTGTCAATATTGTCCTTAATTATGCACTAAAATCAAAATACTCGTAACTACAAAATGTACAGTTATCCAACAAATCAAGGTATTATAAAATAAACTGGCAAAATGCCAGTTTATATAAATACATATTCAAATTATTTTTACTAAACCATACTCAATATAGCAAGTGCCACGAGGTAACAAAGTAGGAACGCTAGCCCCAAAGCCACTATAGAGATAATAATCTTGAGCCAAACTTGCTTTACATTTTTGATAATAAAAAGATTCAAAATACTGATTACAGCACTTATCAAGCCACCTACAAATCCGCCGACAACAGGCACGATCTCACAGAGTGCCACCACATTGCCCCAAACTAGTATCAGTATAAAAGGTAATATAGACAATACATACTCATACCACTTTGTCGCTGGTACCACCTCTACCGTGTCATTCCCTATAGTCAACTTTGCCCCAGACATATAGTTACCAGTGACTACAGCCTCTTGACCATCTTGAGTGCTAAAAGTGTTCTTTGTCTTTTTTGTCAACGACGTACCATTGATAGAAATATCTTTTTTACCCGTCCAAGGATTCTCCTGATAAACAATCTCACCTAGAGTATGGTGTTTAATTGTATTCTTCATAATCTTCCCTTTAATTATTTTCGTACTCACTACTAAGTGATACAAAACTATCACTGTTTTGCTCACCAAAATATATACATCCAGTAAGTCTATATATAATAACATATGCTCAATAATTAGGCAAATATGTTTAATGTGTTAATACATTTAATAACTAAATTATAGACTGCTAAGATATAGAGCACAAAAAGTCACCTTCGCCAGAGTCCAATATAACCAATGGATACTTGTCTAAACAAAAACATCTAGCAAACGATGATGAACCAATACTCAAATCATATGCTAGATGTTTTTTATTATAAAAAATTAATATCCAATCAAGTCTTATTACTTAACATTTGGCTTGTACTCACATACAGGCATCTTGTCTGTAGTAGTATATCCTGGCTCTGCTTGCAACAAATCAGTGATACGATTGACTATAGTAGCACAAGTCAACTCTACAGTATTTGGACGGTTAATAACTACAGTAGTGTCAGGCTCACCAAATATGGTCCACTCATTGGCATCAAACTCATCAGGAGCATACACCTTACCAACACACTCTGTCTCTAGTATGATACCCTCTTTTGTCTTGCTGGTAACCACAGCTGACATACCAGTAGCGTAGCCTGCTGGTATATCCATATTTAGAGTAGTCGAGTGCAAATCGTTTGGATATGTTTGCGGAACACATTTTTGGGTTTGCTCTGTAATAGTCCAACCAAATCTACTAGCCAACCAACCGTTTGTATTCCACATGTAACTAGGTGAATATGTACCACTATCAATTAATTTCTTGCGCTCAGCATCACTCATACGGTCAACGCTAGCTATCTTTGCATCAAACTCATCTAGTGGCATACCTGCACCATGTACCTGCGCCAATGCAATACCATAGTCCTCTACATTGTAGCTTGTCCTACCTTTTATCTTGGTAATTTTGTGAGTTGCACCTGCTAATACTGCTATCAAGTTACCCCAGAATACATCTTGGTAACCAGTACCAGCAATCACACACTTGTTTTGTTTTGCCAACTTGTCAATCTTGGCAAAAAGGTTTGGATTGGAATTTTGTGGATAAAAGGCCTCCTCACATGTAGTAATTGCATTTACTCCCATACTAGCACAGGTAGTCAAAACCTCATCAAGGTCAGAGAGCAAACTCATAGTAGTGACGATAACACAGTCTGGCTTGTTTGCCTTGATACCATCAACAAACTCAGCACTGGATTGAATCTTTACCCCTAGTTTGCCAATACCAGCATACTCACCAGCATCGGTACCAAACTTGCTCTCGTCAATATCGTACGCTCCAACCAATTGGTATCCCTTGTCTATACAATAACGAATTGTATACTTTGCCATCTTACCACAGCCATATTGCATTACTTTGATTTGTTGCATAAAAATTATCTCCTTTTTTGTAATTAGCAATATTTATTATGCCATAAAAAAGCAAAAATAACAAATATTTTGAATATCAAATTTTAATTTATCCAAATATCACAATTGTTGTGCATTTGGTTGTAAAAAAAAATTTTTTAGGATATACTACCCATAAACAATTTTATTAGGAGACATTATGGATAATTTAGTGATAATAGATGGTAATAGCCTAATAAACAGAGCCTTTTATGCATTACCACCACTATCCGCATCTAACGGACAAATTTACAATGCCGTGTATGGATTTAGCACCATTCTCATTAGACTCATTACAGAGCACAAGCCAGAATATTTGGCAGTAGCGTTTGATTATGGGCACAAGACCTTTCGTAACGAAATCTACCCAGAGTACAAAGGCACTCGCAAGGGAATGCCTGCAGAGTTAGCGCAACAATTACCAGTGCTAAAAGATTTGTTACAAAAAATGAATATACAAATAATTGAGCGACAAGGCATCGAGGCCGATGATATTATTGGGACACTTTGCAAAAAATTTGGCAACAAGGTCCACAGCATAATTGTTACTGGTGATAGAGATTGCTTGCAATTGATAGATAGCAACACTGAGGTATGGCTGACAAAACATGGCATTAGTGAAATTGTCTCAGAGAATGAGCGCCAACTAAAAGAGGATTTTGGACTCACTCCTAGCCAAGTAATAGACCTAAAGTCACTAATGGGCGATGCTAGTGACAATATCCCTGGGGTTGCGGGCATCGGAGAAAAGACCGCCAAGAATCTATTATCAACCTATGGTAGCATGCGTGAGGTATACAATAATATTGATAAAATTGGTGGCAAATTAGCACAAAAGTTGATTGATGGCAAAGAAGATGCTGAGATGAGTTATAAATTGGCGACAATTGTAACTGATTGCGACATACAGTGTGCATTAGATGACCTGAGATATGATTTTCCTTTTTCAGCAGAGGTAAGAGAGGCGTTTGTAAAATATGAATTTCGCAGTCTCATCAAGCGTAGTGAGTTATTTGAATATTCACCTAGTCTATCAAAATATAATGCAAAATCAGTACAAGTAATAGAGATATCTCCTGAGCAAATAGCAGATATAATATCTAGGCATACCGATGCCAAAATGCTTGCTCTGTATATTGCTCCTAGTGGCATTCATTTTGCCTTTGACCAAGAGACAAATTATCAAGTACAGTGCAGCGGAGAAACACTTAATGAATGTCTCAAGCAATTCAAAAATATATTTGCAAATACCAAAATACAAAAAATCTTTTATAGCAAAAAAGCGATGTTGCATACATTAGGGCAATTGGCTTTGCCACTGCAAAATTCGTATGATGTATCGCTGGGAGTTTATCTAATAAACAGTAACGTAAGAGAAGATGAGCCTAGTTATATGTTTGAATTTTTATCTCTACCCTCACAAACTATCGCCACTAGCCTCTTGTCTGCATGGGAGTTTTTGCTAGAGGAATTACCAAAAAAGAAATTGGATAAACTTTACTGGGATATGGAATTGCCTCTGGTAGATGTATTGTATGACATGGAAATCACAGGCTTTAAGATAGACCAAAAAGTAATTGACGAATTGTCTCCTAGATATCATAGAGAGTTGGATATCATAATGCAACGCATATACGATTATGCTGGACAAACATTCAATATATCATCACCAAAGCAACTAGGAAAAGTTCTATTTGAGGACCTAAAGTTACCAGACAAGGGCAATAAAAAGCACTCTACAGCAGTAGATAAATTGACAGAATTATATAATAGCCACCCTATTATACCTGCATTGTTACGCTATAGACAGATAACCAAACTGCTCAGCACTTATATAGACGGTATGCGCAACTATATCTCTAGTGATGGCAAAATCCACACTTTATTTAATCAAACATTGACAGTTACAGGGAGATTGAGTAGTAATGAGCCAAATCTCCAAAACATACCAATACGCACAGACGAGGGGCGCGAAATACGCAAAATGTTTGTACCTAGTAGCCCAGATAATGTCCTACTCTGCGCCGACTATTCACAAATTGAGCTGAGACTACTTGCACATTACTCTGAGGACTATAACCTTTGCTCAGCATACCGACACGGATATGATATCCATAGATTAACAGCCTCACAAATATTTGGAGTATCTCCAGACAAAGTATCAGATAGCCAGAGACGAGCAGCAAAGGCTGTAAATTTTGGCATAATCTATGGTATATCCCCATATGGACTAGCCAACAACATTGGTAATATCACAGCTGAGCAAGCTAGGCAATATATCGAAAAATACTTTGAGACCTATCCTACCATTAGGCAGTTTTTGGATAGCAGTGTAGAGGAGGCAAAACGCACTGGTCATGTGTCTACATTGTTTGGACGAATCAGGAATATTGACCTAGCAACAGAGAGCAAGCGTGAAAATGCATTTGGTGCTAGAGCGGCAATGAATATGCCACTCCAAGGTACTGCCAGTGATATTATAAAATTAGCAATGCTACAAATATTCCACGCTCTAAAGGAGCAAGGACTAAAAACAAAAATGATACTGCAAATACACGACGAATTGATATTTGATGTACCCAAAAATGAATTACCGACTGTATATGAGTTAGTAAAAAATAGAATGGAAAATGTGGTAGAGCTACATGTACCTCTAATCGTTGCAATCAACTCAGGCAACAACTGGTACGAATGCGATATGTAATATATTACTAAGAGCATACTGTAACAAGTGCGCTCTTATTAATTTGAACACAAATTGTATTATTTTAATAACCAAAGTATATAGTCTAACGATTTGACCAAAGCCTCTTGAATTGTTACAATTATAAGCATTTAATATAAAAAGGATATTTAGACATCATGAAAAAAACTTTAGCCTTTGACATAGATGGCACTCTATTAAATAAGCAAGGTGAATTGGACAAAAATGTATACCCAATATTCGCTCACCCAAGGTTTGCTGATTGCAATGTAATTTTTTGCACTGGCAACTCATTAAAAATTGCAGATGCGTTGATGTATCAAATCAAAACACTTTTTCCACACTTGCACAATCTAAAAGCGTATTGTGCGTCTCGTAATGGCAGCATTATTCACTCGCCATCAAAGATAGAAATAATCAACAAATCTCTAGACAAAACTAGCGTATTGCAAGATATACAAATTTTTAGGCAATACGACCCCAAAGGTGTAATATTTGTATCAAATCTAAATGATAACTATGCCTCTATCCCAAGTGACCTTACTATCTATAATGAGTTGATTGCATTCCAGCAACACGAGCAAAAAAAAGGTGACATAGGTATGAATATTATAATACTACCACAGAATGAGCAACAAATCGTGCAAGATGTAAATAAAATTTGTGGAATATTTGCAATTACCCCACAACACAACGCAATCCTAAAATATCTCAGCGAAAAATACAAAGATTCACCATATGGAATATATTATGATGCGCACTACAATTTAATACAATTAACTAGCAGTACAAAATGGCAATCATTGCAAGATATAATTGCATATCAAAAAAATATAGGCAATCCAGATGACTATCCAGATAATGCAAAAGAAATTATATATTTTGGCGATGGTCACAATGATATTGAATGTCTACAAAAATGTGATTTATCCTATGCCAGAGGCAGTAATCTCGCTCCAGAGATAGCTACCAGCGCAAAATATTATGTTACAGATTTAACCGATGTCGCAACGAAAATTTTTGGTTAATATCCACACATCAAAAAAATCATATTCTATACGGATATGATTTTTTTATCACCATACACAAACAAATCTCATCAAACCTTATCCGTTATACTATCCAAAACTTCTCTCAAGATAGCATCAGCTACATCTTGCTTTGCACCCCTTTTTGATGTTGCACTAGAGGAATATTCAATGTCTCCTACCCTACCCTTACACTTCCAAACAGTCTTACCCCTATCATCAACAACAGATTGAAAAGTGTAAATAGGTTCATCACAATATCCTTTTTGGTACAACTCATGCAAAACACTGACTGGATTCTCGCTACCTGTGTAAATAACGCCCAACTCATTATCTAAATATCCTGAATCTTTTAAATATTCATAAAACTCATGAATTGCGTCATCTCTAGCATCTGTCTTTGTGTCGCCAAAGCCCGAAAACTCATCAATGCCATCGACAGTCAACTGACAAACATACTCTCCAATTATTCGATCACCCAAGCCATCAATAATATTGGATATTCCCACCTCAAGCAAAAACTGATCTCTTGGAATTATCCTAAATACTGGCTTTATATTATTCCTAGAGCACCATTGTTGCACTATCCTCGACCTTTTTTCCTCTGACGTCAGGTTATTATCATTATAAAATACAGTGTCCAAGTCTAGCATATCATATACCACATCACAGATGACATCAATATCCCAGTCACAATCCAATGTAATTGCACCAATTATAGCCTCAAACAAATCTTCTTTGACACTAGCATCATTCTGTACATTACGAGCAATATCGCCTTGCCCCATTCTCAAAAATCTTTGTAGCCCCATATAAGTAATACACTGCGCCAATGAATCACGCTCTACTAGTCTTTTTTTGATAGCAGTCAAATCGCCCTCTCTATACCTCGAATTAAAATACCCGTTATCCATAACTTCGCCATACTTATCAGTAAGTATTTTCATCACTGAGATATCCAGAGCCTTGTCACCAATAAATTCTAGTACCTCGTTATCTTCTACACCTCTATTCTCTTGAGCAAATGAGCGCCTAGTAAACGCCTGTTCCAACAGATTGGGATTATCAAATTCATAATCTATTATCTCTGTAATTTTATCATAAGTTTGTCTATTCATACTTCCCTCCTTGCTATTAGTATTTTAAGCAAAAAATATAGCAAAAAATTTTTACATTACAATACATAATATCATAATTACAAAAAGTCATCAAACAATCACCAAATTTATTTATAATTACACTAGGAGGTTTACTATGAAAAACGAAAAAATATCAATGTCAGATATTAGACAAGATTTAAAATTTATCCAAAAATACTACATTCATAAAAAGCAGTTGGATAATGCAGAAACTATAGAGGCAATGCATTTTATTTACAAAATAAAAATATACAACCAATTGATTAGATTTGCCCCACCTATGCTTTGCTTGTTATACAAAAGTTTATACATAGAGGGGCACACCCAAGAATCATTAGCTGCTAAATCTTGTTATGCTATTGAGTACATTTCAAAGTTAAATTTGAGACTAATTTCATTCTTTTATAACATAATGAATACAAAAGATTTTGTTATATAATATACCTAAAATACTCAAAATGAATATATGACAAGTATACTCAACTCAGACCAATAAATCTATAAAGAAAAAGCATCTAATAATGCATTAGATGCTTTATTTTACTGGTGCGTCTAGAAGGATTCGAACCCTCGATAATGGTTCCGAAGACCATTGTGATATCCACTTCACTATAGACGCAAGAGGCGACAAGAACTTTGGGTAAATCGCCGATGCTTATGTTGAGTTAATTAAAAAGTATAGTTGTCCAAATCTAATCCTCAACTCGTGTTGTAATGATACAATATTTTTTAATATATTGTCAATACAAAAATTAATATACATTACTCAGCACATTATAATCATGTACTCATAACACCGTGTTATAATTTGAATTCATTTTTTGATAGAGCGAAACAAAACAACTTGTGCTCTGTCTTTGACTAATGAATAATTAAACTTAGCATAAATGTGTTTTAAAATATAATCTCCAAGTTGCATTAAGACTTCGTGCGCACTAGGTTTTCGATTACTTAGACTCTTTAGATATTTAACTGTACCGTTTAAAAATTGTATGACAACGTTATACTCGGGACTTTTTATTGTACTAGATGATAGGGTACAACGGTCCTGTCCTACAGAGTGATACCAACCCAAATAAAAAGCTCCGCTATATACAAAATACTTTATCATCAAAAAGAATTTTCGCTCCTTTGCTATGCTCGACTTGAATCTTATCTTTTCAAAAAATTTACTAATTTGCCTATATAATACCAACAAGCGATATAGAGTAATATGCTCAAAATTACTATACTTGGCGAATTCCAAGGAATAGGCATAATACTCCGTCCAAAAAAGAAATCCCAAGCGTTTTAAGTACTCATCAAAACTCCTCGCCTTTGCCGAAATTTCGTAACCACCTATAGCAAAAAATATCATATCAGAGACATGCACTAACTCATGGTACAAAATAGCCTCCAATACATTATTTTGACTATCTGCTATACATCCATCAACAAATTCGGCTAATACTTTTATATGGTACTTTTTACCTACTTTGGTGGTATACCCACCAGTAACACACCCGGCAACATCATCTGATGGCGTCAGATTATCACAATCAACAATCTCCACAACCAAATCTAAATTTTGGTCAAAGTTTTTGAGTAATCCGAACATCACCTCACTGACACAAGATATACGTTGAGCGCTTTTTGTCGAGTCCTGAAAATAATCAATAACCTCTAGTTTGTGTGTTTTATCCATTATTACCACCTAAATACTAGTCAAGCGATGTACATCAATAACCACAATCGTTCTCGACGGCCTCAATATCATCATCGCTATTATCCGCCTCTACATTAGCACAAATCTTTTCCCACGGAACATAGTCATACAATATATCTGCCAACTCTGTAGCGAACTGTCTCAATGGCTCTGCATTTATCGCCTTGTAATAATCGCACATCGCTACTACCTCATCATATAATAACGCTACCGTATCTTCATTAATCTCGGTTATACCCAAATTCAAAAAGAAGTTTTCCTCCAAATATGTCAACTGCTCTGCATTTAATTTGATATTAAGTTTGTTTATACCTTTTTTAATATTATCCGCCATCGTATCACCTCAATAACAATTGAAAATAAACTTTGTATTGTTGAGTTTTTGTTAATAATATTCTAACAAAGTGAACCACATTTGTAAATAATTTTTTATTCAAAAACAAACTATTTAGTATTAATTAAGTTACATCAAGACTACTATACTACTTGTATTGAAAGAGTTAAAAAAATACTTTGAATATCAAAAAATAATTGCAAAATAGTTGCTTTACACAGAGCGCAGTGCTACAATAAATTATTATGGAAGACAAATTAGAAGATAACGGGATAGACACCAGTCAGTCCCTTGTAAATAATACTAACAATAAAGATGAAACAAAGGCTATTGATACAGTAGAGGAATTGTTTGAGGAAACATCTACACCTTGTAAACTCACCAAAAAACAAGAGTTTATTAAATTTTTAACCTTTGTAGGATTCTCTATTAGTGCTGGTATCATACAAATGGTAACATTTACACTGCTAAATGAATTGGCTACTCTACCGTACTGGCCAAGTTACCTAATAGCGTTGACGGCATCTGTAATTTACAATTTTACCATAAACCGTAGATTCACCTTTAGGTCTGCAAATAACATACCACTAGCTATGTCATTGGTTATTTTGTACTACTGTGTTTTTACCCCTCTATCTACATGGTGGGGAAACGCACTGACTGCAATTGGGTGGAATGAATACATAGTTTTATTTGGTACAATGGTAATCAATATGGTGACTGAATTTTTGTTTTGTAGATTCGTGGTTTATCGTAAATCTATCAACACTCGCACTAGCACAAAAACCGCAAGCAAACAAAGATAACATTCAATAAACTCAATGCCCACATATATGCTATATAATAAAAATTTTTGGAAAATTTTGCAAAAATATGTTTACTTTTTTATAAAATTTTTATATAATAATATCATACAGCGTGTAGCGAAAGCGTAAGTCCAGTTGTGGACTTGCGCTTTATTTTTTGCTCTCTTAATTGATTTTAATTTGCTCCAACAAAGTAATTTGAGCGATTAATATTAGTATTTGGGACATAGCACGATTGTGCCCAAAATACACCAATACCTCGAAGCAAAAATAATATATAGCAAAACAATTTGACAAATTTTTTGTTGATTGTTTTCTTTTTCACCTTATTCACGTTAACAAATAAAAGGAGTAAAAAAGACACAGAGACAAAAGACGCATCTATAGTAAATACACCAACTCCAAACACTTCAGTGATGCAGACAACAATAAACTTGAGTAATAATACAAATAATTAAAAACAGAGCAAGATTAGTAATTTTTAAAACCCTCAAAAAAGATAATGTAAATATTTATAACTACTATTTTTTATAAGAAAAACACGAGATATACCCTTGATGTTTGACTATTAATTTCATTGACAAAATGTAATAAATATTATATATTAAATATAATAGTTTATGTATTTTTTCTAATTTAAAAGGAGTTTTTAATGGCAGAATATAAATATTCACTAGAAGCTAATTTCAAACCCACAGACCCTGAAATTATAAAGGGCTTGTTGCGTGCTTATGACAGTGCAAAGGCAGATTTGGACAGAACTTTACCTTTAATTAAAAAATATCAGGACTTAGGTGAGGAGCTACTGCTTTATGGTGATAGAATGAGCGAGGCAGAAATAGTGGGTTTAGAGTTGGAAATAACTTCCATAGAGAAAAAGTTTAAAAGAGCAGGTCTAGATTTTGGCGAGATTGAGAGCGCGACTGAAAAACAAGAGCAGTATATAGATGCATCTGAGGAATATTTGCGTATTGTTGAACACGCAAAAAAAGATAGGCAGGTAAAGTTTGTAGATATTACAAAAGATGAGCAGGATACCTCGCAAGAAGATAAACGGGATGAGGCACAAGAAAAAAGTATGAATTATCAAAAATAATTGTTGTCTAAATAATACTTAGTTGAAGATAAAAAAACAGAAACGGCAAAGATGATTAAAATTTTTATAAAAAAATAGATGCTATATTTAGTTCATAATTTTTGAAACTAATATAAAAAGGAACTTTGCTATTTTGTAAAATTCCTTTTCTTATTTTTTGCTAGTTTCAAAAGTTTACACCCTTAGTTTTTATTTTTTAACCAAAAAAGAACTTTATCTTATTTAATAAAGTTCTTTTTATTCTACTAGTTTTTATAATTAAAACTTTTAATAAATTTGTATTAATGTAACAAAAAGTTTATAAATCACAAATTTTTTATGTATTTAACATAAACTATACTAATTAAATTTATATCTTAAAAACAATATAGAAACTAAGGTTAAACTTTTTTTACTAGAAGAATAAAATAAAGGAACTCTACACACAAAGTAAAGTTCCTTTTTATATTAGTTTCAAAAACAATAAAATAAGATGCTCTGTTTTTTATATCAAATGGTCTGGTGTACAGTGTACAGTTTTACTCCTAGAGTGACAAAAGAATTAACTAAGCAGTGTGATAAAATCCACAATTAATATTGAGCCTAAATTATTTTAGAGTCATTTGATTGCTATCAACACATACATCAAATTGTTTGCACAATGATGGAATGGTGCTCGGGCTCGGTATTTGTGATATCACATCTAGAGATAGATCTATTCCCCTACTCTCTGCCTCAATGATTTGGCTATCAAAAATTTGTTGGAATTGACCATAAATAGTCTGCCTATCAAGATTATCCAATCTATCCAATATATCCTTGCCTTTTGTAGTTTTACCATAATTAATCTCAAACTCTTTTATAGCATATTCCACTGTAGGAATAAATATTTGAGAAACATTTTTGCACTCAGTGTAAATGTTATCATAAACCAATATATCACTTAGGTATTTATCTAATCTTTGTTGATATGCAGAACTAACATATCTTGATAGGTGCCTCATTAGATTATATGACTTGTATCTAGCCAAAACCTCCATAGGCTCACCAGCATACAAATATTTCTCAAGCTCACCAATATTCCCCATTGTATTGCGCCCATTATCACCGAGATTGGTACTAAATACTAACCCACATAATATACAAAATTGGTCAAACTGCGGGATATTGGCACCACCTAGATAAGATTTGGCTAGAGCAAATTGTCTCAAATGCTCATTTTCGTGTGCTATATTGAGAGGCATACCAATACTCAACTCGTCATCTACGGTATCTGTGGAATTGTGCTTGCTTAGGTAATATTGCACTGTGTTATTGGGGTCTGATGTGGCTAGACAATATTGGGAAACAGATGAATTAAATGTACAATAAACCTGTGGCTGGGTAATACCATAGGAATCTATTACAATTTCACTAAATTCTTGTATCAATTGCCCTATATTTTTAGTAGTCATAGATGCATATAAATTTCCGTCACAAAAGGTATTGAGAGATTTGGTAATAAAAGGACGCACATCAAGATATCGCTGATAATCTGGCTCTGCCAATAATATACTGTCAATACCGAGCTTATTATTATATTTTTTACTAAAAAAATCATCATCAACAAAAACACATCTATTAAAAGTATTCCATTGAGATAATCGCTTACGTATCTTAATCTCTTTATATATAGTGTCAAACATCCAAAGCTTATCCTCTTTATTCATAAAATACCACAGGTTTTGCTACTTGTCAACAACTAAATAGGTTACCAAGATAGTCGCATTGCTTTTGTACAAAAAAATATTTTCATCTAATTACAAGTATTACTGTAGTTAAATACTACAAACAAAAACATTTCACTCCCCGTGCTCATATTATCAATAATCTAGTCAATTAGATTTTTTGAGTTTTTTCTATTGAAAAAAAACCTCAAATAAGATATACTTAGTTAGTCAAAAAAGTATTACAATTTACTAGAACAAAAAGGAGAAAATAATATGAAATTTTCGTGTCAAGGTCTGGACCTAGCAGATGCAGTATTAAAAGTAGTAAAAGCAGCAGCAGTGAGGACAACCAATCCAATACTAGAGTGTGTAAAGATTGTTGCAGAAAATGACAAGTTGACTCTAACATGTACTGACTTGGAATTGACTATAACCAAGGTAATAAAAGCTGACATAAAGTCCGAGGGTACAGCTGTAATACCTGCAAAATTTTTTGCAGAATTTGCTAGCAAGATTAGTGGAGAGCAGATAGACTTTCATCTAAAAGATGATAAGATTATGGAGGTAAAATACTCTGACAATACAGCAGTGTTCCAATGTCAAGAGGCTACCGAATTTCCAGCTCCTCACACATTGGACAACCCAAATTATGTAGATATTCGTAGTGATTATTTTCGTGATTTGGTAACAAAGGCAAGCGTAGCAGTAGCACAAGATGACTCTAGACCTATGTTGCGAGGAATACTGGTAGAGGTAGAGGGCGATGAGATACATGGCGTAGCACTAGATGGTGTACGTATGGCACTCATTCGCAAACCTACTGAGGCTCATTCAGCAGAATTTGGTATCATCGTACCTGCTAGATGTTTGCTAGAAATTGTGAGGTTACTCCCTGAAAACAACCAGGTGGTAAGAGTTTGTACTCAAAAGAATCATCTAGAAATCAACCTAGGAGATACTGTGTTGATGACTAGATTGCTGGGTATGAAATCTGACTATGTATCTTATCATCAAATATTGCCTACAAACTTTGCTACAGAGATTAATGTCAATCGTCAACATTTGCTAGATACAATTGACCGTGCTAGTTTGCTCGCTAGAGCTGAAAGAAACTATGTAGTAAAATTTAATATATCCAACAATCAAATGGTAATAAACAGTGAGTCGCAATTAGGTAATATTACCGAAAGACTACTAATCACCCAAAACGGTAATGATTTGGTAATCGAGTTTAACGGTAGACTATATACAGATGCTCTGAGAGTCATCTCAGATGAGTTTATCAAAATAAGTTATGTCAATGCTACAAACCCTTGTGTAATTACTCCAACAGAGGGTGACGACTTTTTGTACCTCATACTACCAATGCGACCTATGTAAATATTTCAGTAAAAATTGACTAAACAGGAGCTAAATAATGGATAAGATTTATTACCTAGACAAGATAGTAGGCCCTAGCGATATGGAGCAATTACTAAAAGATAGTATAAAGTTTAAAGATACTCCTATGGAAATGGCGTCTTACTCATACACAGTGAATTATCAAAAAATACGCACAAAACTAATAATTGATGGTGTAACAGCCTCTCGTCCAAAAATAGTTATGATAGATGACTATGGTACAGACAGTGTGTTGTTTGATGACTTTAGATACCAAAAAAATATGTTAAAGTATATAATGGACAAAAATGAGCAGGACAAATATCTGGAAAATCTGGTCACCGTGATGCAAGAAAACGATGTCCCTAGAGAAGAAATTGCAAGTAGAATAGAGGAATTGCGCTCCACTCCAGAGTTTACCACACAGCATCAAAAGACAAATATTGATGCAAATATTCACAAATTAGATGAGTATATTGACACAAATGACCTGCCACCTACCTTAGGCTTACCACGATAATCTCATTTATCAAAATAATCACATTACTAATATAGTATTAAAAATATTGCAATAAAAGAGCCAAACACTTAAGTCTGGCTCTTTTTGTTATAAATTTTTATATGGACTATAAAAAATCTCTATATATCAAGCATACCCTAAACTACTGTACTCATAAAAAGCAAATTAAAGTTAATATGATAAAAACTATATTTTACTTAATTAAATGTTACGAGGCTACTACTTCTCCACATTGTCACTTGATGTATTTAGCAAGATACTGTTTTGTAAACAATAATTGGAAACTGCCCTAAAATTTGCATCATAATTATATTTTTGTTGTCCAAATTTTAACCACGCCTCAGACAAACTATTGCTGCTTTTTAGCATCTTTTCTACTGCGTCAACATTAATTACTTTATTGCCCTGTTGAGATTGCAAATCTACGCAACCATTTTCATCATATAATTTACATTGCAAGTCACATTCAAATTTGTCACACTGATTCGCAAAAATAGCCTCAGGAGTCTTACATTCATCAAACTCAAAAATTATATTTTGTATATACTCCTTGCTCGCTAGCTTACCTAGTACCTTTGCCACAGCATCATGCCCCATCTGCTTTTTGGTATTTTTGTCAACATCAAACATTGTTAAGTCACCAATCAGCACTTCTTCCATCTCGTGTACGGACAGCATCAATAAAACTTTTTTTATATCTATATCATAATGATACTCAGACCACATGGCAATTGCTAGCATTTGAGTACCATAAATATGCTCTGCCACACTCTCTAGACGGTCACTCTTGATATTCCACTCCAACCACCCAGTACGAATAATATATTTTAACTTATTACACAATACATAAAATTCAACTACACTTTGCTCTTTATCCATAAAAATACTTTATCCCTCTAAAATTTTACCATTAACTTATGATACTTATGTCATCGCATAAAAATCAACAGTAATATATCATAACCAAATATTTTTGTACAGCAAAATTTAAGTCGTGATAACAAAAACAAACTACTAAAATAATCAATATTCAAATCAAATAAAAAAGTGTGGAATTTTTTTCCACACTTCCTTGAGAATTCCTTCCGCTCGCATTTAAACATTTTGTCACTACAAAGCGATAACTAAAATAACTTTGTAGCTGCAGATCGTGTTGCACATTAATGACACGTTGCCTATTTTGGTCTTCACCAGGGCTCAGATTTTATAAGTATCTCAAATTCTCAAAAACATACTAACTGTGTTAAACTTTAAGGCTGGGCCGAGAGTCCTTAGATGTTAAGTTGTAGGATTCATACGCTATTTAGTATCACGCCATCTCTTCATAAAAATATGCAGGACTCTTAATGCGCGGGTCGTAATATTTCAACGACAAATGGATTACTCCAAATTCGCTCGCTACGATAGATATACTAACCTACCTAATGAATTTTGTCAAGACCTTTACATTTAAAATTTGATAATAACAAAATTATATGATATGCAATAATGCTTGACTATAAATTACTTATACTGTTTCGGTGAAATTATTTGAGTATGTGAATGTGTAACCAGTATCGGTTATTGTAATAGTAAAACTATCCCTAACTGTTGATTCGTTATTTACAGCTTTTACTTTTACATTAAATTTATTTTCATTGGTACTGTCTTGAGTAATTTCATATTTAACCTTTTCTCTGTCTGTTTCAGTATTGTTTAAAAATTCTAATTCTAAAACTTTTTGCCTTTGCTCATTTTCAAATTCAACACTAGTTTCGTTAATTAATGTGCCACCTTGATAGATAGAGTATTGATATTCAACTTCTTCATCTTCTTTTTCGTGCTCAATTACAATATAGTCTAGATTATTTTCTAGTGATCGTGTTGTTAATTTAATCTCAATTTCTGTTTCGTTACCCTCTTTTTCATATTCACGCTCACCTGTTACTGCACTATATGGCTCACCATTCAAAACGATTATGCCAGAAAGTGTAGAGTTAATCTCTAATTCTACTTCATCATCATCTAACTCTTCTTTTGTTTCAGTGTTGATCTCGTTATAATACATTACCAATTGTTGAGTTTGTCCGTTTGCTTGTGGAACGGAAAGTGTCATTTTTAAATTGTACTCACCATAATATTCGTCAGTTTCTGCGACGGTTGAATTAGTAAAAAAATTATTACCATCTGCCGAAAGCATACCCTGGAACATTCCCATATAGTTGGATAAATTCGTCACATCATCGCTTGAAATACCGTCTGGCCTAGTCGCTGAAGTTTGGGTCGTGTTTTGAGTATCATTTGCTGTTGTCAAAAGTGATTGAGACAATGACGAATTTACCTGTAAATAATTCACACTAGAAATGGCTGCCATAGCATAAAAATCTTGTGCATCAATTTTTGCATTTTGGGGTGTATCACCACACCCACTTAGTCCAATGCCCGCAGTTGCAACAAAAGCAAAAGTTGCTCCCATAAGTAAACCTTTTTTTAGCTTAGAAAACATAACTTAACCCTCCTTAAAAATATTCTACAGCAGTATATCATACGCATAGTATATTTACAAAGCATATTTAACAAATAAATATTAGATAAATTAAAATCATATACACAAAATCGTATAAGTTTTTTAATTAAAAATAATGTTGTTGAGTGTACTGGTAGGTTTTTACACAAAAACCCTAGCAACATTATTTATCTAGGTTTACTTTGTTTAAGTGCCCCTTATGCTATAAACTATTATTTAAGGAGTCTTAACTTAGTTTTTAATATTTAACAAATAGCGGAACAATCTGTGTATCCATCTAAATTATTGCACAAAATCAATAACTATATTACCATTGTTGCAATCTGCAAAAAGCGATTTTGCTCCACCTTCTTTGTGCGTCGGCAAGTTACAATTGCCTTTTTTTATGTTACAAGATATACAAAAATCGTCCAAATAACCCACGATACTTCCCTTTATATCACCATTTTTTGCCACCAAATCAATTTGTTTCCCAACATTTAAATTATTAAATTCTACATCTCCACCATTTGAATTTAGCGTAACAGTATCTACGACAGAAATATTTTCTAATTTTATAGTCTCGTTGGTTGTGGATATTTTAATACTATCCAAAAGATTTGCTGGTACTTGCAAATAAATTTTTCGGTAAGTTATATTTGGCTTTAATCTAAAATAATCTAGCCAACTTTTATTATAAGCAATAGTAAAACTAAGTTCGTTATTATCATTAACCGACAAATTGTAATACTCTTTTTCGCTCTCGTAGTAATCTATATGAATCTGCCCATCTGTAGATTGTCTAACCTCCACCTCCCTATCCGCAACATCTACAATAATAGCATTTATTTTTTCATCATTGGATATATAACTTTTTTGAATAAAGTTGTCATTTGCAGGAATTAGAACAATTACAACTAAAGCAACTAAAATTAAAACTACTAAGACTAATAATATAACCCAAAATTTTTTCATAATTCACCTCTTTTACACAGTTGACAAGATAATTTATCAATGTTACCATAAATGTAAACCTTTGTGTAACACAAAAGTCAAGAGGTAAAATAAAAATTATGCAAAAATTATTTTCTATTAGCGAAACAGCAAAAGCAGTAAATATGACAGCAGAAACATTGCGTCATTACGATCGTATTGGACTGTGTCACCCACACAAAGTAGATGAGTGGACTGGTTATAGATATTATTCAATGCAAGAAATAGTCCGTTTAAATACCATATCTGCACTAAAAAGTATGGACCTATCATTAACAGCAATACAAAAAATATTAGATCTAAATAATCTAGATAAAATAATAGATTTTTTGGACAAGGCAGAAGAAAACGCAAATAAAAAGATATACAATCTAATAGAAACAAAAGAAAAGATACGCCGTGCCAAAACTTTTTATGAAACCAAATCTGCAACCACAAAAAAACAAGATGAAGCCATTTTTATACAGGAATTCCCTACACGCATCATTATGCTAGCCCCAGAATTAACTACACCAACTGTAAGCAATTTATGGAATTATCACCGTCACTTTTACGCTCAAATAGATCCCACTGACAAAAAGGACTACTCTTTTGAAGATTTGGCTGGAATAATAGAAAAAGACGGCAAAACAAATTTGTTTGCTGTCTGCACCAAATATAAAAGTCACCCAAATCTAAGGACTCTGCCAGCAGGCAAATACCTATGCGCAAATTGCACCGAAGACAATCGAGAAAAGACCCTAAACCAATTATTAGACACCGCCAAAAATCAATATAATACAGTGCCAGAATTTACTATTCAGATAGTTGTTTTGACTGGTATTTTGCAATGGGATTATCAAATTCAAATATATTTGTCAAAGTAGTTATCATGATATCCCCCCCCACTTCTCGTATCTAGTCTATATTATGTAAATTTAAAAGGATATTGGTTAAATATATTTGAACCTTATAAAAAATATAACTTTAAATTAGTCACCATTATTTAATTTTTTTACTATACACAAAAATCCTCATAGTTCTAAAAAATTAATTTTTGAGCTGGTCATATAACCGCATCAGCAAAAATTTGTAAATTTTATTTACGATTATCTTTGCTTTTGTGCTGATTTTTTTATTTTACTGTGATAAAAATAATTTACAATCACGGGTTTTGCATTAAATGGTTTAGTAAAGCTGTCATCATTTATTTTGTATTCAAGTCCCTGCTCACTTGCAAACTCCTTCAATTCTTTATCTAACTGTTGCCAATATAAATTAATACCTTTATTGTAAATTTCATCATAAAGTGGATAGAGTCTAGGGTATTTCCCCCTGATGTAATTCATAATCGCAGGCTTAAATGTACACGCAAATTTAAGTTTTCAAGCCATATAAGATTGCATTTATCCTTTACTTTATCTATTATTGTCTTTACATCTGTTATCCCTGGGAATATTGGCGAAATAAAGCAAGTCGTCCTGATACCAGCAGCATAAAAAATCTTCATTGCTTCTAATCGTCTTTGGATAGATACACCTCTATCCATATCATCTTTAAAGTTTTCGTCTAATGTGTTTATTGACCAAGATACCCTAACCTCAGGAAAGGACTTTATGAGCTCCAAATCTCTTAAAATCAAATCACTTTTGGTGGAAATGGAAAGTTTTATGTCACACCCTTTTAATTCTTCGAGCAGTGCTTTTGTCCTTTGGTATTCTTTCTCGCAGGGTTGATAAGGGTCAGTAACAGAACCAATAAACATTTCCTTGCCACTATATTTTTGTGGATTTTTGATTTTATCCCAATATTTTACATCAACAAACGAGCCCCATTCCTCATCGTGCCCTGTAAATCTTTTCATAAAGCACGCATAACAGTATTTACAAGCATGTTCACAGCCAATATAGGGATTAGCAGAATAATCACAAACTGGCATACCTGATTTTGTAATAACCTCTTTGACTTTTATTTTGTTTATTATCATTTCCACCTACCAAATCGAATTTGTTTGTTGACATCTGGCTTGTATTGCTCTAGGTTCGGTTCTTTTGGGTCCGCATATCCAACGCCAATAAATACAGGAATCATGTAACTTGGTGGTACTTTTAGTTTCGCTTTCACTATGTCATGTTCGTTATTAAGCGGTATTCGCATAGAGCAAGACAAGCCCTCGGCAATTGCTGCTAAAAAAATATTTTCTATTACACACCAAATAGTAGCAAATGGGTTCAACTTTGAAACATATTCGCCATTCAACTCTTTTGCTTTAAATAGTGGAATGATCACATAAGGAGCCTCTTTTAACATAGTATATTGCTTCGGCACCGCATATCCATACATTTTTTGACCCAGGGTAATTGGATAAGGTCTTGGGAAATTTAAATATTTTTCGGCACCAAACTTGTCTGCAATAGATTTTGCATATTCAAAAGCGTATTCTTTTTCCTTATCAGTCCTTAAAACTATAAATTGCCAATTACGGTTGTGGTCCCAAGTTGGCGCTTTATTACCTGCTTCCAAAATTCTTTTAATTATTTCAAAATCAACTGTTTTATCTAAAAACTGTCTGGTTGTTTTTCTTTTGTTTATAACATCATAAAATTCCATTTTAATTCTCCTTTGCATAGGATATTTTACTAAATTCTTTTTCCATATTTTCTGACAGCATTGTTGTGAGTTTTACGAGTTGCTTAATGTTGTCTATGCCCAAGTTAGCCATAGCTACATTCTCAGCATTTGCTGCTGGTGGAATAATTTTTTTTACATAGTTTACACCATTTTCAGTAAATTTTATGAGTTTGTTTCGTCTATCTTCCTCAACTTCAAAGTACTCAACATAACCCTTCCCATAAAACTTGTTCACAATAGAGGCAATCGTTTGCTTATTCGCTGACAAACGATCGCATATTTCTTTTTGAGTTATTCCATTCTCCGCAAACCAAATAATATCTAAAACAAATAACTCGTTAGTAGATAAATCATTTTGCCTTGCACATTCATGATATACCGCAAATTGCCTGTCTCTTAGTCTGCAATAATTATTAACAAGTTGGTTTATTTCTTTACTTACCATCTTACCCCCCCTTAATAGTCCATTTTCGTACTAATTATATATTAAAAAAATAATAAGTCAAGCATTATCACTTTATACAATCATTTTTTTAGTTGCAAAAAACTGACCCAAAATGTACCTAACAACCCAAAAATAAAACAAAAAAGCCCTAAAATAAAGGCTTTTTGGGAATTGGCGGAGAGCTTAACTTTAGAACCGTACCGCACAAATGTAAAGACATATAATTATATGCATCTTTTATATATCATTAATATCATTTATTCAAGCATATCATATATATTTATATAACGAAATCAGGTAGATTCATCATAGAATAAAAGAAATCTATTAATTTTGAATTTAATCTACTTATGTATTCTAATGAATAACATTATTTTTCAGATAGTGCTTCCTGTGTTAAACCTAAAATATAAAGATTGTAGTAAATTTGATATAGATATAATGGACAAAAAGTAACAAAACATATTTTGACTAAACCACAAACGGCTTATATAATCAAAGGTGGGCAAGGATAAACTCTCTTTGCTTTGCACTTTTTTTTATTTTTACTATAATGTTGTTAATATTGTTATTTATTTAGTTAAATTCTAAACTCCCTTTGTAGGTTTATTTATATTAAAACTTAAATTAACCTAAATTTATTAGAACAAATTAATCATCTATTATTTCTATAAATGGAATAAATACATCGTAAAATTTTGCCATTTCTTTTGCTGTTTGTTTAATATAATTTTCAGAATATACATTAAAATTAAAACATTTATATTTATTTTCTAATTCTATTTCTGAGCTTAAATCTGCATCCTTGAAAAATCTTCCAATTCTACTTGCTTTTTTATTCTCATTTTTGTCCCATACTAATTCATATCCTAACATACTCTCAATTTTATTTTTGTAAAGTAACAGTCTTGCAAATCTATTTTTTGCTTTTGGCCCATATAAAAATAACGAAATATCTTTTAACATACCACTTTTTATTCTAACATTTATCATAAAACCTCTTTGATTATATATCCAGGCATAAGCCTCATTTGGATAAAATCTTAAGGTATACTTTTTGCCATTAATAAGTTTTTTTTCATAATATTCTTTGAGTTTGTTTATATTGTCATATATGGAAAAATCTTTTTGCTCTTTATTATCAATGTTAATTAAATTATTTCTATTAAAAGTAGGTTTCATAATATCCTCTAAATTTTCATTTTCGGCATCATAGATACTAATGTCACAATTTTTATATGCTTTAAGTGGATCATTTCTATGTTTTATATATCCCTTTTTAGAAAGCATAGAATTTTCTTCCTTGGTTATCCAACAAAGTCTTTGGATAGATATCAATTTTTTTATTTTTTCAACAGTTAGTTCTTCATTTTTATAAAGCCAAAGGATTTCATTTTTGAAATCATAGGCAGTTGTCAAATGCTCGTCAACAAAGTATTGATGAACAACTATTTTTTCTCCTGACTTTGTCCTAACCAAACTATTCCAATCAAAATCTCTAATGTCCTTACCTGTTAACTCAAAAAATTGATTGT
Organism: uncultured Clostridia bacterium; assembly: GCA_944383355.1. Lineage (GTDB taxonomy): Bacteria > Bacillota > Clostridia > Christensenellales > UBA1242 > RUG666. The sequence continues at coordinate 60,095 of CALWPF010000007.1, forward strand.
ATGCCTTTTCGCTTGCCAAATGTTTTGGAAACAAAGAAAGGACCCACTCATCGTGGGTAGCCCTATCAAAAATCCATCTTGTTGCTACCGAATCGTTTTCAAGTTTTTCTTTTGCGTAAATGTAAATTAAATTTGCCCAAACCTCGAGTTCTCTTTCTTTATCTAACATAATCATTCTCCTTTGTTAAAATCTTTAAATTGTTTTGTTTTAAAAGCGCTACAAATTTTTTTATATTCTGATTTTTGCAACCCATAAATTCCAACTTACTTTTTTATCAAAATAATAACCACCAGTTTTATTTTTCTTTATTGGACAACCTATTTGAGTTAAATATTTAATGTTTCTACCAACAGTTTTTCTATCACATTCAATTCCAAATCTTCCTAAAACTTTTGCAATTGTAGTTTGTGTCATTGGTAAAGTCTCATCAAAAAAATTTTCAAATAATTTTAGTATGTAAATTATAATAACTTTTTTATTTTCCATTTTCCACCTCTTTTATATTATATCATATTGCGTGGGCGAAAAACAACCCAGATAGAATATGAGGTGCTTTTCTTATTTAGTCAATCACTTCTAGGTTGAATTATAGGATAAGGTATCTTTCATTTCAACATTCATAATTATTAAATAAAATTTTTATAAAGTAAAAAGATTATTCTTAATAATTTCCTTATTATTTAAACAAATTTCCATTCATTAAGTTTAAGTTAATATCTTTTTTGTTGGGGAATTTTATCATTCCTAACATAATATATGGTTATGAAATATTTTAAAAAAATTATTTGTGGCAATATTAAAAATTATGAAGTTAAAAAGCATGTAGAAAAAGTGTTATTTAATCAATTATTCTTTATAACGATGCAATAGTCTTTTATAACTTTACAGATTTAAACTATACACAAAGTGCGATAACAAACATTATAGACAACTTTGTTTTAGAACAAGAAAAACAAAAACTATTAACAGAACAAGAAGTAAATAAAAATATAGACCTATCAATCTTCTACTCAAAAGAATATTTTGCAGTACTTCAAAAAAGAGGACAATGAAAATCGTAGTGGCATAATTAATTACCGCTTTTTTTTATAAAAATCCACCCATACCAGAATTGGTACGGATGGACAAGTTCATGGCGGGGTGAGACGTTCTAAACTTGCAATTTTTCTTTTACACAAGGTTTCAATTCACTCACCCCTTGCGGGGTGAGACGACCAGGACATTATTTCAACTGTGCTAAAACTGTTTCAATTCACTCACCCCTTGCGGGGTGAGACTGAGTTTCCCATTAGTTCACCCCATTGTTTATAAATGTTTCAATTCACTCACCCCTTGCGGGGTGAGACCACTACTACTTGATGTTGGTATATTTCCAAGAGGTTTCAATTCACTCACCCCTTGCGGGGTGAGAC
>CALWPF010000008.1 GCA_944383355.1 uncultured Clostridia bacterium
AAATTTAATGGACAAATTCATGATGGTGCCGATGGTTCTAACTGGTTTGTTTTAACAAATTCTGTAATTAACAATATAAACTCGAGCAATAATTTTTTCTACGAGAATGGAGACCATTGTTTAATTAGAAATGAAGATGTAAGAAAAACAATAATATCTCAAGTGGCAGGCTTTTATATTTACAAAGAAGAAATTATTCCTTATACAAACAATGAAAAGTTATGTAAAAAAGTTCTTGATATATTAAAATCTAATAAGTCAATAAATGAATTTAAGACCAAGTCTTTGATTACATTGTTAACCCATGTAAATGATGACCTAATTGCTCAAAGTGTTATCAACTACATTTTAGCAAGGAAAGATTCTAAAGAATTGGCTCTTATGGGTATTGAATTGTTGAATAAAGGTATAGAGAAAAAATGGGAAGATGATGCACTAAAATGCTTTATGAATTATGCTGATAGTTCTTCTTATAGTTTAATTTACAAAGCAAATCCTAAATTGATTAAGGATATTCAAATACTTATGCTAATAAATCCAGATTATTTAACAGCTAAACACAAAAAAGAAATCGACGAATATAAGAAAGATAAACAAGCTAAATTTGATACTATCAAAAGTATAATTGGTGAAATTACTGCAAGTGGTATTAGAGAGAAAATGAAACAAATAAAAGCATCTGAACAAACAAAACGATTTACAAAACTTGCAAATAAATATATCGGTCATAGTAAGTTTGATTATGAAGAAGCAACACCAAAAGAACTAGATAAATACTTAAAAGAAATTACTGAAATGTATGATTTAATGAAAGTCCTAAAGAATAGTTTAAATTGATAACATATTCTATAAATGTAAATGGCATTTAAACATGTACTTGTCTTGATACAAGTCAGTGTCACTTCGCTCCATCGAAAGGATGACACACAAATTAACTTAGTTTTAGCGAAATAGTTGTGGCTATCAAAAACATATAAGCACACAACTTTTTCTTTTTTATTTTTCTTTTCTAGTGCAAACGAATATTTTTTATTAAAAGGTTAAAATGAATATTTGAAAATTTACAAATGGGCAAATTAAAATAATAATTTATAACAACTGCAGAAATAATCGTTTTAATTTTCAGTTAAGAGAAAATAAAAGACCTCTTAATTTTTGTTATAAAGTGTGCTTTATTTGATAGTTTCTAGATTGGATGACCAAAAGCATTATTTTTTTATTTATAATATTAAGATTTTACTCAGCATAATGACATTTTTTATACAGTATCCCTACTAGTGTGGCACACTAAGTATATTATTTGTGTTTCTTGTGATATTTTTTCAATTAGTTGCAAACCGGCTTTAGTTTTTTCATCATCAAGGTTTACAAATGGATCATCTAGTATAACTGGTGGTTTTTCATTTGGGTAAATTGCATCTATCAGGGCAAAGCGCATACACAACTCAATTATATCTCTATATCCTCTGCTAAAATATTTTTTATCTTTTTTGCTACCCAATCTTTCCAACTGAATGTTTAGGTCTGTATCAATACTGATTTTATCTAGGGTATGACCTACGAGTATTTCAGCATATTTTTTGAATCCAGTGGTCATAGGAGATATGTATTTTGATGTGAGATTGGTATTGGCTTCGTCAAGATACTTTATAGCATCATCGATATACTGCCTCTTGTTATCTAATATATCTTTTTCTTGAGTGAGTTTTTCAATGTTGGTATACAACAAGTTTAAATTTGCTACACTTTCACTTAGTCGTTTTATATTTGCTAGATTTGTTGTGTGCATTTCGTTGAGGGCCAACAATTCAGTTTGCAATTCTTTTGCCTTTATATTGAGTGTATCAAGGTCTTTTGATATATCTGCTAACTTGGGTAAAGTATCTGGAATATTTTTTTCTTTTTTGTATTCTTGTACTTTGGCAAACTTTTGTTTTAATAACTCACTATTTTTATGTAATCTCTCTTTTTGCAATTTGATATTATTGAGAGCTTGTTGATAATCTGTAGTATCTTTTTCGAATTTTGATAAAAATTTAATAATATCTTGATTTAAATTTTGTATTTTTTCATTTAAATTTGATATATCTTCTTGCAGTTGTTTTTGCTTTTCTCTCAATTCTCTTATACTTGCTAATGCATATCTTATGTTATTTAGAGAGCTCTCTGGTGATGTTGTACTTTCACCATAATGTAGTAGGTAATTGGATAATTTTGTTTTTAGCTCATATTGTTCATCTACTAACTCTTGTATTGCCGTGGCTTTGTCCTGCTGTGTTGTGGTAGTGGGTAGAGTATTTTGTCTTTTATTTGGTATGAATTGTGAGACAACAATAGATATAATGCCAACACCTGCTAATATTGCTCCAATTATTGTTTGGTTCAATATAATGCAAACAATTCCGGCGATACTCAATACCGCTCCTCCAATAGTGCACCATAGCGGTGCTTTTGTTTTTTTCTCTTGGGCTATTGGCTCTGTCCTGTCTATTGTATTATTTTTGAGCATTTGTATCTTTATCTCGTTTTCTTTGAGCTGGTTTGCAATATTGTCATATTCACTCAATTCTTGCTCAGATGTTGGTCTAGATAAATATTGCTCTAGATTTGCTAATTTTTTATTGCTGTCATCTTGATTGATATTATCTAGTTGTTGCTTTAATTTTGTCAACTCATTGACTTTATCTGTGTATTCATCAAGAGTTTGTTCGTTTGGGTGACCTTTTGCAAAATAATTTTCAATTTCCTGATATTCTTTTTTTTGTTGGGCTAAGTCATTTTGCAAACTTTTGTAATAGTCATATTCTGTCTGTCTTAGTTGTTGTACACTAATCTCTTTGATTTTTTGTTGAATTTTTTGTAACTCGTCTTGTTTTTTTACAATTTTTTCGTGCAAAGTTTTATTTTGCTCTGCACAATCTTGCATTTTTGTCTTGTCTTGTTCAATTTCTATTGTGCGTTGCCTCATTGTTGAGATCTGTTGTTGTAATTCGTCTATTCTACCACCTTGACCTCTAAATAACTTTAATCTAGTACGTGCTTTTTGCAAAATTTCGCGGGCCTGTTCGTAGTTGTTTGATTGGTCGTCCATGAGGATATTCCCGAGTTTTGCTCGCAGACAATCGTTTATACTATTGCTTATCTTGCCTTGAGTAATATAAGTACTGCGCTCAAATGTATCTGCATCTATGCCAAAATATTCTCCCATTATATCAGTACTATATTTTGTACTAGGCTTGTTTGTAACTAAGTCAATTAGAGATGCTTGGTCATCACGCTCCTTTGTGCCAAACCAGCGCTCAAGTCTATATGGGTGGTCATTTAAAATAAATTCCACATATCCACCGAATTTTCCACCTTGCCAAGGCGTATATTTTGCTCGCTCGTTTTCGTCCAGGTCACTTTTTTTGCTAGCAGGTAACCCAAATAATATTGCTTTGATAAAACTAGCCAATGTAGTCTTGCCCCAACCATTTTGCTCTAGCACAGTATTGAGTGTTTTATCAAAACTATACTCAAATTGATGTAATTTACCATAGTCTTGCACATAACACTTTGTGAGGTACATTATTCGTTCACCTCCTTTCCATTGATTGCTTGTAGTCCATAATATAATATTTGCTCCTGTGCGTCCTGTGGTAAATTACTGCTCTTTACCAATCTTACAAATTCGCCTGCTAGAGATATGTCCTTTGAGTAATCTTTTTGTGGTAAAACGAGGGTAGAGCGATCTATTATTTGTAAAAAATAAAAATTGTGGCTCAATTCAGTGGATAGAGTATCTATGTATTTTTGTGTGTCTGTGGTATATGTGCCAGTGAGGTATACTCTCATAATATTTTCCTTTGGTATGCCACTGATACTAGACAAGACTTTATTTTTTATCTGTTCATAAGTGATAGCATCTGTAATATCTACATTTACCTCAACAAATTCCCTAGACGCAAAGGGTATAAATGTGTAATCTATTTTGTCAGTTATATCCAATAATACAAAGCCTTTTTCGCCACATTCATCAAAACCTCTACCTTCTAGACAGCCAGGATAACAATATACACCTCTATTGTCAAGTGGTGCCAGTTTGTATGAATGTATATGACCTAATGCAAGATAATCTATATTTTTACCTTTGAGTGCATCTATATTGATTACTTCACCGTCTTTTTTTTGACCTGTTATTTCTTGCCCGTGCAGGGTAACAATGTTAATTTTGTTTGGGTCTAATACTAGCGAATTGTAAATATTGTTGTTTTTCCCTATTTCAATACCTGTGATTACTACATTGCCAAATTCGTAACTACGCCATTTCTTGCCAAATGTAAATAGGTTTTTTGGTAAATTGTCTCCAGCTAGTATTAAGCTATTGCTATCGTGATTACCTACCAAATACAAAAAGCAAATACTTGGGTTTGCTCTAATGGTGCTCAGCACATACTCACTCGCTCGCAAGTTCCCTGAGTCAGTATCCAATAGGTCGCCTGCAATTAGTATGACATTTACATTATTTTCATTAGCATAATCTACCATTCTACCAAAAGTTGCGAGTAATTCGTTTTGGCGCTCTCTTGCTTGTGTGGGGGTAAAATGCGTAGACATTTTGCTCCCTAGGTGTATATCTGCACAGTGTATGATACGCAATTTTGACCTCCTAAAAAATCTTACATTTATGATATAATAAACAGAGCATTTTTGGCAACTAATTAATAAAAATTTAGAAAATATTTTCTAAAATATTTTTAGTCTAAATCGATTAACTATATTGTTGCAGTGTTATTTTTTTGAGCAAATAAAATTATCCCAAATAAGAAGTTATCCACGTCAATTTTTGCTGTTAAAATAAAAAAACTTTATCAATCAATGACAAAGTTCTATTTTGTTAGTTTCATATCACTATTTATGTTTATATTTTATCATGTGTATTTAATGGACTCAACTCGTCAACTTACCTAGGTGCATTTGTTACAGCAATCTCCATACTAGCATCAGTGCTGGTGTCAGTATAAATATTGCGCTCCATACCTCTTATTTCGGTATGTATAGTCGTATCTACCGCATATGTTTTACTCTTTTTGGAAGCGCTAATTTTTTCTGCTTCTGTGAGGGTAACCAAATGTAAGTCTATAGTTTGTTCCCAAGACTGGTTTTCATTTTTTTGTTGTACTTTGCGATATTCAGCAAACAAAGTTGGGCTAGATGACTTTGTCATTTCTTTTGTAGTCTCACCTATGTTGTATAGGGTCAAATATTCACCATAATATCCTCTGTCTTTGCTAGATGTCTCAAATATGATTTTTAGAGAATCTTTATTACTAATTATTCTAAATATCCCTGCTTTTTCGTTGTGTTTACCTATTGTTGTGCATTCGTATTGAGGATAGTTTATCCTAGTTTCAAGTTTTTCAAATGGCAAAGCTTGTAAAAGTTTAGATATGTCTTGATGTACGCTAACTTCGCCAAAACGCTCAATAAGCAATAAATCGTTGTCAATAAACTTTTTCCCTAGTCTCATGGTCTTTTGTACCTCTTTATTCGTTTTGATTAGTATAACACAATTAAAATTCTTGTCAATAAAATTGATTAAAACTAAATATGTAAAATTTTTCATACTTGAGATTTAGTTAAGTGTGTCACTATTGTTGGTTAGGGCTCGTTTTTTGCTAATATGGGTGATATATCAGCATATTTATGTTTTTTTTGTAGAATAATAATTTGTATATGTTGAGTTTTGTTACAAACTAATCATTTATTACCAAATTAGTAACTTTGTACAGAGGAATTTTCTGCTATTTATTTGTTTGATTTTTTGTACCAAAAAGTTTATAATCTATCTTAGATTTTATAAGTCTGTGGAGGGTCCCAAAATGACACGAGTAGCCTCTAGTCGTAGTCTAATAATTTGTAGTAGTTTGCTATTAGTATTGGCGATTTTTGCCATGTGCTTTAACTTAAATTTCTCCAAGTCACAATCTAATAGTAGTTTTGATACTTTTGCTACCCAGGTGACAAATATCACTAGGCAGTATGCTCGAGATTATCAGCCTGCTATACAATTTCAGTTATCTAGTGAGGTCACTTTTGTAGATAATCAATACTATGTGACTGCAGAGCAATACAGTGCTAAAACAGGTGATACTGTACAAGTATATCAAGACGACCTTGTAGTTTACCATGGTGATAGCAGTTTTAGTCTGAGTAATGACTCAAGATTATCATCAAATGCAGATGATCAAGATGTATTCATAAACTTAAATAAATTAGCAGACAATTTGGGCTATACCATTACAGAGCAAGAGGATACTGTTAGTATCAGTAATGATTTTCAAACCTGTAGATTGATTGTAAAATCTACTCAGTCTGTAGACACATCTAATGCAGTTGCGGTAGCTAGTGGCTACAATGATTGGTATATACTGCAGTATGATACAGAGCAGGCTACTAGAGATGCCTATGAGCGTTTTTGCAATAGTGACACTATCCAATATGTGGACATTGATATGGTAGTCCAATGTGAGTCAACTACTGATATTACTGAGGATAGTATTAACAATACTGCCTTGACTGCCATTAGTGGTAGGACTCACCACTATACTTGGGGCGCCGACCATATGGGAGTTGATAGTTACATAGACTATTTGACTGAGACTGTTGGTACTGATAACTTAACTGATATGGTCGTAGCAGTGTTGGATACAGGTATAGATACTGACCATTACTTTTTTGAGGGTAGGCTAGTAGGTACAGGAGCCAATTATAGTAGCAGTACTAATAGTAGTGGTTACGCATATGAGGACAAGCATGGTCACGGTACACACGTAGCTGGTACCATATGTGATATTACTTTGGATAATGTAAAGATTTTACCAGTAAAGGTACTCGATGATGCAGGGTACGGTTATACTAGCGGAATAGTATTGGGTATACAGTATGTAATTGAGCAAAAAGAGTCAGGTCTAAATGTTACTGTAATAAATCTTAGTCTTGGTGGAGATGCCAATGTGTATAGCGCTGATTATCAGGCATATAGTGAGGCTATATCCAATGCATATGATGCGGGTATTTTCTCTGTGGTGGCTGCTGGTAATGACGGTGTAGATGTGGCTACACAGACACCTGCCAATGTTGAGCAGGCTATTACAGTATCCGCTGTGGGATATACAAGCAATACATACTTTAGACCGACCTGGTCCAACTATGGCCAATATGTGGATATATGTGCCCCAGGTTACAATATATTGAGTGCAGGCGTAGGGGGCGGATTAGCATACATGAGTGGTACATCTATGGCTGCTCCTCATGTGTCTGCTGGGCTTGCGTTAATGCTGTCAGATTCTACAGCAGACTACACAATGCAACAAATATTAGATTCCATTAATTTTTATGCTATCGACCTAGGTTCTGAGGGCTGGGACCAGTACTATGGTTATGGGTTAATGTATATAGGCTCAATATTTGCAGATATGTTGGAGTCTTTGACCTTTAGCGAGACAGAGAGTGTATTTACAGAGCCATTTGACTTGACTATTAGTTGTAGTGACCCGAGTGCTACCATCTATTATACACTAGATGGCACTACACCGTCTGATACCAATGGTACATTGTATACGGGACCAATACATATTACTACATCTACTACAGTCAAGGCTATAGCATATGTTATAGTCGATGGTACTACACAAAAATGTAGTCAAGTCAAGAGTATGAATTATTACTACTATGGTACTGATATAGAGACTAATTTTAGTGTAGATGCTGAGGGTACACTGGTAGAATATCTTGGTGATATGACTGAGGTAACTATACCAACTACAGTTGGTGGCGTGTCAGTTGTTAGTGTAGGTGAGAGAGCATTTGAGGGTAAATCTATAGAGATAGTGCACTTGCCTGAGTCTGTAGTGAGTATTGGTCGTTATGCGTTTTATGGTTGCTCACAACTTACTACAGTATATGGACCAGGTGTCACAGAGATTGATATGTATGCTTTTGCAGGAGCTACATCATTCCAGCAACTTACCGATTTTTACTTTCCTAGTTTGACTACAATTGGTAAATATGCGTTTTATGGTTGCTATTCATTAAATTCTATTACATTGTCCAATTTGCAAACAATAGACGATATGGCATTTAGTATGGGTATTGGTTTTTATACGGCAAACAATTTACGCTCTATTAACTTACCAAATGTTACACAGATAGGTATTCAAGCATTTTATAATTGTTATTACTTGTCAGTAGTCAATTTACCAAATGTTATTACAATTTGCTCGCAAGCATTTGTAAATTGTCCTATACAACAATTGAGTCTACCTAATGTACAAAATCTAGGTAATGGAGTCTTTGAGAATAATACAGTGCTAACCAGTGTGAGTATGCCAAATGTTACATTTGTTGGGGCAGAGTGTTTCCGTTATTGTACTGCACTTACTACATTGTATGCTGATAGTTTGGTACAGATAAGCAAGTATGCTTTTGATAACTGTACTAGTTTAGCCGAGATTAATCTACCTAGCGTAGAGGCTGTGGGTATGTATGCGTTTTACGGTTGTACATCTCTAGAGACGGTGAATTTGCCTAGTGTAGAGACTATTTCGTATGGAGCATTTGCAAACTGCTCAAGATTAAATACAGTTACTTTGGATTTTGTGGTAGAGATAAGTGCTGACGCTTTTTATGATTGTATGGCTTTGGAATCTGTAACACTTAGTCCTACCTTAGTATCTTTGCACCCAAATAGTTTTGCGTCTATCAATCCAGAATGTCAATTCTCAATATATGGTGATACTGTTGCTAGTGAATACATGGAGGAGCACAATTACTCTTACATAGATTTGGCATCATCTAGTAGTTACTTTACCTATGCTACAGTAGGTGATGAGATTTATATTACAGGTTACAAGTCCAATATGCCTGATAATGTTGTGATACCGTCCTATATTGACAACAAACCAGTTACAAAAATTATGGCAAATGCTTTTGAAAACTGTACTCAACTAGAGCAAGTTACCATGACAGAATTGGTGGAGATAGAGCAAAATGCTTTTGCTGGGTGTACCAATCTTACTACATTAAATCTCCCTAATTTGCAAATAATAGGCAGTAACGCATTTTATGGTTGTACCGCCCTCAATGATGTTGATATACCTAATGTCACATATATCTCAGACTATGCATTTTATGGTTGCAAATCTTTGCTAGAGATACACTTGGGGGAGAGTATAGAGAATATTGGTGCTTATTCTCTAGGTTATGAGGATATAGACAAAGGTATAATTCCTGTATTCGTTATATTTGGCTATACAAATACTGTGGCAGAGACTTATGCTACCAACAATCAAATTACATTCAATGCTGTATTCAAAGATATCCCGTACTATTATTATGTTTTTTATGATAATAATGGGGTGCAGGAGATAAGCATATCTTGGGTTGACAAGACGTTGTCTGGGAATATTATTCTTCCTAGTAGTTATGATGGGTATACTATCTCTGCTATTTCATCTCAAGCATTCGCTGATTGTGCCTTTATTACTGGGGTACAGCTACCTGATACCATTACAAGTATTGGTAGCGAGGCGTTCCTCAACTGTACTTCTTTACAAACAATTAATTTGGAGAATGTTACTGAGATAGGTTATGGAGCATTTTATAATTGTAGTGCATTGCAATCTGTAGATATTAGCAAGATTGAGACACTCAATAGTGAGGTATTTTATGACTGCGATGAGTTGGAGAGTGTCAATGCACCTATGCTGAGTGATATTTTACAATCTGCATTCGCTAATTGTATCAGTTTAACTACTGTAAAGTGCCCAGTGTTGTATCAAATAAATAGCAATGCTTTTGCAAATTGCTTTAGTTTGTGTGATATAGATACTTCTTCACTCGCTCGTATTGAGCGCAATGCTTTTGCAAATTGTTCCAACTTGGATATCCTATATTTACCAAGCATCACTACTATCAGTCAAAACGCTTTTGCGGGTAGTGGTATAAAAACTCTGGTACTGGGAGCGGATATACTATCTATTGGCACTTTACCTACCGAAAATGGTATGACTATAGTTGGTTATGTTGGTACAGTTGCAGAGACATATGCAAATGGTACAGGTATCACTTTTGTGCCTATCCAAGCATTAGCAATTACTACAAATCTTGATGCTAGTTATGAGTTTTATGTAGGTAGTAACTATAGTACAATCGCTGTACAACACACAGGGTACAATGTTCAATATAATTGGTATCAATCTCTAGATGGTACCACTATCAATGCAACTAATCTTGATATTCACACAGCATCGTTGACTATTAATACCGCTACTACAGGTAGTACTATGTATTTTGTAATTTTGACGAACTGGGACGGCACTACAGTGACATCTAGTGTTACTGCAGTAGATGTGGTTGAGCCTCCATTCACTTTTACTGGTGGAGATTTGGTTACAGGTACATATGGTACAGCATACAACACTCAAATCATTTTAGCCACAGGAGGTAGTGGTAACTTTGAGTACCAGTTGGTAGATGGCGAGTTGCCTACAGGACTATCCTTTGTTGATAATACTCTGAGTGGTACGCCTACACAAGCTGGAGAATACCAATTTGTGATAGAGGCCACTGATACTCAGACTAGCGAGAGTATGCAAGCAGTATTTAATGTAAATATTCAGGCTCGATCTATAGCAGTGCTTATCAATGATGTGACCGCTATTTATGGAGAGGCTGAGGAGGAACTTGGGTATACCATCAATGGCGAACTGTATCAATCTACTGATGACCTAGAGATTACTTTGACTAGAGTGGCTGGTAATACTGTAGGTAGGTATACTATTACCGGTACTAGTAGCAATAGCAATTACAATGTAGTGTTTACCTCAGGATATTACATTATCTCACCTAGACCTATTACTGTAACCCTTAGGGATCAGCATAGTTATTATGGCGACCCTATTGTAATTAACCAACAAGGATATACTGTTAGCAGTGAATACTCACCAGCAGTTTTAAATGGTGATGACCTCAGCATCAGTATTACCAAAGAAATCGGTACAGATATTGGTATCTATCAATTGACTGCTGAGTGTTACAATGCTAATTATGATGTAAAATTTGTAAATGCTAATTATAGTATCTATACTGGCAATATGCGCTATGTCGCTTTGGGGTACAATGGGGCATATGATGGCGAGTACCATTGGGCAGATATTAGATTTTATGCTGAGTACAATGCTACTATCACCTACGGGTTGGTAGATGGTGAATATACCTATTCTGAGCCTCAACGATTTGACTATTTGCGTGATTATACTGGAGAAACTACTACTATTTACTTCCGTATTACAGCAGACAATTACAATACTATAGAGGGTAGTGTAAAAATATTTATTAGCAAGGCACAACTGACTTTGACTATTGAGGACAAGTCCGTTCAGTATGGGCAGAGTGATGTGCCGCTCACTTTTATCGTGAGTACTGGAGAGATATATGGCACAGATGACCTTAATATAAACTTGAGCCGTGTAGAGGGGACTACTGTGGGCAATTACGCCATTACTGGTACATGGGACAATGCCAACTACGAGGTTACATTTGTTAATGGTACTTATACCATTGAGCCAGCACCTCTCCAAATAACTATAGATAGTAAATCTTCAAACTATAGTGAGGCGATGCAAACGCTGACGTATAGCATCACTAATGGTGATGTAATAGGCGAAGATGATCTGGGCGTGCAATTATCTACCACTGCGACAAATAGCTCTGCCCTAGGTGAATATGCAATCACTGGTACATGGAATAATGAGAATTATGATGTAACTTTTGTCGATGGGGTTTACACCATCACAAAGTCTGCAACAGCATTGATTGATGAGGATAATGGAGTATTAGTTGAGTTGGGTAGTTATTATTCTAATGATATGACACTGCTGGTTACCCCAATAAATGTTACCGATATTGTACTGCAGAGTGCAAAGGACCAGGGCTTTGACCTAAGAGTTGTTTTGAATATACAAATTATGCAAAACGGCGTAGCGGTAGAGTTACCTAGTGCTTGTACAGTAAAACTTGCTTGTACTACTGATATGACTTATATGCGTGGTATTACTGTTTGTGATATAACAAACACCAATGCAGTTACAGATTATCAAGCAAATCTAGTAGAGGGGTTCTTGGTATTTGATAGCGCAGATTTTAGTAATGTAGCTATTGTGACACCTTGTACTCCTAGAGACAAATTGGATTCTATTATTACATGGTTAATTATATTTGGGGTGGCATTGGTGGTAATTATAGTACTTGTTGTATATTTTGTTATCCGTCACAAGCGTCAACACCAAACTATCAAAGATATAAAATATAGAAAATAATTAAAAAAACCGAGTAATGCAAATTTTTGTAACTCGGTTTTTTGCTTGTAATCTTATAGTTTTATTGTATTTCTTTGAGTTAAATCATCATATGTTTTTAAATCCGCTATTAATTGTCTTGCTACTTGTGGTGGATATAACTTATATCTAGATAATTGACTGAGAGGTATAGTCGTGGGATTGTATTCACCATTCCTATTGGGCATGGTATATTCCTCTGCATTGGTCTTGTGTATGTCACCACATAGCCAGTCGCATACAAAGAAACCTTGATGAGAATTACCAAATTGATATGTATATATTAATTTTTTTGGTTTTATTTTTATACCAAATTCCTCAAGTACTTCTCTAGTGACACATTCCTCTATAGTCTCATTATGCTCAATATGACCACCAGGGAATACAAAAAAGTGCTCATCACCTTTCCAGCGTTCCATTACTACCAATTTATCGTCTTTGATTATTATAGCTCTTAGGTTTTGAAAATTCATTTTATCCTCCACCAATAATTAACGCAAAAAACCATGCACTATCATGTTTTCGGCCTCTTCTGCTGTTAGCCCTAATGTCATGAGTTTGATTATTTGCTCACCTGCGATTTTTCCAATTGCAGCCTCATGAGTGAGGGCAGCATCTATATTATTTGCGCTAATCTCTGGTATCGATGATACTCGTGCTTTGTCCATTATGATAGCATCGCACTCAACATGTCCAAAGCATCGTGCGTTTCCATTTATTATGGAGTGAAAAAGTTGATTGCTCATTCCTTTGGCAACACTCCTAGATACTACTTTTACCCTGCTGTCATCTCCATTTAGATTTACCAAAAATTCAGTTTTTGCTCTTTGAGTATTTTCTGTAAGTATTTTTTCTACAATATCCAATTTACTGTTGTTATCTAGAGTAGCCTCTGTAGTACGTAATGTCGATGTGACTCCACCCAATTGTGTGGTTTGCATTTCCATTACCGCCCCCTCAGCTAGTTCGACAACTGTCTTTGGGTTAAATATTCTATCTCCATTACCATTACCCACACCTATGTGTCGCTCTACATAACGTACGGTAGAGTTTTTACCTACAAAGAATCTATGTATACCACTATGTTCGCTTGGCTCAGCATCTCCACAGTGTATGCCACAGCCTGCTACTATAGTAACATTACAATTCTCGCCTACAAAAAAATCGTTATATACTAGGTCCTTTATACCAGTTTTGGTAATAATTACAGGTATATGTACACTTTCATTCTGTGTATTGTCGGCTATTTTTATATCTATGCCTGATTTATCATGTTTTGGTACTATCTCTATATTGGCACTACTATTGCGAGATAGTAATTGTCCATTTTTGCGTATATTATAGGCACCTTGAGGTACTGTGTGGAGGTCTGCAATTACGCTCAATAACTCGCTATCTATTTTTTCCATCGCTTAGACCTCCCTACTTAATTTTTTACATATAGAATTTGCCCTAATCTCGGGCATAACTTGGCTAGGGGTGCCATACTTGATGACACGACCAGCACGCAAATAGAGCATACGATTGGCAACTCCAAATAGTCTCTCTTGATGACTAATTATTATGTTAATCTTATCCTTTGCACTGCATTTAGTAAATATATCTACCAGGCCATTAAAGCTCCATATATCTATGCCAGCCTCAGGCTCATCATATATGGTAATAGGTGCATTCCTAGCCAGTGCAGTGGCTATCTCTATGCGCTTTAGCTCACCACCTGATAGGCTATTATTTAATTCTCTATCTAGATAATCTCTAGCACACAAGCCTACACTGGACAAGATATCACAGCTATTATTCACTTTTGCACTTTCGCCTAGTGCCTTGGTCATAATATCTTTTGTGTTTACGCCTTTAAAGCGTATGGGTTGTTGAAATGCATATGCTATACCCATCTTGGCTCGATCAGTAATGGATAGATTGGTGATATCTTTGTCATTTAGATAAATTTTACCTTGTGTAGGTTGCAATATACCCATAATGATTTTTGCTAGAGTGGACTTACCACTGCCGTTTGGTCCAGTAATTATCAATGTAGTGCCATCAGGTATCTCTAGGTTTATGTTTTGTAATATACAATTTAATTTGCCATTTTCCTCAATCGTATATGATAAATTTTCTATTTTTAGCATTTATTTCCCTTAAATCCTTATTTTGTAGTAACACTGTTTTTGGTTTGTTCCTTTGTGATTTTTGCTCGTGAGGTTACTAGATTAATCTCTGCAGTCACTATCTTGTAATACTGCATTTTTTTGTATTGATTAATACTCCT
Organism: uncultured Clostridia bacterium; assembly: GCA_944383355.1. GTDB lineage: Bacteria > Bacillota > Clostridia > Christensenellales > UBA1242 > RUG666. The sequence goes on from CALWPF010000008.1 coordinate 14,650, forward strand.
TCTTATAAAAATTTGGTCTATGCCTTCCCACAAAAATACCCAAGATATTAGATCAATTATCTCCCACCAGCCACTAGGTAGTAGGGTATTACACAACATGAATATCGAAAAGCATATTATACCTGCTATTAACATCATTAATCCACTTAGCAATGCTCGCTTGCTGTCTAGCTTGACTCTAGCGATCTTCTTTTGATAATGATGATCCAGTGCCTCTTCGATTTTATCTCTGGTTTCATCATTCGCCTTTGTTGTGATTATTCTAATTTCTAAATTGTCATGCCTTGACATACATTCAGCAATACTATCAATATGCGATATAAGTGCCTCGTTGACCATGCGGGTATTATCTGTGGCAAAGTGAGAGTATATCTCACTGTGCTCTAGCGAAAATTCAGCCAAAAAATCACCTTTTTCATTTTTTGGTACCAATTCAGTACTAGATGACTTTTGTTTTATTTTGCGATATTCTACAATATTATCTAACATTTTAATCCTTTTATAGCGTCAAACGCTAGCCAAAACTGCGTTACTATGACTTTATTATATCATATACAAGAGTTTTTGGATATTTAAATTGCAAAAATTATTATAGGCTTTTTAAATTTTTATTGTATTTAATTTATTTTATAATCATTTTGCTAAAGTCAATTTTTTGAATAATAGTTGACAACAAGGGTAAAATTGCAATATAATACGAGTGATAATAATGGTGGAGGCGAATAGTATGGCAAAGGAGAAAGTAGAAGATATTGACTTTGACGCTATTATGCGTGATACAGAGCGAGCAAAGGCAGAGATGCCAAAGGTTGAGGCAAATATAGCTAAGGCTATTAGTAAAGGGGATCCAGATGGTGCTCTAGCTCATACTATTAGTTTACGCAACTTGGGGGCGGTGCCTAGTCAAAAAGTATCTAGAGATTTGGAGCAGTTGATTAATACTCACGGTACAGCACAGCAAAAAGTAGATTTTTGTGTGGAGTGTGCACCAGTGCTCGGTACTAGTGTCTTTAATACCAATGAGGAAATACAGGCGTTAGCAAAGAGCCAAAAGGCGCAACTCTGTGGTACACGCACATTGCGTAAGATGGCAGGTAAAGAAAAGATGAGTGCTATGTTTGGTATCATGGCAAATTTTAAGGCAAAAAAGGCTACTCGTTTGGCTGAGCCCAAACCAGATAAGAGACACAAGGAGAGTGCGGTAGCTCGCACTAGATAATTTTTACTAGAATACTCACAAATGCAGTGAGTATTTTTTAGAGTTAGGGAAAATTTCTTTTTGACTGAGTATTTTGTAGCAATTATTTTGTTTGCAATTTATATACAAATGTGTTAAAATTTAATCTATCAAGTGGGAGGTTTTGTATGACCGAGACAAAAGATAAGGTACAAAAGTTGGAAGATATCTTTGGCGATGTTGAGCAACAAGACAGTACTGACACTAATCTACAGCAAAATGCTGAGGATACCATGGTCACAAGTTATGAAAAGCCTGATAGTGATGACGGATACACTGATGATAGTGTAGAGATTACTCAGTTGCAGGCGACTCATCTTACTGATGTTGTATTTAATCAAATGTTGGGTGACTACAATGATGACGGTGAGTATGTTTTGGAGCAGTCAATTATTGAGGAATTGGCTAATATGCCAAAGCATGTAGTGCGCAAAGATAAGAATGGTACCTATGTAGATGCAAAGTACGAGGACAAGGTTTTTCATTTTTGTATTACACCTTATATAAAAAAAGAAAATGGTGATGCCTATTGCTACCTACAATTATTAGAGCCCGTTGAGTATGCAAATGGTTATGTAATTGATACAAAGACCACAGTGGTTGCTACCTACGAGTATAGATTACAAGATGGTTACGAAGATTATGTATTTGCAGCGTTTAATGTTGATCAAGACGATAATAGTGGTGATGAGGGCGGTAGGAGATATGTAGATGCTGATCATATAAAGAGGCGTATTGCATATCTAGATGCTCTTGCACTCGTGAGTGTAGATTTGTACGAAAAGTTAGAAGAGGCTTACTTTAATAGACGCATTCAGATACTTAATAGCCTACCTGAGGGGACCCTTGTACTTGCCGAGTTTAACAAGGAACGTTCAAAAATCGAAAAATACTTTGTAGGCAACAGTACTCGTAAGTACAAGGCACTTAATGACTTGTTGACTAGTGTGATAGATGGACCAAGTGGTGAGCATCTCAAGTCAAATAAGCAATATAGAGAGCTAATGGGTGAGGCAAATACCAAGTATCTTAATACTGTAAAACAAATTGATGAGAGCGCAAAGCACTCGAGTGAGGTCCAAAAGGCTCTAGACGAAAATGATATTATGGAGAATGCGACAAAAAAAGTAGCAACCAGCAATCTAAAGCCAAATGTAAAACCTGGTGATACGCATAAACCTCCCAAAAAATCTGGCTCAAAGAGTAAAAAACCATATGTTCCTAGTCCTGACAAACGTACTATTCCAAAGCCAAAGGGCGGTGGTGGTAAAAAAGCAGAAGATGGTGGTGCCGAATTGGATATCCAAGAGGAAACTGCACAAGCAGAGCCACTAGATTTGAAACCAGAGAATATAGTAAACTATGATAATAACAGACCTCGGCCAACTCCACCTCCTAGTGCGGGTCAACCATCGATGTCTGATATATTTGGGAATACACAGACCACGGGTACGGAGTCTACTAATACCGATTCCCCTGCACCTGCTCCAATGCCTAGATAATACAAGGAGTAATGATAACATACCGATTATCATTGCTCTTTTCATTTTTATCCAAGGTTTTGTATTGGTAGGGTATTAATATTTTATATTTAAATTAAAGATATGATTCATAATATTTTATGATGCTATTAAAGTATTTAAATACAATTATAAACCAAACTATCGTCAAAAAATTTGATTAAGAAGGCAATTTAGCCAAAGAATGCAAAAGGTGCACATCTAAAAGTTTGTTATCTTTTGTGAAAAAAGTAAATATAAAAAAACACTCCAAATAAATTGGAGTGTTAATTATTTTATTTCCAAATGATAGGTGCATAAGTTGCTCTATCAATATCCATTTTTATGCTTTGCTCATATGCGTCTAAGTAATCTTTGCATATACAATTGCCCTCTGCATCTATTGCTCTATATTCATTATCTCTAGATAGAGTGGGTTGTTGAGGATGATTAGGATTTTGATTGCGTTTACCTATAGACTCTACCAATTCTGCATATCTTGCATACCATGGAGATTGTTCATTTGTATTGACAGCAGGAATACGTAACTCTACATCAAGAGGTGTATTCATTATTTGTTGTGCCAAAGCTTTTGCTCTAGGGGCTAATTTGTTTGCATCTTTTGATACGCAAAACTCAACATACATATTCATTACATTACCCAATAGAGAATATCTATCACATATTTTTTTGACCGTGTCATAATCGCCTTTTTCGCATAACTTAGTCATGTCTTGGATAAAGGCATCAGTGTCAAAAAGTAGTCCTATATTGGCTGGTGATGTACTGCATACCTGCCAAATTTGTGCTACTATACCCATACGAGTAGCCATCTCATCAGTCACATAACTAGGTCTATTGTTGCGATTGCCTACCATCTCATTTACTTTTTGCATGCCTTGTACTACTACTTCACTTATCTGTGAGCGTTGTGCCTCATTGATAACATTCCTGATATCACTCCATTTGCCTTCCCATACTTTTTTGGAGAAGTGCATATAATTTGGTATGCTATTGTCTATCCCTTGGGGAGTCATCAAGTCGGGAAATGCGCTCTGTCTACCTATGCAACCATATTTAGCCATATTTTCACCTCAAAAATAAATTCTATCTTATTTTATCACATTGGATAATCAAAGTCAATATACTTGTTTTATCTAAATTAAAATAGGCCATTATTTTATTGCCTTTTTGTTTAATAAAATATTTTTGTAAAAGTTTAGATCAACTTGAATCCAACTATTTTAATGTATTTATAATTATTAATAATTTTTAAAAATGTTATATATTCTAAATATTATTAAATCACCAAATTTTTTATTTTGCATACAAAAAAGAACCTTGAGATTTTTGTCAAAGTTCTTTCAATAGTTATTCGATATCTTTATTTTATCAAAATTACATTTTATTGCTTTTTGCTACTTGTGATGTATCACTATTAATATTATTGTGGTACAATCTAGTAACCTCATCAGCAAAGCCATAGTCGTCTGGTTTTGCTGATGGTTGTTGTTCTTGCTCAGCTATGGCTGTATTTATTAGATGTATATGTGTTCTCAATTTAGGATTTTGGGTGGTAGATATTCCAGCTCGTTTCTCAGATATCAAGTTTTTTAGCAAAGGGCGATTAGGGCTATTGTCTATGGGCAGGTTCATTACCGTATCCAACATGTTTTTGATATTTTGTTGGGTAACGCTATGTACTCTGGGGTTTTTATTTGCGTACGCATAGAGTAGCATTACATCAGCAGTAAACAAATATTTATCTAAAACATTTTCTGCCAATTGCTCATCTTGGCAGTTGATGGTATAGTCAGTGATACCGTTTATGTCTAGGTATATGCCGTGACAGCATAGTGCTACATCTTCGTCATACGCACAGGCAGTCATAAACAAGTCATCTAACTTTGTTATTAGTTTTTTGTTGATTTGATTTTTTGCCTCTGCCTTTGCTATTTTTTTACGAGCATTTACCAATTCTATATTTTGGACTACTGCATTAGTTGCTACGTTATATGCTGGGGTCAATGAATGAATCTTGCCATCAAAGGTAGGTTTGTGTACATACCAATAATTTGGCATTGCCCAATCTTCGTATTGCAATCTTTGAGTTTGCTCTCTTACTGCCTTTGTTCGTATGTAACTAGGTACACTATAGTACATAATATTACTCCCTTGTCATTAGTCTATCCTAAATACTTTTGCTGTTTGCGTTTCTCTATATTGAGGGTCGCTATAATCCACATTTTTTATTTGTTCGTGTAGATTACTTGTATATCCCATCAGTGAGGTGTAGTCAGTATTGTATTGTGACCTAGAATGATAGTCCTCAATCAAATCTATATTATCTGGCAATTTGATAAGTTGCGCTGGTTTGTATGAGGTGACGGTATGTAGTATACTGACCATTTCTTTATCAAAGTTTGCACTATCTTCCTTAGTTTTGAACTCAAAAGTCTCGTTTACCTCACGCCAATAGTCCAACAGTTTGCATGTCACATTTATATCTCTGTCCAATGTGCTTATAATTGTATTATCTCTGTTGGCTTGAGTACTCAGTAATGGTATCACTCCGCTAACATAGTCGTCAAAATAGTGATAATCTAGATATATACCACAACTGTTGAGCCTAATGTACTCTGCAGAGTTTATCAACTCAATTAGTTTGTTATTTATAATAGGGTTCATTTTATTTTTTATAGTCAGAGCTGTCCACTTTGCAATGTACCCACTCAATATATTATAGTGCAATTGATTGAGAGTAGGTTCCTTTGGGTCATCGTTGAGATGAGCGTCAAACGACTTAGTGTCTCTTTTGAGACAATAAAAATTAGGTTGGTATGCAGTCAAAAAACTGGACTTACGATTGTTCTTAACCAACTTCCAGACAGGCATATATTTACTGGACATAGTCCCATCGGGCAGTTCGTACACTTTGTCATAATTCATGCTAATTCACCTCTAGAAAGTATCAAAAAATAAAGTATTGCAAATCAAATTTTAAAAAACATCTTTGTCATAATTCATATATCTAAAACGACTTGATAGATTCACAATATCTGAGGATTATATATGCAGTGGTGCTTGCTCCTCTACTATAGCGAATTATAACATATTTTGAAATGTTGTCAATACTTTACAAATATTTGCATGTTAGTCAGTTTTCTTGCTAAAAGTACATTGGGTGAGAGAATTTTTATTATTATTTTCTCCAATTGGATATTGTGGAGTAGTTACTTTATTAATTATGGTTTTGGTCTAATGTATTTACTCAAATAACAATAAAAAGGCGTCTCAATTTGCGCCTTTTTGTCGTGCCATTATTATTTATTGCCACCATCAATTGATGATGTACTGTCTGTGTTGTTGTTTGTTTCGTTTTTGTTGGTGATAGCCTCTATGCTTTGTTGCATTTTGACTTTGTTTTTGTGTTTTGTCACTAACACTATAGTCAGTATGATACCGAATACCGCACTTGCACCAATACCAGTTAGATACCAGTTGCGGATATTATCAGCACTATATTGTATCTGGTAAATGTACATTGTCTTTGGGGTTTCAACCAGACTGGAGTTTGCTTCTTTTAGTGTACTAGTCCAAATATGCGTTGAGTATAGGCTGTCTTTTTGAATGTAATCAGCATTGGAGTGTACTAGAGCTGCTGCAGGATAGACTCTTGCTATATTTACCTGTACTTTGTCAAATAAACTTTCAATTTGGCTCATATCACCATTAAAATAAGTGTCAGCGAGATATTGAGCGAGTGCTCTATATATGGCGGTGGATTGGATATTATCAAAATCAGTAGTACCGTTGTATATCACAACTTTGTCATAATATACACCAGTGTCAACCTGTGTCTCTGTTGTGTTGTCATCATCTAAATTTAGCCCTACGAACTTAGCCCATATTTCGTATGTCGCATAGGATATTGTAACATCTCTAGAGTATATACTGTCGCCTTGATTTACGCTAAAATTTACACCTGTAGTGTCTTTGCCAGCAGAATATTGTGCCCACCAATTATTAATGAGGTTATCTACCTTTTGCATTGTGTCATCTGCATCGATACCTAGTATATCCATTTGGGATTTTTCCAAAGCAAATCCAATATATTCCATTCTAGAGCCATTTGCATTTATGGTAAATCCATAAGTAATACTAGTACAGCCTGCGAAAAAAAAGATGGTCAATACCATTATACAGCACACACTAATTGTTTTTAATGATTTCGCCACTATATCACTCCTCAAAAAATCCAAATTTTAAACTATCCAAATCTAGTTTAATATATTTTTTATATGATATGAAAATACCTGCCAAAAGTCAATTAAAATTGATAAATGCCCCAAAATCGTTTGACTTAGTATCAAAGATTTAATAAAATTAACTGAATTATAAACTATGCTAGTTTGTTTCTTCGTTGAATAATATTGTGATTTTGACAAAAATTAGTAAGAGTAGTTATTGGGAGGGTATAGACTTTGAGTAACACTAGTATCAAGATTTGGTTAGTGGGTATTATAGCTGTCGCATTGGCTATCATAGTGGCTGCCGCTGTGTTGCTACCAAGGCAGGGTGACAACCAGCTAAATTTGCTGCCAGATTCCTTTTCGGGAGATGAGGAAGATGTGATCAATGTCAGTGGTGAGCCTATACTAGTAACGGGTGGTACTGTGTCTTCATCAGATAATACTAACGATTCCACTAGTATATTGACAGCAGTCGCAGATGATGGGTACGAGTTTGGTTATTGGATAAATGCCAGTTCCAACAAGATATCTGGAGATGAGAGTATAAAGGTAAATACTAGTGCCAAGGCTAATTTTACTCCAGTATTTATTGCTGAGGCAAATGTTATAGAAATTACTAGTCAAAACAGTCTAGGAGCACTAGAGAGTGATATTAGTAGTGGTACAACTAGTGGCAAGATGTACAGGTTGATGAATGATATTACATTGACATCAACCTCAGCGTTAGGTACATTCCAAGGTGTGCTTGACGGTAATGGTAAAAAGTTGTATGGTCTAAATATATCATCTAGTAGTAATGCTGGATTGTTTACATCACTAGAGGGAGCAGTTATAAAGAATCTAATCATCAGTAGTGGTTCTATTAATACGACTGGTACTTATGCTGGTAGTTTTGCTGCAACAATCTCTGATAGTTTGTTGAGTCGTTGTGTGAGTTATATCTCAGTGTCAAATACTGCTAGCGCAGGTATTGCAGGTGGCATTGTAGGTGCATCTACCTCTACTACTGCCAAGTCAATGTTATATTGCTGTGGTAACTATGGTAGTATTTGGGGTGCTACAGCCAATTCAATTTTGGGTAGCAATACTCAATTGGCTGCTGGTGGATACAGTTGTAATTTATTCCGTAACTTTAATAATGGTGGTGTAGCTGAGGCGTAGTTTTGATATGTTTATAGTGGGAGAGTGAGTCAAAGATGTTGACACTCTTCTTTTTTATTTTTACTTTTTTAGACAAAGTTTTTAAATTATTATTGTTGCCAACACTAGCATAATTTGATACACTATTACACAAGCGAGGTACATGTTATGGGATTTTTTGATTTTGTGATGAAAAATCTCGGCATTCGAGAAGATACTGACAATGTCACAAAAGAGAAAGACCAAAATACACCGAGTGAGTCCAGTGTAAAAAGAGCATCTAATCCTCATGAATGGAACAAACCTGACAGTGTCGCTATAATATCGCCACGTGGTTTCCAAGATGTAGTGGATTTGGTGGACTTTATTTCTGGCGGGCGCACAGCTGTAGTAGATTTTAATAATCTAGCGACTAACAGTGCTGAGCGTAGTATAGATTTTTTGTCTGGGGCAGTATTTGCATTAGGCGGTAGCATGGAGCAGGTCAGTGATGGCTTGTATTTGTATGCTCCTAGTGGTGTGCGCCTAGTCAAGCCCAACACGAGGAAGAAAAAATGAGTATAAAATATTGGTATTTTTTGGCTCTAGGTATATTAATCATTGACCAAGTTACAAAAGTTTTGACAGATGGTGTCAATATGCCGTTTATAGATGGATTTATTAGTTTTCAATCTGTACAAAATACTGGTGCTAGTTTTAGTATGCTAGAGGGTGCGCAATGGCTTTTTATCGCATTGGCTGTGGTGTTTATAGTTGGTATGATTTTGTTTGACATTTTGTTCAAAAAGGACTTGAGATTTAATGGTTGGTACAAAGTGGGGTTTGTATTGCTACTAGGAGGTATCATAGGCAATCTTATTGACCGTATATGTTTTGGATATGTTAGAGATTTTATTTGTCTAGATTTTATGAATTTCCCTATTTTTAATGTTGCTGATATGGCACTCACTGCGGGAACAATTTGTTTGGTTGTGTGGTTATTGTTCTTTTGTGGACATACGAGGAATGTGGTGGAGACCACCGCCACAAAAGTTGCAGAGGACCAAAATGGAGCGGATAATGAGCAAGATGGACAAAAATCTACTATGCATACACAAGATGCTATACAAAGTGAATTGGAAAATGCAGACAAAGACTCTCAATCAGAGAAGACTATTATAGAGGGTAAATGAGTTGGTAGAGATAAATATTACTAATGAACAAGACAAGACTAGGCTAGATCGAGTGCTAGAGAATACTTTTGCTGAGCATACCCGTAGCAATTTAAAAAAACTTATTGATAGCGGGAATGTATTGGTCAACGGCAATAGGCAAAAGGCTGGGTATCTAGTACGCATAGGAGATCGAGTTACTGTTGATTTTCCACCAGTTGTACTAGATAATATCGAGGCTCAGGATATTCCGTTGGATATAGTGTATCAAGATGATGATTTGTTGGTAGTCAACAAGCCAAGAGGTATGACAGTGCATCCAGCGGCTACTTGCAAAAGTGGCACATTGGTAAATGCTCTATTATATCAAATAAAGCAACTTTCTAGTGTAAATGGAGAATATAGACCAGGTATAGTGCATAGATTGGACAAGGATACAACAGGTTTGATGTTGGTAGCAAAAAATGATTTTTCACACAATAACTTGGCATCTCAAATAAAGCAAAAGAGTTGCGTGAGGGAGTATATTGCGTTACTGACAGGAGTATTGCCAAGAGATGAGGGGGAGATTGTCACCAATATTGGTAGAGATCCTCATAATAGACAGCGTATGGCAGTATTGCCATCTACTAAGGGCAAACAGGCTATTACTCATTATTGGGTGCTCAAGCGCTATAGTCACTATACTCTGGTGCGTTTTAGATTGGGTACAGGCAGGACTCATCAAATAAGAGTACATGCAAAGTATATGGGGCATCCAGTTGTTGGTGACCCAGTATATAATGGTAACCGAGACAAGTTTGGGTTGAGTGGGCAATTATTGCATTCGGCGTATATTGAGTTTACTCAACCACACACACTAGAGCGTTTACATTTTGAGGCACCATTGCCAAAAGATTTTGAGCAAACATTACATAAACTTGACTAATATTCCTCAAAATTGTATAATATTTTTTAAGAATATAGGAGTGTACGATGGCAAATTACGAGTTTAGGAGATTTTTGAATATGTTGGGGTTTATTGCCTCAATATTAATAGCGGTAGCATCTCTAATTGCTATGTTTGTTGGTTTGGCTCAAGGTAATTCTATATCTTTGCCAGGCTTGGAGTTTACTGGCTTGATTGATATTATAATGGCATTAGCCAATATTATTGCGTATTTTATTGTGCTGGTTGCTGGATTTAACTATGCTCGTAGCAAGCGTAGCGTGTGGTATATGGTCGCACAGTCTGTGTCTACTTTGGTAATTTTGGTAATGATTATAGTTGCTAATATTTGGTAAAATAGAGGGTAAAGTTTGAGGATAAATTTGGATTTTAGGCGACCAGAGATAATAGTAATGTTGTGTTGCATAGCGGTATTTATAATAGCCATTTGCCTGGTATGGGTGACATCTGTTATGGCTATTATTGCATCTTTTGCTCTGGTGATTGCCTCAGGTATTGCTAGTTATTTGGCTATTATTAGATATGTAAAATATAAAAAACAAGTGGAAGAGATGAGATACGAAGATGCCTATCTATATGCAGACGAGGTGGGTGACTTGAGTGCAATGGATAACTTTAGTTATTCTCGCAAGGTAGAGCGTCATTTGCGTAACCAAAAGTTTCAGCAATGGCTCAAGATGGTGACCCCTATCATTATTTGTGCACTAGGTATCTTGTTGGTTGTGGTTAGTTTTCGTGTCGTTTTGGGTGCGTGATTTCATGCACTTTTTTGTTTACAAAAGTAACATAAAAGTTTTATATTACTCGTTTTCTAGTAGTATTAGAGCCTTGATAATTATTTCGTATTCTATTTATGCATTTCTTATTGAGGCTTGATTTTTGTGTTAGCAATGTAATACAACTAAGTGTATTATTTAGTATTACTATAGAGTTTTTTATTAAATGCTAGATATTTGTACTATTATATCGTGACAATTTTAGACAAGTGTAAAAAACATTGTTATTTTTGCTAAAATTAGCACAATAACTATTCACTTTTTTATCAAAATATGTTAGACTAATATATAATTTATTCAGTGGAGGAACATAATGTACAAGATAGTTAAACCTACCAAGACTACGGTAGAGATTCAATTTAGTGCGGACAAGCCTGAGTGGGAAGAGGCTGTGCAGGCAGCTTACGAAAAGACCAAGGGTGAGTACAATATTCAAGGTTTTAGGCGTGGACAAGCCCCTCGTAGATTGATAGAGCGCACATATGGTGAGTCAGTATTCTTTGAGGACGCTTTTGCACACTTAGCGGAAAAAGCTTATGAGGCAGCGTTGACAGCTAATCCAGAGATTAATCCAGTAGGAGACCCAGAGATCAAGTTGGAAAAGTTTGTGGAAGGCAAAATGGACGGTGTCATCAAGTTGACTGTAATACCTGAGGTAAAATTAGGTAAGTACAAGGGGTTGGACGTCGTAGCAGACCTATTGGAGTTTACTGATGATATGCTCAACGCAGAGTTGGAGCACGCTCGTGAGCATATGACAGTAGCCAATGTTGTAGATGGCAAAGTCAGTGCCAGTGGCGATGTTGTAGTATTGGACTTTTTGGGCACCTTAGATGGAGTACCATTTGATGGTGGCAAAGCTGAGGATTATGAGTTAAAATTGGGGTCTCATTCGTTTATTGATAATTTTGAGGACCAGTTGATAGGTCACAAGGCTGGAGATCATGTAACAGTTAGTGTAACATTTCCTGAGAATTATGGTGCAAAAGAGTTGGCTGGCAAAAAGGCAGTATTTGAGTGTGATATCAAGGCTGTAAAAGTGCCAGAGGTTCCTGCTCTTGATGATGATTTTGCAAAATCTATGGGTGATTATGAGACTTTAGACGACTACAAAAAAGATGTAGAGGCACAGATTAGGCATGAGATAGAGCACCGTAACCAGACAATAGCTGAGGACGCAATATTGGACGCTGTAGTAGATGCTAGTGAGATAGAGCTACCTAGTATAGTGATTGACCAACAGTTGGATGCTGTGATGAAAGATCTCAACTTTAGGTTAAATTACCAAGGTATGTCTCTAGAGTCTTATGCAAATTACTTGGGCAAGACTATAGATGAGTTGCGTGAGCAACACCGAAAAGATGCTGAGAGAATTGCAAAGACAAAGCAAGTTCTTGAGGCATTGGTTCGTGCTGAGGGATTGGGTGTTAGCGATGATGAGATGAATGCTAAATTGGAGGAATTCGCTAAAATAGCGAACAAATCGTTAGAAGATTACAAAAAAAGTGTTGAGCCTCGTAGGTTAGACCATATTTATAGTGATATACTAATGTCAAAGTTGATGCAGGTATTGACCGAAAATAACAAGGTGCAACCAAAAACAGGTAAGCAGTCAAAGCCTACTGCAAAAAAAGCTAGTACAAAGTCCCCTGCAAAATCAACAAAGACAGCCACTACTAGTAAAACTGCAAAAAAAGAAGATGCAAAACCTGCAGAAAAAAAGGTGACTAAGTCTGCTGAGACTAAAACTGCAAAAAAGAGTGACAAAACAACTACAAAAACTACCAAAGATGATAAAAAGACTACAAAGTCAACCAAGTCAACCAAAAAATAATTCATCTTTGGAGGCAATTTAATATGTTAATCCCAACTGTTGTAGACAAGACTAATTCTGGTGAGCGTTCTTATGATATATATTCACGCTTATTAGAGGATAGGATAGTATTTATTTCGGGAGAGATTAACGACACAGTAGCCAATACCGTTATTGCTGAGTTACTATATCTTGATAGCAAGAATAGTACTCAAGATATACATTTGTATATCAACTCTCCAGGTGGAGTATCGCAAGCGGGATTGGCTATTTTGGATACTATGAGATTTATCCATAGTCCAGTTAGTACTATTTGTATAGGACTGTGTGCTAGTGCCGCTGCACTCATATTGGCGGGGGGTGAGCCAGGCAAGCGCTATGTGTTGCCTCATAGCAAGGTCATGATACATCAACCTTGGGGCGGTGTGCAGGGACAAATTACTGAGATAGAGATATATTACAAAGAAGGATTAAAAGATAGGAATACTTATGCTAGTTTGCTAGCAGATTTTTGTGACAAGTCTGAGTCTATAGTACAGCATGATATAGAGCGAGACAACTATATGTCCGCTGATGAAGCTATTGCCTATGGTCTAGTTGACAAAAAATTGGATAAGAATGATTTAAAAAAGAATATGCGCAAGACTACCAAGAATAAATAAATACTATGTGTACAGATAAAATTGTATAAATTTGGTTAAAAAGTTGACAATAGTTTGTAGATATAGGAGGGTTTATGATTGAAAATGCCATATGTTCTTTTTGTGGAAAAGCGCACAATGAGGTACGAAAGTTAGTAGCTAGTCCAGATGGTATGACTTATATATGTGACAGTTGTGTGGAGATATGTAGGGAAATAGTGCGTGATGTTGATTGCCGACATAATGGGGTTCGTTTGAGTCTACCATCTCCCGTGGAGATTAAGCGGCAGTTGGACGAATATATAGTTGGTCAAGAGAATGCTAAACGCACTATGGCGGTAGCAGTCTATAATCATTATAAGCGTCTTAATTATAACTTTGATAGCAAAAATAAAGATAAAATCGAGTTGGACAAGAGTAATATATTGTTGATAGGCCCTACAGGAGTGGGCAAGACATTGATAGCAAAAACTTTGGCAAGGATACTAAAGGTGCCATTTGCCTGTGTCGATGCTACCACTCTGACAGAGGCTGGTTATGTTGGTGATGATGTGGAGACTGTGCTGTCCAAATTGCTCATGAATGCTGACTATGATATCAAACGTGCGGAGATGGGCATAGTTTATATAGATGAGATTGACAAGATTGCACGCAAATCAGAGAGTACTAGTCTCACTAGAGATGTCTCTGGAGAGGGAGTGCAACAGGCTTTGCTAAAGATATTGGAGGGTACTGTAGCAAATGTAGTTCCCACAGGCGGACGCAAACACCCACATCAAGATACTGTACAGATTAATACTAGCAATATATTATTTATTTGTGGTGGAGCCTTTGTGCGCCTCCGTGATATCGTAGAGGCTAGGGAAAACAAACAACCAATGGGCTTTGTTAACACAAAGCAGACGACGAATAAGCAAGAGAGTTATAAATTTGTGAAAAAGACTCGTCCAAATGATTTAATTGAGTTTGGATTGATACCTGAGTTTGTGGGCAGATTGCCTATAGTAGTGGGGCTAGATGATATGGATGAAAAGACATTAGTAAATATATTATCAACTCCAAAAAACAGTCTGATTGAGCAATACAAGACAATATTTCGCCTAGATGGTGTAGAGTTGGAGGTAGAAAAGTCCGCTATTAGAGAGATAGCAAAAAAAGCCATAAAACTAGATATGGGTGCCCGTGGCTTGCGCACCATAATGGAGGAGTCAATGCTGGAGGTTATGTATTCTGCGCCTAGTCAAAATAATTTACAAAAAATAATTGTAGATAGTGATTGCATTGTAAAACATACTTCACCCAAATTAATTTTTAAGGACAAAAAACAAGTAGCCAGTCTTTAATAAAATGAATATAATTATTTAATTTTTATAACCAACTAAATTGCAATTTTAAAATTATAATTTTTTAATATTATTTATTTGATAAAATGGTGCATATCTTTTATACACCATTTTTTATTTATATATTTGTATTATTTATTTGATTGTTTTTTAACGTATAAAATTTAATATAAAATAAGGTAAAATTACTAATAATATGGTCCTAATTTCTTACAAATAACTTATATAAGAGAAGTATATTATTTTATTTATTTATGTGTAAAATATATATGTAATACATAATTATTTAATTGTAGTAAATATATAAAATTTTTATTAAAAATTTGATAACTAAGCATTATGTTTTACTTAATTTTTTTATGCTCTTGACTATGTAAATCTGCAGTGATATAATGTCAATATAATTAATTTATTTAGTTTTTTTAGGATAAAGCCTGGAGGTGAATATTTTGAATCCAGTTAAAAATAATAATCGACTGCAACTATTATTTACATTCACACTTTTGTGTGTATTTTTATTTAGTGCGATAGTTATATGCAGTGTGGTAGGTAATAGAGAATTATTTGCAATAGATGACACATCTACAAGTCAAGATGACGTTCGTGGACAACTACAATATGTGATAGATAATTCACCAAGCGGTGATAATAGTAATAGACAGTATACTACTGATTCATGGACTCAATATAGTCTTACGCGACAATCGGCAATGGCAATTTTGTCAAATTCTAGTGCAACAGATAACGATATTGCTGAGGCAAAATATAATTTGGAGCAGGCAATATCAGCACTGGTAGATATCTCATCTTTGGCTGAGTGTATAGATAGATATTATGGTTTAACCAATGGAGGAGCATATACTGCTAGTAGTTGGCAAGGATTTTCGACTGCGTTGAGCACCGCTCAGTCTGTATATGCTGACAATGATGCTACTTTGCTAGAGGTTAATGGTGCAATAACTACTCTGGATAATGCCTATCGTAACTTGGTGGACTTGACAGGACTAAAGATGAATATCTTTAAAGCAAATCAGTACAAAGATAGTGAGTTGATGTATACACCTAATAGTTGGAGTGAGTACTTAGTAGCTTTGACCATTGCCAATAATACTGTTTTATTGGATAACGCTACCCAGTCACAGATAAATTCCGCATCAGTTGCACTTGCTAATGCTATCAATAATTTATTGCAAAGAGCTGATTTTTCACTATTAAATAGGACAATAACATATGCCCCTTTGGGGAATAATAGTGATGCCAGATATTCTGTCAATAGTTGGAATGCCTATTCAGTAGTGTTAGTAAATGCAAAATTAGTTGCAACCAATCCTAATGCTACTCAAGCAGAGGTGGATAGTGCTAGACAGACCTTGGGCCTTGCTATTAGCAACTTGGTTAATTTGGTTGATTTACGTAGTGTCATATTAAGTTACTCAAATGTGAGTAATGCAAACGGTGACTATACAGATTATACATGGCAAATATTTAATGATGCTTATGAGGTGGCGACAGTTAGATTGGCTGATCCTGGAGTTACTCAGTTGGAGGTAGACAATGCCAAGGCATCATTACAATCATCTTATCAGGGGCTGGTAATAATTACTACTCTAAAAGCTGGCTTGGCTCGTAGTGCTCTCATAACCGATGCAAATGTTTATACAACCTCTACATGGAATACTTTACAGAGTGCAGTGAATTGGGCAAATACAGTTTTGGCTAGCAGTAATCCTAGTCAAGTAGTAGTAAATTCAGCATATACCATACTAGACTCTGCGATTAATAGTTTACAAAAAAGGGCAGACAAGACTCCACTAACGAATGCAATTAATAAGGTAGCAAGTTATTTAGAAGAAGATTATACTAGCACATCTTATGCAAAGTTGCAATCAACGCTATCTCAAGCACAAGTAGTGTTGGATAATATTGATGCTGTAGAGTACGATGTAAACAACGCTATTACAAAGATTGAGTCAGCCATTAATAATTTGGTAAATATTAGTATTCTGAGGTCTAATATATTAACCGCTAGAGCGTTTAGCGTTTCGGAGTACACTAGTAATAGTTGGGAGAATTTGAGAAATGCTTTGTCAACGGCAGAGCAGGTGCTGATAGATTCTAGTGCGACCAAGGAGCAAGTTGCTAATGCTAATACAGCATTGGAGAGCGCTATGGGTGCCCTGGAGCACAGGGCAGACAAAACCCAACTAAATCAACTAGTTAATACAGCTAGTCAATACAATCAATCTATGTTTACCGCACAATCGTGGCAAAATTTACTTGATGCAATTAATGCGGCTAATAAATTGTTGCTTGATTCAAACGCTACACAAGCAAATGTTGATGATGCCACAACATCATTGGACAATGCCATTAAATCTTTGATATATGTCTTGAGTGATTTGGCTATTGCAAAGCAAAATCTTTATGAGACAATTATTAAGATAGATAACTTAAACGAATCAGATTTTACACAACTCTCATGGTCAAAGTTGCAACAGGCTAAGGAGCAAGCAACTATCGCATATGAGGCGTCAGATAGTACTGTAGATGAGATAACAGCAATTAACGCAGCACTCAACAGCCAAATTAATGCTTTGGTTGATGTTGCTGATGGAGCACAAAACACTCCGAGTCCAGCATTTTGGGTGATTTTATCTTTGGTAATCGTTTTGATGTTATGCGCAGTAATGGTTGCAGTACTTGCATCAAAAAAGAATAGAACAATCAAAAAAATAGCAGATAGATAGTAAAAAATTAGTACTTTCCTGCAAATTTTTGCGACTTACACCAAAATTTTAATAACGCAAAACAAAACTCACAACAAATTAATGGATAGTATAGTTGTGAGTTTTTTATTGTACAAAAAATCCCCTTAAGTTGGTGGGATTACATTAGCTCGTTTTGCAAAATTCTATATTATTTTTTAGCTCATGTCGGGCTTGCAAGCTCGTGTTTTATCCATGATTTTAAGCAGTTTACTTTTTGTATCAAAAAAACGGCAGAGTAAAAATAACCCTGTCATAAAAAAGCGTAAGCCGAATGTTCGACTTACGTTCTTTTGGTGCGCCATAAGAGATTCGAACTCCTGGCCTTTGGTTCCGTAGACCAACGCTCTATCCAGCTGAGCTAATGGCGCAAATTACATTCCATCTGCCTTTAATGTAAATTAATTATATAATAAATATTATTTAAAGTCAATACAAATACAACAAAAATAACATTTTGGCTTTAATTTAGTTTTTTGCTGTTGTTTTGCCTATAGCCTCTAAAAACCTTCAAGGTATATTAAACATTAATTTACAAGTTTAGATTTGATTAAGTGATAGGATAAATATACCAACATATTTTAAACTTCTAAAATTTTTCTAATTTATTTTCAACAAAATATTATTTTATACGACTTTAAGAGTCAAAATGATATTTTTTTTGTTAATAGTTTTATTTAGTGAATTTATTTGGGCTTTGTTATAATGCAGTTTAGCAATACGCAATATTGTTAGTTAAATTTTGGAGGTTGTTATGAAAAAAAGGATTTTGAATTTTGTAATGGCGTGTGCGGTCATGTTGCCTTGTGCTTTTGCATTTGCAGCATGTAATGACACTGGACCGATGCTGACAGTGGAATTTGAGGAAGGTAGCACTGGGGCATGGAACTATGATAGTACTACTTCAAAGCAATATGCTAATACATATTATGTTACCCAAGGAAATGATGAGGTTGCACTTATAGTGTTTGAGCAGGGTAATAATAGAGGAGCCACGTTTAGTAAGGGAGACAATGACGAAAATTACCTTGCTTTTGCAATTTATACAAAGGAGCCTACCACAACATTATCTGTAAAAGCAAATGGTACAGCGTTGGAGCAGGTAGAGAGTGGTGATATGCCTACGGGTATGACAGCCCCTAGTACTACCGATTATCCTAATGTATATTATTATAAAACAGAGAATTATGATGAAAATGTCACTTTGAGTATCTCGGGCTTAGTTCAGTCAACGGAATAATTTTATTTAAAAGTAGTGCATTATACTACTTTTTATTTTTAATTTTATTTATTGTTGTATAAAAATATTAATCTTTTACATAATTTTTGTAGGAGGTTTTTATGCAGTTAAAAGATAGTCAAACATTTTTGAATTTGGCACGAGCTTATGCTAGTGAGTGCCAAGCTCGTACTCGTTATGAATTTGTGGAATACGGATTCAGGTATAATGGATATGAGGCAATTGCTCAGATTATTGACAAGATTGCTTACCAGGAGTTTAATCATGCAAGAATGCTATACACATTTATTCAAGATGCAGAGATGGAGCGTGTAGACAACATAGACATTTGTGCAGGATTTCCTTTTAAAGAAAAGTGGGACCTAGAGACTAACCTAAAATTGTTGGCAGATGACGAAGGTAAGGAGGCGGAGATTTATAACGAATTCATTTTGACAGCAAGAGATGAGGGCTTTGTGGACATTGCAGAGTTGTTTAAGAATATTATGGATGTTGAGTTGCGACATCAGGCTGTTTTTAGAGAATTGTATGAGCAATTTAAACAAGGTAAAATTTACAAAAAAGATAAGGAAACCAAATGGTATTGTCCAGCTTGTGGATATGTCGGTACGGGTAAGGAGGCTTGGGACGAGTGCCCTCTTTGCAAGGCAAAGCAGGGAATATGCGAAGTAGTTTTACCCGACGAATTAATAATCTAATTATTTGACCAATATAGACTGTATAGTTAGCGGTTTTTATTGGTTTTTTTTATTTTGATTATTATTTAAAATATTTTTACTTAATTAGGGTTATATGATATACTCAATATATTATTTGGAGGTGCCGGATTTGAGAAAGTTTGAAGTAGTAGACCCTGCTTTTCGTAAAAATATTGGGATAGAGATAAAATTACCAGTACGTGCCACCAAGCACTCTGCCGGATATGATTTTTATTCTCCTATAGATTTGGTTATTTCACCAAAAACTGCCAGTATGATTTGGACAGATGTCAAGGCATTTTTTGAGCCAAATATTGTTTTGTTGACGAGTGTTACTAGTGGAATGGGCAAAAAGTGTGTAATGCTTAGTAATACAATTGGTGTTATTGACAGCGATTATTATGGCAATATTGATAATGATGGGAACATCGGCTTTAGGTTGTACAATTATGGCGACCAAGATTATGTTATAAAGGCTGGGGACAAAATAGGTCAAGGGATATTTTTGCCTTTTTTTACTGTAGATGATGAGACTGAGATTACTGCCGTTCGTGAGGGCGGCTTTGGGAGTACTGTTAAGTAATTTTTTATTGACTAAACCAAAGTTATTTTATATAATACTCTATATTGAGGGAGATGTGAGTATTGGGGTGCCTAAAATTGCTTTTGAGAGTGATAATACCCATTGCTATTATTGGGGTAGTTGTTTATCTGGTTTATATCAATAATAGTGATGCGGCAGAAGTAGCATCAAAAACTCTGGCGCGGTGATATACGGATACATTTTAAAAGGAAAAATCGGGAGGTAAAGTATGGCAGAAGATGGTAGCAACAGTAATGGAAATGCTACTAATACTAGTGGTAGCAATCCTAATGACAATAGCGGTGCAGATGACGAGGTAGACGAGCAGGAACGTGGCTCTGAGGAACCTAGCGCATCTGTGTCTGTCGCTGAATCTGGTGGAACTACTATGGACGCATCTTCTGGAGTCAAATCTGAAAATAGTCAATCTGCCAAACAGCAAGTCCAGAAAAAGCGTAATGAATACCAGAAGAAAGATCCAAGTTATACTAAAAACAAATTGAACGAGCAGCTAGTTAATAAAGCGGCTCATTCTCAAGAGCCGATAGTAAAGCCCAATGCGTTAAAATTGCGTGCGGAAAAAATGGCTTTTGACAAGCGCCAAAAACGTATACAAAATAGATTAAAGAATCCCTCTGCGCAGAGTCGCCCTCAAAAGACTTTGGACATAGTGGATAAGTTGGAGAATAAACAGCGCCAACAAGCCAAAAAGATGGAAAAAGAGAGTAGGACAATTCGTCAGCAAGAAATGATAGCAAAGGCGGGCCCTTATGGTAAATTAATTGCATTTTTTTATGGTTGTAAGAATTATTGTTTGGGACATGCTTGTATTATGCTAGTTACGGCGGTTTCTGTCACTTTGGGAGTTTTGGGAATAACTGGTAAGATATAGGTAGATGTTTGTTATTTTAATAAGGTACTTTTTGGGGATATATTATATAGCGAGTACAGCCAAAATAAAATGAGGAGGTAGTATGGCAGAAAAATATAAAAAAGTACGCTATTCTGGGTGCCGTTCTCCTCTAGTAGTTGGCATTTTATTGATCTTGTGTGTTATTATATTTGTAGTTGTGTTGTTGCTACGTACAGATTATTCTACCGACCCAGAATTTGCTGAGTTTGTAGGGTTATTGAATCAAGAATATGATTCTGTTGCGGTTGAGGGCGATGCTATAACGAATAGTAGTTATTCTTCGCTATATTCAAAGATAAACAACAGTATGAGCAATTCTCAAAATTTGCTGTTTGACAATCAGGGAAATCTACGAGTAGATGTACTTGGTGCAGATTCTACATATGTCAATCAGGAATTGACTCTAAATGGTCAAGATATTGCTTGTCTTATCAATTTAATGCTCGGTCAATATCAAGATGATGGCGCTGATTTGAGCACTATATTGCAGGCTAGGTCTTGTGTGTTGAATACTAATGCAAATATCACTGATATTAGATTAGTTTTTAGAGTGGACTTGTCAGGATTTATTAGTGTGTTTACCTTGCTAAATATTACTAATATAATGGGTAATTTGCAGAATTTACCAGAGTATTTTTATCTCACTATGAATGCAGAATTGGATAACTCTAGAGCTAATAATTATATCCTGAGCAGTAGTATACGTATTAATCAATTGAGTGCAGACGATAATCAAATTGCTATGCAATACATATATGATAATCTCTCTATAGAGGGGCAAGAGGGGATATCAAATATTACAAACTTTACTGTTGATGTGTTGATAGGAACACTGCGAGATAGCTTAAAAAATTGGGGTGCTAGTGCAACCTTTGTTAATAATAGTGTGGTTGTAGTTTGATTATTGAGTGGTAATTTGTCAAGGATTCTATAATTGTTTGTGTAAAATAAAATAGGCTAGTGAATTAGCCTATTTTATTTATTCATTGTTTCTTACCAGCAAAATTGTGATGAGGAATCTTGCAAAGTTTAATATTGCTACTAGCAATGCAGCTACATAAGTAAGAGCTGCTGCTGTCAACACCTTTTTGACTCCTGCTAATTCATCTTCCTCAAGATATTGATTGTCTCGCAATACTCGCAATGCTCGCCTTGAAGCGTCTATCTCAGTAGGGAGTGTGACTAGACTAAAAATAATACTCATACCAAAAAATATTACACCAGCCCACATGAATATGTCACCGACTATTGAGTCAGATGCTGCAGCAAAATTAAATATCAGTCCTATGATGATGAGTGGCCATAGCGCTGTTGAGCAAAAATTGATTACAGGTACCAAAAATTTTCTTAATTTGGAAAAAGCATATCCCTCTTTGTCTTGGAGGGCGTGTCCAACCTCATGCATGGCTATGCCCACGCTAGCAATACTAGATTGCTCGTGTACTCCAGGGCTGAGCGCTATTACCTCACCTTTTGGGTCATAGTGGTCGCCCAAGGTCTCTGGCGTAGTCGTTAGGACTATATTGGACAAGTCGTTATTATCTAGTACTTCTCGAGCTATTTGATTTGCAGTAGCTCCTCTGCGTGTTGGCACTTGGCTCATTTTTTTGTATGTACTGTGGACCTTGGCTTGTGCAATTGCACCCAAGATTAGACCAGGCAACACTATTATACCCAATAGCCAATACATTATATAAAAACTCATAATTTTTGTTACCTCTGTTTATGTTTTTTGCTTTTTTTGAATACTTTGCCTATCAACTTAAAATTCGTAAATAGTCTGTCATAAAATCCATAAATATATGTTCCCAATGCAGCGTTTAATAACTTTTCGGATTTTTTTATCTCATCTCTTGTGAGTGCTTGAGATACCTGTAATAGTTTGATACCAAAATCACTTGCATGTTGCTCTGTCGGTAATGTAATTAACCTACCCAGTAATGCACATATTGTGAATAATGTGGATAAGTTCATTAGCAATGTACCCAAATGCATTACCCAACCACTAAACAGTGACATGATAAGGCCTACTACAAAAAATGGCAATACCAAATGTGATGTAAACATCTCAACAATAGATAACTTGTACCATAGATTGAGTGCTCTGCTTCCTTTTTGGTGCTCTCTAGCGTGCCCCAATTCATGTGCTGTACATGCTACAGCATAAATACTGTCCGAATCAATTACATCACTACTAAGATTAAGCGTCATTGTTGCTGGAGAATAAGAATTGTCATCTGCTGTGATTCTCAAGTTAATTACGCCTAGATTTAATTCATTGATGTCATCAACATATTGCACTAGGTCAGTAGATGTTATGCCTGATTTTATACTGATTTTTTGATAACTATTTTTGAGTTTGTTAAATCGTTTGTTTGCGCCCAAAACGCACAAAAAACCTAACAGCAACAATCCTGCTCCCACGGCGATTGAGCAAATTATCCAAGTAGACAATGGACCTCCTCCTAGTAGTGTATATTAGATATTTTACTACAAAATAAAATACTTATCAATCATTATTAACTATATTATATATTTTGGCATCTTTTACATCAAATGTATATGGTCTCGCCTTTTTGGGAGTGTCCGCATCTATTACCCAGATAATAAATTGATTATCAGTCAACCAGTTTTGTTCCATTTCGCAATAATTGCCAAAAAAATTGTTTAAATGCTGGTCATCTAACAGAGTATTTAACTCACTGCTCAAAAATGTTCGGGCTAGTGCAATGTTGCCTATATTAATTGCCTCTACAAATGCCCAGCAAACTGCATAATTGCTTGCTGGTTTTTTGGGTAAATTATCTAGATATACACTATAATTTTTTTGCATTTTTATTTCATTATTTTTTATATTGTAATTTGTTACGTACCCATGCCCATTTACATCTTTTAATAATTGTAGAGTAGTAATATCTTGTGCGTTTTTTTCTATTTTATCTGCACACAATTCTAATATCTTGTCGCCCTTGTCATCTAGCAAGAGTAAATATTGTTGTGCAGTGCTAGTAGTTCCACTTAGTGCATAGTACTCCAAAAACTGTTCAAAAACAGCGTTTTTGATGCAAAAATCAAGTACTATGCTGTTATTTATTGAGTTATTGTGAAAATTTATTAATTGAGGAATAGTGTTTGATAGTGTTATATTTATAGAATTTTTTTGATAGTGCGTAATATTATTTTCGTTTACCAGTCCACCTACTATTATTTTTTTTGCAAATATTTTATAACAATTTTCTGTGTATTTTGTGATAATTATATTGGGATTTTTTGTAGTCCAAAGGTTATCAATAAATTCTATTTTTGCAACATATCCGATGCTGTGTTCTTGAGTGGTTTGTATGGGTATTACAGTTAATAAAAATTCTTTTTCTTGGGATATTTTTAGCATCAAAAAATCATCATTATTAGTAATGATTCCTGCCTCAATTTTATTTACAAAAAATATTATATTTTCATCGCCACTGAGTCTTATGAAATTATCCATTTTTACTACCTCTTATTATAATATTTTTTTGTTTATTTATTTATTCAAAAAAATATGTCTAATTTGTAATTTTTGGTCAACAATTTTGTTAGTAAAATATTGAGAGGTGAGTATGAAAAATAAATTATTTGGTTGGGCTATCGATGAGGTAATCGAGCTACTGCGTAGTGTAGAGAAAAATAATGGACAAAGGCTAATCTCTGTATTTGAGGAATTTGCTACTTTGCACAGACGAAAGACTATGAGTGTTCGCAATTATTATTATTTTTTGTTGCAACAGATACAAAAAGATTATGCTCTCAAATTGTATATAGAGAGTTTTGGGGTAAAGATACCAGATGGCGATACCCGTAGATTTGATAAAATTACAGAGAGAGATTTGTTACTCAAGGTATTGGATTACTCTCAGCCAAGGTCAGTACGTGCTGTGTGTATGGACCTTGCAAATGGTGATAAAAAGTTGTTTGTGCGGTTGCAAAATAAATACCGTAATTTAATAAAACATAACAAGCCTATGGTGGATAGTGTGATCGAGGAACTTGTTCAAAATAATATTCCTGTACGGGCCATAGCGTCCAATGTAGAATCTGGGAATATATTGCCTATGCCGGTAATAAAACAAAGCAAACCCTTGCGTGATGATGAGATCCAGGCTTTGTTTTGGGGGTTGGTCAGATTGGTCAAGCGTACTGCTGAGGAGGAGGTGAGTCTCAATCTCAAGCGAGAGGCAGAGTTTGCCAATAGCACATTACAAAAGACTCTAGTGGATACCAGGCGAAAAGATATGCTCATTACTGAGTTAAAAACTCAAAACAAAAAAATTAGAGATGAGCTTGAGCGGACCAAGCTAAAATTAGCTAGCGAGGTGAGCAAGAATTTAAAAAACTTTTTGACTCTAAATGATTTGGTCAAGAGTCGCAAAATGGTAGAGTTGCGTGATTTTTTGGCAAAAATCAATCCAAGCATGGTGCAAAATACTGAGTGAAAATGAGAGTGTTTGATGCACTCTTATTTTTTTGTTTTTAATTTTTTTATTTAATTAAATTTATGTCTATATTGTCATATGTTTTTCTTTTAAATAATACTAAAAATGAGTAGTTTATTGGTCCAGTTTATCTTTACAAAAAGTGTCAAATTATGCTAAACTTTATTCAGCAAAATTTGTGGGGAGATTGATAACTAGATGCGTGTTAGTATTGTTGAGGGTAATAATCATCAAGATATCTTAAATGCTCAATTGGAGTTGGTCAAAAAAGGCTTGAGCGATGGCAAGAAACAGTATTTTGTTGTGCCTGATAGATTTAGTCTTGATATGGAAAAATTTGTATTAAACGGTCTAGGTCTGAGGTCAAGTTTTGATATAGAGGTATTTACCTTGCCTAGGTTGGCATCACGCACTATCAATTTGGGGACAAAACGTGCGTTGACTAGTCTGGGTGCTACTATGATAATGCAATCTATCATCAACGATTGTTCAAAGGAACTGAGGTGTTTTACTCGTACTAGCAAGACTATAAATTTTGCTAGCATTATTTTTGATAGTATTGCTCAACTAAAGTCTTGTGGTATTACCCCTAATGCTTTGAGTGAGGGGGCTATGGCACAAAATGATGTAGCTTTGCGTGATAAAATGCTAGATATTAGTCTCATATATGCAAGGTATGAGGACTACATTCGTAACGATTATGTGGACAGCACAAATAAATTACAATTATTACAAGAAAATTTAATACACGCATCTATTTTTGATAACTGTGATGTTCATATTTGTCGTTTTGATAATATGACAGAGTTGGGTTATAGTGTGGTATCACAAATTATTCGTGCATCGCACAGTGTATCCATTGGGGCTTTGGTGCCTGATATTGGGCAAAATAACGCTAATGTATATACCCAGTCACATCATACCAAGATAATGCGAGTCTGCAGAGAGCTATGTATTACTCCTAATATCATATCTACCCAGTGTACTATGAATGATATTAGACGACATATGCTCAGTAATATTTTTGCCTATGAGCCAGAGAGTCAGCAATTGCCTCGACCTTTTTTGCAGTTGTATGAGGCTGGTACACCATCAATTGAGGTGGATTTTGTGGCAAAAGATATTTTACGAAAGGTGCGTACTAAAGGTGTACGATACAGGGATATTAACATTGATTGTACTGACTTGGCATCATATGCACCTATTTTGAGGCAAACTTTTGGCAGATACAATATACCGTGTTGGATAGATATGCCGTTTAAATTACAGGATACAGAGTTGTACAAGTTATTAAATGCCATATTTAGTGCTATAAGTAACAATTTTGATAAAAAAAGTATCCTAAGGTTTATCAAAAATCCACTGGTTATGGTTGATAGAGCTACTCAAGAATTGGTTGAGCGGGTTATCAATCGCTATGGACTGGAGTATGACCTCATATTTAGGCATTTAGATGGGTTAAATGATGATGTTGAATATGTAGAATATTGCCAAGCCATTGCCAATCATTTGGGAGTTATTGCCGATTTTGCTGATATGGTAAAAGATGCTACAACTGTTGGGCAATATGTGGTAAGCGTCAATATGTTAATAGATAAATTACATTTGTCAGAAACTTTAGAGAGTTTTGCTGATAAAGCCAATAGTAATGGTGACCTGCAAAATCAGAGTATATATAGGCAATCTTTGGCAAAAGTCCAAAAGGTTTTAGATGAAATGTTACAAATATTGGCTGAGTTTGATACCAGTTGGGATAATTTTGTGAGTATTTTTGATACGGGTATCAATAGTGTAGAGCTTTCTATTATGCCGATGTCACTTGATTGTGTGTATATTGGTCAATCTTTGCAAAGCCTATTTGATACTTCACCTACTATGTATGTTCTTGGTGCTAGCAATGGTAAATTACCTAGTTGGGTGCTGGATATTGGCTTGATTACTGATAAGGATATATCTATGCTAGAGGAGCAACGAGTAAAAATAGAGCCAAGTATCAGGGAGGTAAACGCCCGTAGTAAAGAGGCTGTTTTGATGGAATTATGCACGCCTACAGACGAATTAATAATTAGTTATCCTTTGCAAATTAATGGTGAAAAAAATTTGCCTAGTACGGTAATGACTGATCTAGCCAAGTCGTTTAGTTGGCAAGGTATGCCTATCAGTATAGTCAGTATAGATGCTTTGCTTAGTCAAGATGATGCGTTTGGTGGTAAGAGTGAGAGATATTTATTTAATTGGTCAAATTATGATAATATGCTGAGAGATCTGGTACAGAGCGTGAGACAAAATTTGCCAATTGATGAGAGAATATTAGCGACTGCTCAAAAATGTTTGTTAGATGTAGGTTACGGTGCATTTTTACAGCGTGTTCAATCTAAAAAAAGTCAAATAGCTATTACTAGTAGCACTGCAAAGAAATTATTTTTTGCGCAAAAAAAGGCGAGTGTTACTGAGTTGGAAAAATATTTCAGCTGTCCATATCTGCACTTTTTGGAATACGGACTAAAGTTATCTGAGGACAAAACAAGTAATATTGATAGCCTTGATATTGGTACAATTTTGCATGCTGTATTAGAGAATTATACTAGGCTAATAAAGTCAAAAGGTATGGTCGCTGACGAAAATGTAGATGCCGTTGCTCAAAAGATTTTTGATCAGGTGATGAGTGCTCCCGAGTATGTTCGTTTTGTGGCGACAGGTCAAAACGATAATATGTTGCTAGGGCTCAAAAAAGAATGTGTCAGAGTCTGTAGAGCTATTAATTATCAGCAATCACATAGCAAGTATGATATTCGGTATATAGAGGCAAGTTTTGGTAGTGCCAATTTTGTGCCAGTGCCAGAGATTGCTGTCGTTAATACAGATATTGCGGTACATATCAAGGGAAAGATAGATAGAGTTGATTATTATAGTGGCAAGTATAGAGTTGTAGATTACAAGACTAGTAAAAATGCTGGTAAGTTTAGCCTAGTTGCTTTTTATATTGGTAAAAAGATACAGTTATTTTATTATGCCTATGCGATGATAAAGGCTCTGAGGGAAAAAGGTGAGCAGGCTAGCATTGGTGGAGTATACTATCTGCCAGTACATCGGGAGTATGTAGATGAATCTGATGGGGGCGAATATGCTGGCTACAAGATGGACGGTATTACTTTGGGTGAATACAGTAATCTATATACGCAAGACGATTCGGTTAATTTTGACCACCCAAAATCAGATATAATACCGTTTGCCATTAGCAAGAGCAAAGATGCTATAGAGGCAAATGATATTACAAGAGTGCAGAATAGTGATAGACATGCGAATAGGGAGCAGTTTGAGGCTATGTTGGAATATAGTCAAAAAGTGATCACAAAGGCTATATTGGAATTGGCAGATGGGTATATTACGCCAAAACCTATAAAGGGTGCTTGTGAGTACTGTAACTACAAGAATATATGTAGGATAGCGTGTGGCGAGATTAGACAAGAGCGGAGCGACAATTATGATATTGATGTAGAGAGTTTTGGAGGTCTAGATTGATGCAGTTAAAGCCAGAGCAAGAGCGTGCTATATATACAAAAAACCGTGATATCCTAGTGTCTGCGGGGGCGGGCAGTGGGAAAACTTTTGTAATGATAAAACGTATAGCAGATAGTATAAAAAGCGAGCGAAAATCAGTGCTGAATCTACTTGTTGTGACTTTTACCAATGCTGCTGCTAGCGAGATGGCTGTAAAATTGGAACGAGAGTTAAAACGCATTTTGGCGTCCAATGAGTGTACACCTGATGAGGCTAAGCATATTAGGGAGCAATTGGATAATTTGGGGCAAGCGGACATTTGCACTTTGCATAAATTTTGCCAAAATATTATCAAAAAGTATTTTTATTGTCTTGATATAGACCCATCATTTAATATTGCTGATGAGAATGAGGCTAGAGTGATATCTGGAATTGCGTTGGACAAGGTATTAGAGGACGCTAAGCAAGATGCAAGATTTGAGCCATTATTCTTTGCTTTTGATAGTAAAAGAAATGATAAAAAAGTCAGGGAATTGGTAGAAAAAACTTATGATTTTTTGAGTAATCAACCAGATTTGAGAGAGTTCCGTGCTAGAGTCAATGATAGTTATTCTGGTGACTTGGATAATAATATATTTTGTCATTTTGTGAACGATTATGCGGTGCAGATGATGCTCTATTACATTGAGCAATTTGATGAGATTCGCAAGGAAAGTGATCTAGCTGGGTATGACAGTCTCTCCTCAATGTGTTCAAATATTGTACAGTTGTTGCATAATTTTGAGCGGTCCAATACCTTTACGCAAAACAATTTTGTACTATTCAATCTGCCTAGTTTACCTAGAATAGTGACAGCAAAGGAGGGGTGTGAGGATTTAAGAGAACGGGCTGATTTATTAAAAAAGGATTTGACTACCAAACTTAAAAATTTAAGAGAAAAAGTTTTTTTGACAGATAATTTGCAGACTTTACAAAATGATTTGCAATCATCGCACAATTTGATGAATTTGATAATTGATTTGGTGGATAACTATAGAGAGCAATACAGATTACAAAAATTATCACGCAATGTTATGGATTTTGGAGACCTTGAGCATTATGCGTTAGAGATATTGAGCGATGAGGCAATAGCTCAACAGATTAAACAAACATATGAGCAAGTTTATGTAGATGAGTATCAAGATATTAACGATATACAAGAGAGCATTTTGACCAAGATTTATTCTATGGGTAATGTGTTTTTGGTTGGTGATGTAAAGCAAAGCATTTATGGCTTTCGCAACACTAATCCTCAGATTTTTATGAAAAAACAGAGTGATTTTGCTAAGGAGGATAATATACAGCAAGAGGCGATGTCACTCAACTATAATTTTAGAAGTGATGCTAGGATATTGAGCTTTGTAAATGCAATCTTTGGGGATATTATGACTGATCAGTTGGTAGGATTGGATTATGCAAATACTAGCAAGATGAATGCAGGATTAGACTTTGCGTCACCTCCCAATGCTTTGCCAGTGGTAGAGGTATGTGTCTTGCGTAGCGCAAAAGATGAGGAGGCCAAACAATCACCAGAGGCTGTGTATAGTGTACGTGACGCAGAGTTATTGCCTGTGTCTGAGCAGATTGAGGCTCGTAGCGAGGGACAAATCATTATCTCAAAGATTACTGACTTATTACAAAAGCAATCAAAAATTTTTGACCCCGAAACAAAAACTTTTAGAGATATAAAATTTAGTGATATCACACTATTGGCTCGCAGTAGGGGGGATTATTTGAATGCAATTATAGATGAAATAGCGACAGTATTTCCTATTGAGAGCATTAGCAAAGATAGTATATTTGATGAATATGAGGTACAAGTACTATTTAGTTATCTCAATTTACTTAATAATATTGGTGATGACATATCATTAACGACTATGCTTGTGAGCCCTATTATAGATATGGCGGAGGAACAGTTGGCTCAGGTTAGATTGCACAACCGTGAATGTGAGCATTTTTATCAAAGCGTGCTAGACTATGTTAATACTTGTAATGATAATATTTCACTCAAAATAAATTTATTATTTGACCTAATTAATCAAGGTAGAGAAAAATTAGAAAATAGCACAATATTTGATTTATTAAACTGGTTTGTTTATCACACGCATTACGAGAGTTTACTCTCATTGTTGCCAGACGGTGCACAACGGATAAAAAATCTACGTGGATACATCAATAGTTTTGTAGGGCGTTCTTATAACAATGATTTATATTCTTATTTGGCATTTGTCTATGACTCTGTTGAGTTGCCAAAGCTCGAGGCAGATGCCGGAAAAGGTCAAGATATTATTAATGTACAGACCATGCATCAGAGTAAAGGACTGGAGTATCCAATAGTCTTTTTGGTGGATACAGGGCATGGTTTTAATAAAGATAGCCAACGTGGGGATATCTTATTTAGTAATGAGTTTGGATTGGGACTATATAACTATGATTTTGCAAGGCGTATCCGTTATCCAACGTTGGCTCGTAGTGCTATCAAAATCAGTATTGCACGCAAGGAGTTTGCAGAGAGTGAGCGTTTATTGTATGTGGCTATGACTAGGGCAAAAAATAATTTATATATAATAGGAAGGCAAAATCTAGACAAATTAACTGCCACAAAAAATTTATATGCTATACAAAACAGTGAAAGTAACTTGGCATTGATTTTGTCTACCTTGACATCAAGCGAGATAGAGGCCTTCAAATCCGGTAAGGATAAATTGTTAATTCGCAAAAATGATGACTGTGAGTTTGTTTTGACCTCATATGATGTGATAGGAAAAAGCGCAAAAAATATAGATTTTGACACTAAAGTGATAAAATTGAGCAACTATGACCCTGTTTTTGAGCAGGATACCCACAAATATTTGGGTTTTAAGTATCCTTTCCAAGAAAGTACAACAAAAGCTTACAAAAATACTGTGACGGGATTACTAAGGGAACAAAATGAGATTAATTCTAGTTTCGTGAATACGCCAAAGACTTTTGGGCTAGCCGAGAATAAAGCAGATGTCAGTACAGATGTTTCTGCAGATGTACTGGGTACACTGTATCACAAGGTTTTGCAGGGGATAGATTTTTATTTGGACACTGCCGAACAAGTTAGGGACTATTGCCAAAATAATCTATCAATTGATGAATTAAAACTCTTGGATTATCACAAAATACTGTCGTGTATTAGGTCTATTAGGCCATTGTTAAATGGTGCGACTAAGGTCTTGCGTGAGCAACCATTTTTGATGAATATACCATATAATCAATTGGTAGGTAGCAATATTACCGACAATATACTAGTACAAGGTATTATTGATTTGATTATTGTGTATGATGACAGTGCTATTTTGGTTGATTACAAGATGACAAAAATAAAAGATAGCGCATTATTGGCTCAAAAATACCGTTTGCAACTACTATGTTACCAAAAAGCTATAGAAAGTGCATTAAATTGCAAGGTTAAGTCAAAAATTCTTTATTCTATTTTGAACGAAATGCAAATTATTGTTTGACAAACAATCTAGCGATTTAATATAATGAAGTTACAAGAATAGACAAATTTTTGTATTTAGGAGTGTAAGATATGTTTTCTTTGATTGGTTCTGCGACATCAGTTGATTGGTTTGATGACTTGATGTCGTCAGTTGTGAATACATTGACTCTAGATACTTTGTTGTATATTTTCGGTGGCATTTTGATCGGTTTGATTATTATCAATACCGTTGGGCTCATTTGGTCATACGAAGAGAAGAGTATGCGTGCTATCAAAAAGATCAACAAATATTTAGTCAAGCACCCTGCTGTGAACGATAGTAATTTGGTGGAGTTCAATAACAGAATGAAAAAATTGCCTCTTCGTATCCGTGAGAGATGGCAGTTATTTATGCTAGAGCGTGTGGGTAGCCCTAGTAGATATCTTTCTGTAGAGTATTGTGTCAAGCGTCCACTTTACAATAGTGCGGTATTGCAGTCATTAGAGCAAACAAAATTTGTTACCATTTTGCTTGCAGTTATATCATTCATTATGTCAGTGAGCTTGGTTAGTTACAATGAGAGTGCTTTAGGACTAGCTAGCATCTTGGCTGGTTCACTTACTGTACCTGTTGTGGTTATCATATTTGGTGTTGTATATTCTATGATTTTGCAGGCTAGATACAAATATCTCAACCGTGATTTTTATGATATGTTTACTGTTTTTGTGCGTAATGTGGACAAAGCTACCAATACCATGCCTGACTATGTAGACTATGAGTTGCTGTTTACAAAGCGTGAGATTGAGGAGGGTATCCCAGTACTGCGTGAGTACTTGGAGAAAAAAGCGCTTGAGGAGCAACGCTTGTTAGAGAAGGCAAAGCGTGAAGAGGTAGAGCACAGTCCTTACAACTTTGATGACTTGGGTATCAATGGAGCACAGCTTATTGAGCGTGCCGTTGATGAGAGTGAGGAATTTTTACTGCACAAGATACAACTGCAAGAGGAAATCAATAGCCTAGAGAAGCAATATCAAGTAACTGAGCAAAACATGGACGATATTGAGCGAGAGGCAAATAAAAAGTTACAAGCTATCAAGGAAAACCTGGAGCGTCTCGACAAAGCTATCCAAGAGACTACCAACCGTGTTGAGATAAACTATAACCGTAGACAAGCCAAAGAGGAAATGGACAAAAAGACCTTGCTCGAAAAAGATATGAAGGCAATGCTAGACAAAGAGAAGGTCGCACAAGATGCTTTGCGTGTAGAGATAGAAAAACGCAAAGAAGAAATCGAAAAGAACAAGGCTGGTGTTGAGGACGCCCTCAAGGCAGAGTACAACACTTTTGCTACCAAGGTATATGATGAGATATACCAAAAAGTATCTCAAGAGACTGCAGCAGTTATGCATGATTATGAGTTGCAAATCTCTAGGCTAAAGACAAAGTTAAAAGAGTTTAGCAAGGAGTTGGAGCAAAAGAATGCTGCAATAGATGCTAAGAATCTTGAGGTTGATAACCTAAGGTTGACCAACAGGAAATTAAGACAAAAAGATAAAAAGTCAAAGGGTGGCAAAGATGACGATACTCCTACAACACCACCTACTGATAATATGCAAGCTACAGGTAGCCAGCAGTATGCTAATCAATACAATAATACACAGTATGGTAATGAGGCATATAATGCTAGCCATGAGCAAGTAGATATGAATGCTCCTAACCTTATAAACAATGTAGAGGGTGTGGAGAATGGCGAGACAGTCAACGATTATAGTCAATATTATGACCAAAATGGTAATTTGATAGATTACACTCAATATTATGACAATGCAAGCCAGGATACAAATACTGATTATGGTCAATATTACGACGAGAATGGCAATTTGATTGATTATAGTCAGTACTATGATGAGAATGGCAATCTGCTACCAGAGTACGCTTATCTTGCCGAGGATAATGGTGATAATGGCGAGAATGGTGCAAATGTAATGCAACCTAGCGGATATGCTGACCAACAAATGCAATCCGAGACACCACAGGGTCAGGATTACTATCAACAAACTCAGCAAGATGACCAGTTGATTACTCCTGCACCTACCAATTATGATGATATGTCATTTACGGGTGACAATACACAGCAAGATTATCAACAGCAATACGCCTATGAACAGGCTGAGTCACCAGAAAACACGCAATCTACAGTGGAGAATGGTGTAGATAACGCAATGCCAACAGAGCAAGTTGCACAGTCCAATGCTGAGCAACCGCAAGAAAATAATGAACAACAAGCGATAGATCAGACCCCAGAGATTGAGACCCCTGTGTCCGAAGTAACTGAGTCAGGACAGGCTAGTGAGCAATCTACCGAGGCAACAGAGGTGACGGAGGCACCTGTCGCACCTGCACCAGAGCCAATGCCACAGCAGAGTGATGAAAATAAAGAGTCTACAGTTGATAATGCGGCAACTCCTGAGCAAAAAGTGACGGAGCCAACTAGTGAAAATATTAATGTTACGCAACCAAAGACGACTGATAATTGGGATAATAATGGTGAGAAAAATGGCGAGTCACCACTAACCATGGAAAAACAGGAAGATGTCCATGTTGAGTGGGAGAATAAGGAGCCTACTAAATCTGCTGATCAGTTTGAGACAGTACCTGAGCCTGCCAAAACTAACGCAGAGCCTGTTGCTGAGGTCAAAGAAGAAAAGCCAAAGACTACCAAGTCTAGCACCTCATCAAAGAGGACGACCAAAAAGTCTACAACAAAAAAGTCCACGGCTAAAGGTTCTTCGTCAAAGAGTAGTAGTACTGCCAAAAAGTCTACCAAAAAGAGTACCGAACCTATAGTGGTTGTGGTAGAAAAACCAGCAGAAAAGAATTCTACTGATACCGAAGATTTGTTAGCTATCCAAAAGCAAATTGCTGAGGAAAACGAAAAATTAAAGAAGCAACAAGAGGAGTTGCGTCAGCAAATTGACGAGACCTTGAGCGCTATGGAAGACAAAGCCAATGCTACCAAAGCCCAAAAACAAAAGAATATCAAAAAGATAAAAGATTTGATAGAAAAGTTAAAAATTGAGGCTAAAGAGGCAAAAGCAAGAGGTGCAAGCAAAGCTGAGATAACTAAGATAAACAAAAGTGTTGCGGAATTGTTAAAAGTTATTACCAATTACCAGTTAAATAATTAAAAAAGAAATATATTAGCGTGTTGCTAATATATTTTTTTAATTCAAAAAATATTATTAAAATTAATGCAATTAAGATTATTACTTATTGTAAACAAATTACTACTTAATATTTTGAATTAAATCTGTCATTATTCCAAATCGTTTTGCTGTGTTTATCAATGGAACAGTGATTACACTATTTTTGCGAGCAATTACTTCGCCGTTTGGTGTAATTAGGTCTCTAAACAATCTCTTGCCAAGTAATGATGCTGTAGAATTAATTCTAATTGGAGTAGGTAAAGTGGGTTGGTGAGGTAAAATTTCTACAGTTTGTTGCGAGTCCTCTTGAGGTATTTTTTTGTGCCGTGGCGCAAAGTATGATTTTTTTAGTATTTTGGAATTATTATTTATCAATATATATTCATTATTAAATGTTAATATTTGTATTGGCAATATCTCAATTTTATTAGCTAAAATTGATAAAATATTATAATTTTTATCATATTTTACATCATTAATAGTTCCAAAAGAATTTCCGTCTGTATCTATTATGGTAGCATTAAAATAATTGTTATTCATGTCATCTGCAGATACTATTAGTTTGTCTTTATTTTTTATCATTATATAATCACCTGCGATATTTAGTATATCTTTGCAGTTTAACTTATATATTATATCTGTAGTTTCATCTACTATAGTGATAGTGGTTAATTTGGTAAATTTGGCTGATATGTTAATATTCAAAACGAAACCGCAGTTTTGACAATCATATACACTTATGACTTGTTTTCCTATTATATTTTTGATGGACACTAACTATTTGACCTCCTGATTATGTGTTATGTTATTATTGTATTGGAGTAAAAAGTGTAAATTGCAAAAAACTAGGATATTTTTTTGCCGAAAAGTTGGCTTTTGTTGCAAATTGTGATATATTAAGGTATCTAGTTTATTCTAAGATTTGGTTTATTTATAATACTTATAAATTGTCTATACTATTTAATTATTTTAAGAATTAATTTTTAGCAATTTTTTGCAACAAGTAAAAGGTAAAAATTATGGGATTTAAAAGTTTTTTTTCAAATTTGTTTAAGCGCAAACCAATTTCATTACCTGAAAAACGCAAAAATGCACTTATTCACCCAATGAGTTCTAGTGTGAGTACTATCAAACTTGGGGAAAAGTTGCGTGTAGATGAGGGCTGGTGTGCTCTAGTAGTGGCCAAAGATAGACCTTTGGATGTTTTCCCTAGTGGCGAGCATGAGTTGTGTGTTGCGATGCTACCAAAAACAAGTGCACTTTTAAAATTGACAAAAGGTAAAATAAAAAAATCTAAAGACAAAGTAGATGTGATAGTGCCGGATAGATTCAAGTGTGACTTGTATTATATTAATCTGGAACCTTTTAAAAATTTGTCTTGGCGCAGTGGGGCATTTGGTGCTAGGAGCAAACGGTATGGTTTGTATAGAGTAAAAATGATGGGTACAGTTGATATTCAAGTAACAAAACCTGCTGATTTTATGAAATTATTTTTGTACGAGTGGTCGCATATCCCTGCGGGTAAGGGAGAGAAATATCTCAGTGAATTGATAGGTGAAGAGTGTAATTTGAGATTGTTAAAGAGCGATTACTCAAATCCTAATGATTTTTTGGACACGGATAAAATTTCTAAATATTTACTTGAGGAATTAAATAAAAACTTTGCACGTTACGGTATCAATATTGATGCGGTAAAAGTTGTTGATGTATCAGTTTCTGGTAAGGTAGCAAATCAAATTAAACAGGAGCAAGAGAGTGAGGCAAAGGGTGACACAGGGCTGGTAGAAGAGGTGCAACGCACTATAGATGAGAGCGAATCGCCTAGTGAAAGCGAAAAAATTGATACGGAGCCTCAGCTCGAATTACCTGATGAATATAGCAAATATAATGCTGATATTGATGAGTTAACACAACAACATCGTGCAAATATGAAAGAGCAAGAGCAAAAGTCTTTAGATGTTGGTACATTGGAGGAAGTGGCACATGAACAACAGCAGAATAAACCAAAGAAAACAAAATCCAAAAGTAAAAAAGATAAAAAATTAGATATTGATAATAAAGATAAAGCTACTGAGATAGACATAGAGGCATTGTTGGATGAAAAGGATAAAGATAGAAGTATTGATATAGAGTTGCCTGAGCCTGAGAGAGTTAATGTTACAGTAGGTGGTAGTAAGGTGGATATCTCTGTGGAAAAAAGTTCTCCGGAGGAAGATTTGCAAGAACGTTCGCAAAAATGCCCAGTATGCGGTAGTAAATTGTTGGATGGAGTTTGTTTAAATTGCGAAGCAGAAAAGCAAAAAAAAGATAAAAAATAATAAATTTGCAATAATTTTATGCAATCAAGGCTTGATATTAACTTGCATTAGTGATATATTATACAATATTTTAATATAAAGGAGTGTGGCTATGGCTGATAAAAAATATACAGCAGATATGACCATAGGTGAGGCATTGCAGGTTAACCCTGATGCTGAGACCGTTTTGATGGGATTTGGAATGCATTGTTGTGGTTGTCCAGTTAGTCAAATGGAGACATTATCCGAGGCTGCTGAGGTGCACGGAGCTAATATAGATGATATACTAGATGAATTAAATAATTTGCCAGACAACGCAGACGAGGGGCATGATGGGACGTGCCCATGCGGTTGTGGCGGTAATCACAAATAATTTTTTAATAAAAGCGAGTTAAAAAGTTTGTAAACTTTTAATCTAAAAAAATATAAAAGGATAGTGTTTTGGGGCTATCCTTTTTTTTGATAATTTTGTATATTTGACTGATTCCTACAAAGATTTTATTTATAACTTATATTAAACTACAAGATTTATTCATCTCACTACAAATACTTATAATTGGACCATAACTGAGTGATGCCACCGTGAATATCAAATACAAAAGGAGGTTTTAACGATACTAAAGAAATTCAAAAAGTGGTTGGAGTATGCCACTTTGAGAATGTTGAAAATGAGACAAAGTGAAGATTTGTGAAAGAGATAGGACAGTAGGTTATTTTGTAATACTCATAACAAAAAAATTGAAATTAAAAAGATTAAGAGAAAGACTAAAAATTATTGTAGCATTTGACTTTAAAGGCTTAAATATATTATGATATAGCGAATGGAGGATAAATTATGGAATTTTTAGGTTGGTTATTTAGTATTCCAAGTAGGCATTATAGAGATATGCGAAGATATGAAAGGGGTGGCGTTGGTGCAAGAATTTTTTCTATGATCCTTTCAATGCTTTTCATTGGTGCTTCGCTAGGGCTTGAATATTGGTTTTTGTCATCGCTTATGACAGGCGGTTCTCTTGGCGGCGGAATTGCAAAAGTTGTTGCGCTAATTTTTATTGGTATTTTCTTTGTTGCAACTTTTATTGCTGCACTTGAATATTGTGGCGTTTATGCCTTCACTGCTTTTGCGATGGCGATTATGGGTGTTGTTTATAAAGCAGAAAAAAGAAAAGCATTGCTTGAAAAAAATCAAAAGAAAATTGAAAATTTGGAAGCGGAACTACAGACAACTCCAAGTTTAAAATATAAAAAACTTGACATATTTGTCGGAATTTTTCAAATACTATTAGCAATCGGGCTTTTCGCTGGTGCTATTGCAGTTGCTGTTTTAACGATTTGATAATAAGAAAACAGGCAAATTGCTTGTTATTTTGTGATTTTTATGATATTATAATCTTATAGTTATATGTTGACATTTTTCACAAACTACCCTTTTATTGCGTATAACAAAAAGGAGGATTTATGAAAAAGAAAATTTTTATGTTTGTTATGGCTTTTGCTATTATTTTGCCAGCGGCATTTCTTTTAAGTGCGTGTGGTGGTGAAAACAATCCGCCAGAAGTTACAGAAACAGGAATATCTGTTTATATTGATGGAACTGAAGTAAATGAACAATTCAATACCATTGAAATTTGTTATGGTGATTATACAGATATTTCAGAAATGATTAATAGTAAATTATCTGTAATTGTAAATTACAGTGACGAAACTACTAACAATTTGTTTTATGGTGATGGTGGATATGCAATTTCTGAGCTGCCACAAAATTTAAATGCAAATGAGCAGGGTTATAATCTTACTTTGTCTTACAAAAATTTTAACAAAAATTTAATTCTTATTATCCATAAAGCTAATTTAGATTTTTCGAATGTCTATTGGAATTATGATGCTACTTATCCATTTACTTATAATAGAGAAGAACAATCAATTGAATTAGTTAATATCCCAGACAATGTTGAAGTTACTTATGAAAACAATGAAAAAACAGATGCTGGGGATTACACTGCAACTGCAATAATCGAATATGATGAGAATAATTACAATATAACAAATGATGAACATTTAGTTTTATCTCAACAATGGACTATAAATAAAGCACAAATTGATATGTGGGGTGTTAAGTGGAATTATAGCTCTTCACAACCATTTACTTACGATGGAAATAAAAAAGAAGTAAAACTAATCAATTTGCCAGAAGGTATTAGTGTAAATTATGAAAATAACGCTGCAACAAACGCAGGAACTTACACTGCAAGTGCAAAATTAATTTATGATACAACAAATTATGAATTGATTGACATAAACTTTAATGAAACAATAAACTGGACAATAAACAAACAACAAGTAAACAAACCAAGTAAAGTAAGCAGTAGATTATTTTACAACGGTCAAAAGCAAACAGGTGTAAATTATAACGCACAAGATAAAGATGTTCTTTTTACCGTTAGTGGAAATGCAACCGCTACTAATGCAGGTGAATATTCTGCAACTTTTGCTTTAATTGACGCAAATAACTATGAATGGAATGATGAAAGCACAAATAGTGTTATGATTGACTGGGAAATTGAACAAGTTCCACTTTATTTTAGTGACACAAGTTGGGATTATAACACTTACGAACCATTTACTTATGACGGACAAGAAAAAACAGTTTCTATTATAAATCTTC